>JAHQWP010000193.1 GCA_029856235.1 Promethearchaeia archaeon
CCACTTCACCGCTGGTACAACATAATACGGATACATTGTGACCTTCTTCCGACCATCTCGCTAGCGTTCCAGCACAAAATATGGAACAATCGTCAGGATGGGCAATAATCGCAACAATATTCAAATTTTTAGAAGTTATTTTAATCACCTATCTTAATTATAATTAAAAATCCCCTTTTAAGGTTATTTTGAAATGTTCTGTTTCGCATCTTTAACAATTTTCTCAAGATCTTTTTTAACATCTTTATCTAAGGGTTTTGGTTCGTGTTTTGCAAGGAGTTCTTCTTTGCGATCACGACATCGTTTTTCCATGCCAGTAGAACCCGCCTTCAACCAATTATCGTAATTTTTCCTATCTAAGAGACTTGGAAACCATAATTCCTTCCTTATATTCTTCGCAGTATGACGCTTATTAAGAAAGGTTCCCTTGGGTCCAACTTCATTGATGAGATCGGTAGCAAAAAGGTCATCGTCAAAATCGATTATTCTATTAGTACTTTCTAAGTAAGAAATGATCTCTGATTGCATAATTAGAATGTCTAACGAAGTCCCCTGATCCATTCCACAAATACCCATGTGCCCAAAAATATCTGCTCCAGAAGCGATTCCTAATGATAATGTAATTCCTGCCTCAAGTCCAGCTTGCGCATCAAGCTTTTTAGAATCTGTCAATCCAGCATTGATGTAGACAGGAAGCCCATAAGATTTTCCTATTTGACTCATTGCGATGGAGAATATCGCTTGCTCAGGACCTCCAAAGATGATTTGCATGGTCTTCATATCAAAGGCATGACAAATTCCACCGTAACATACAGGCATTCCTTCACGGATGAGTTGAGTAATACAAATTGCTGCTAAAATTTCGGCGTTTTCTTGGGCTAAAGTCCCGGCAACGGTAGCGGGTGCAGAAACTCCCAGTTGAGCCATTGGACCGATATGCACTGGTAAGTTAACTCGAGCAGTCTCGAATAAGAGATCAATCCCGTTAAATGGGAAGCTTAAGGGACTAACAGGTTCAAAAAGAGGGTAGAATAAAGGGTAAGTCTGAGCCGTTTTTTCGTCACCCCTAAGGGCTATAAGTAAATCGACGAGATGCTTTGCAGATCGTCTATCGTTAAACCAATAAGTAATAGGTTTATCAGTAATTTTTATCATCTCCAGAGCTACTTGTACACAACGCCACTCAAGGGGGATTTCAAGGGGATCTGACATGGCACCCGGGATTGTTATTTGCTCTAATGCATCGCCAAGTCTGGTAGCTTCTCGAACATCGTTGAGGGTAGTATGCCTTCTTGGCTCACCTATATTATCAATCCAGAACGCTTGACCTGCTGAAGAATTATAATTCCGCTTTCCTACGCCAAATTCTGCTGTTTTAGAAAGATCTCGTCCATATATCGTGAAGGATTTTCCCGCTTTAGCTACGAGTTCCATGACTAAATTAGATGGGATTTTCACAATATTATTTGTACTGTCTACAATTGCGCCAAAACTTTCGAATTTTGATAAGACCTCTTCGTGGGGCACATAAACACCCGTGTTTTCAAGAATCTCAAGCGTTTTTAGATGGATCTTCTCAACTTGATAATCTTCTAGGATTTTAACTTGCATATTCTACTCAATAATAATGTTTAGTTGGATGGTTAAAATTTGTTTTACATTAATATAAACAGTATTCGTTTTCAACTTTATATAATTATAAGCTTTTGAATCTTTAGGAGCTGAATAATTTATATTCGATAATCTAAAGAAATTAATAAGGTTCTAAATATTAATCACACGTAGAACTCTATATTATTAACAATTCTAAGGTGAATCGACTTACCAATCCAAAACTTTATGGAATTGTACAAATACCTACCAAAAACAAATTGTAAAAAGTGTGGAAAGCCTACGTGTATGGCTTTTAGTTTAGATTTACTAAAGGGTATAGTTAAGGTTGACGAATGTACACCTCTTTTAGAACCAAAATATAAAAAACAATACGATATATTAAAAGAGATGCTTGGTTCAGAGGAGGGGCAAATAAAAGAGTTAAAGATAAATATAGACGATGATCTCTGCGATGGTTGTGGGATCTGCGTTACCGTATGCCCAGTAAATGCGAGATATTGCCCATCTAGTTTAAGTGGGAAGGCTCCAGAATATCCACCAGAACAGCACCAACTTTTTCAAGTTAAAGGAGGGAAATGCGAACTCTTAAAAATTGAGCACTGTAGAAGGTTGGAAGCAGGGGGAAGGGAGAGAGAGTGTCGCGTGTGTGAAACCTATTGCCCTCGGGAAGCAGTAAAAATTGAATATGTGTAATTAATTAAACACTTGAAATTAATGAGGAACTCAGCATGAAAAGAATCACTTGTTCAGGTTGTTCGTTATTATGTGATGATTTAATTATTAAAAGCGACGGGTTGTTTGTAACTGAAGTTATTGGCGCTTGTTTGAAGGGAAAAGAAAGGTTTGATCAAGTAAGCGCTCAAAATAGAATTACCCACCCTATGATTAGAAAAGAGGGGGAATTAAAAGAAGTAAAATGGGAAGAGGCTTTAAATAAAGCAACAGAAATTATTAAAAATTCTTCCAATCCGCTGCTATATGGTTTTTCAAACGTAACTTGTGAAGCTCAAGAAGCTGGGATGAAATTAGCACAAAAAATTGGGGGCTTCATAGACTCAAACGCTTCTATTTGTCAAGGGAAGTTCTTAAATAAAGCAAAAAAATTAGGGATAAACCTAACGACTATTACAGAGATAATAAATAAAGGAGATTTAATTATTCTATGGGGTGCAAATCCTGCAGAAACGATTCCTCGTTTATTAAATAAAGTTCTTTTCTCCCGAGGTAAGTTTCGTATGACAGGGAGAGAAATTAAAACACTAATTATTATTGACCCAATAAAGACAGCATCTTTTAACGTTATGGGCGTAAGAGATCTCCCTTTAATTGTGGAACCAAATAAAGATATTGACTTAATCCGAATATTAAAAGAGGAGTGCTGTTCTGTGGATAGTATTCCCTCTGAAGGGGTTGCAGGAATAGATAAAGATGATCTTAAACGAATGTTGCTCCATCTCACGGGCGCCGAAAATGGAGTAATAATTCTTGGCCAAGGTGTCATTCAACCTCATCCCGATTATGATCTGGTAGAAGAATTATTAGAATTATTACAAATGATAAATGAAAGGCAAGAAAAAGGTCGAATTTCGTTGCTATTAATGGGAGGTCATTTTAACATGACGGGATTTGATCACGTAGCGCTTTCAGCTTATGGAAGCTCTGGCAGTCTAGAATTCAAAAAAAATCAAAAGGTAAAAACAGAGGAGACTCTAGTTTCAAAAATCGAAAATGATAATTTCGATAGTTCTATTATCGTTGGTACAGACCCAATCTCCCATTTACCTCACTCGTTAAGCTCTAAAATTGCGAAAAAACCATTAATACTTATCGATAATCACAGCACAGCATCTTCCCATATAGCAGAAGTCGTTTTACCTACAGCAATATCTGGAATAGAAAGTGGTGGATTGGCTTACCGCTTAGATCAAATTCCAATTGAGTTAAGTAAAATATTAAACCCCCCGAATAACCTTCCTTCGGACGAGGAGTTACTTAATCAATTATATGAATTATTAAATCAAGGGAGGTCGGAATAACATGGACTTCATATTAAACTCGATGAGAAAAATCGATAACGATCAAGCAAAAGAGTATGCTTTTGGGACAGAACAATCTCTAGTAGAGCATTTAGCGATATGTTTTATCAATCCTAAGGATTTCGAAAAACTGAATTTAGTCCCGAGTTTACATTTAAAAATATCGAATGAAGAGAGGAGTATAATCGTTAAAGTTGAGAAGGATGAAAATGTTCATGAAAGCACGATTGTTATGCCCGTTTCTATATGGTCAAATCGTTTATCGTTAGTAAAAAATAATGAGCTTCTCTATAAGAATATCGTTGTAAATGTGGAAGCTACACGCGATCCAGTTACTAAATTTAAAGAAATCATGGAGGAACTCCGGGGGTAAAATTAAGATGACTAAACTTCTTGTAAAAAACGGTTTTGTTTTTGATCCCCTCAATAAAATAGAAGGTGAAACAAAGGATATCATAATCGAAGATGGAAAAATCGTAGAGAAATTCAAAATTAGTTCCGACATTCAAGAATTAGACGCGAAAGGGAAAATAGTTATTCCAGCAGCAGTAGAGATTCACGCTCACGTTGCCTCCCAACAAGTTAATTGGGCTCGATTATTAGGCTCTGTTAACCTTGAATTTCAGAATTTATGGAACGGCCTAACATTAAACAATATTGCAAAAGATTATGTTTCAAACGGATACACTTTTATTCTTGAAGCAAATGTATTTCCATCGCTCACGAAACAAACCATGTTTGACTTGAAACGGTTGCCCGTGTTAGATAAAGCTTTCCTTTTAAATCCCAGCAATTTATGGCCTCTAGAGCTTGAGTTTCAGAAAGATATGGTTGAAGAGGGCGCCGTCTTTTTATCAAATCTATTGGAGAAAGTTAAGGGTTTTGGATTGAAAGCCTATAATCCATTCGAAGCAGAGAACTGGAATTGGAAAGTAGTTAGAAAAAACTTAACAGATAAAGGAAGGCTATTTAACTTCGCTCCCATGGATGTTTATGAGAAACTTCCTAAATTTGTTGAGCATTTAGGCTTACCTCATTCTATTCACGCTCATATCGAGGGGTACGAATCCCAATATTCTAAAGAAAACTTACTCGCAACTTTGAGTAAGGTAAAATCGCTTGGGTTAAAACCTAATCCAAATAACGATTCTATAGTAAAACGATCTCAAATATTTCATCTTGCACATGGCTCAAGTTATAATATGGATGGGGATAATTCTGAGTTGATCAAATTTTATAACGAGAATCAAGATTTTGACATGGATTTGGGATTCATAGGGTTTAACGCAATAAATCCTCTGATTACTTCCGATCGGCATCTTATTAACAAACTAATTACTTCAACATATCCGTACAAACTAATTAGATCCTCTGTAGAGTCTGAAGGAGACTCGTTTGCGACCCTTCGAAGATTCAATAAAAAAAATAAAGAAGATTGCATAATGTGGGCAAACGCGATTGATTTAGCATTGAATATATCTCCATGGCAACTACAGTTTTCAGTTAATTATCCTAACTACGCAGATATAAAAAATCTTCCCGAAATCGCAAGTTGGCTAATTAGTAACAATGCCCGCGAACAATTTACAAATGATATGGAAGCTGGGTTCTTAAAGGACAACTCACTTACCAGTAGTAGTAAAGCATTAACATTTAATGACTTCGTTATTTTAACTCGGACGAGCCCCGCAAAATCTCTCGGTATTGGGAGTATCAAAGGGAACTTAGGTATAGGAGCTGATGGTGATCTTAACATTTTAAATTTGAATCTGAACGATACTAATATTTCAAAAGATTATGAAAAATTCAAATCTGCTCTCGGCAATATAGACTACGTAATAAAAGCGGGTGAAGTAATAAAAGATCATGAAAAAATTAACCTAAACAGTTCTGGTAAAATCTTTTGGGCTGCCGGTAAACCAGAAAAAGAAGACACTAAATCAATCTTAGCAAAGAAAGAAGATTTCTTCCAAAAATATGGTTCGAATTTCTACGATTCTTATACCATAACTATCAATAAAGAAAGATTAAGAAAGATAGTTTAGAAATAATATTCGCAAATTTTTTGCCCTTTGTTATAAGCAACAAAGTCCCTTCACATTATAGCAAACATCTGTACTATAAAATTGCATGGGATTTGGGCATGATGTGCAACTTTCTATTGATATAGGTAGAGGTAGAGAAATAACCAAAAGCGAAGCTTTAGATGTACTTGGAAAGAATCAAGAAGATGGATTAATACTACAAGCAAGTAACTCGATCAAGCCAAATTACATTTGTAGTTGCTTTGGTTGTTGTTGTGGCGTATTAGGAGGAATAAGCTCTTTGCCACGACCTCTAGACTTCGTTCATACTAATTATTATGCCGAAGTAAACAGTGAACTATGCGTAGGTTGTGGTACGTGTCAAGAAAGATGTCAAATGAACGCTATTAAACTAAAAAATGAAATTGCTAGAGTAATCACTAAACGCTGTATAGGATGTGGAAACTGTGCTGCCGTGTGTCCTGAAGAGGCTATGCAACTGAAAAGAAAAGAAGACGAAATAATTCCTCCCCCAGACTCAGAGGAATTATACAATGAGATTTTAAAAAGAAAACAAAAAATCAAAGGCGGATAAGCCTATACTTAATATTTTAATTATTTTTATCTTTTAAGCTTTCTTCAAACAAACCCTCCTCAATTTTTTTTCAATAATTGAGAATATTAAACCTTTTCATCCTTCGGTCTTTAGATTTAATTATTAATCATCCTATTCATTTCTCCTCTAAATAGAAACTTACTTTGATTGTGTTTCTTATTGACAAAACAGTATTAATTTTTAAGATTGATCAGGTCACTTCTCTTTTGCTACATTTGATTATTGATTTCCAAGGTATGGGTGATCGATATCGATACCTTTATATATGGAAAGTTACATTATATTATTGGAAAGGTAAATTTTTTCTAAATTTAAATTTTAATAAATTAATTTTTTCATTGGATTATAAATAAAAAACAAGAAGAGGAATAATAATGAGTGATATGATGTTTGAGACCATAGAAGAAAATAATTATTCTGTTTATATAGGTAATAAGGAAGATAATGAAAAACAAAAATGGTGGGTTGATAAGAAGAAAACAATCCTGGATGCATGGTATCCTCAAATTCCACAAGGTAAATTCTTAGAAAATCATAAGTTATCCATAAATCCCATAGTTAAAAAAACTTATGTTAAAGAATTGATGGATAACATCAAAAATTTGCCAGTACATGCTGTAATTATAGATTTAGGAGAATTATACTTGGAAGAATTCAATCAAACTTATTTATCAGAAGTATTAAAAAAAGATAATATACCCTATTTTACTTTAGAATTACCGCATTATAGAAAGGGTCAGTTTTTAAGCCAACTTATTGAAATTCAAAAAAAGTATAAAGAATTAAGGGCGACATATGAAGCCTTAGACAATAAAAATACTCCAAGTGCGCAAGAGTTGAGTTATTTGATTGATCATTATTCACAGGAACTTATGGAATTAAAGCATTATATTAACCAAGTAGCTCAAACAAGTTCAATTATTAAGCGAATTTTACAAACTATTCAACAATTGGATAGTAAAGATTTGACATTAATTTATATTGGTGAAGAAAATACTTTTGCTGAGATTGCGAAACAAGCAAAACAATATAATGTTCAATCCAACATTTTGTTCATTCAAAAAACAAATCTATTATTTTCTAATAATTAAAAAAATAATTTTTTTTTTAATAAATAGGTGAATAATGCTTAAAAAGGAAGGTTTAAAGGTTGAATATGATTTAGCGATTATAGGCGCAGGCCCAGGCGGTTATCATGCTGCGATCAGAGCTGCGCAATATGGTGCGAAAGTTGCATTAATAGAAAAAAATAAGTTAGGTGGAACGTGTTTAAATAGAGGATGCATTCCAACTAAAGCGTTACTTGCGTCTGCACATTTTTTTGAAAAACTGCAAGATGCTGAAGAATTTGGTATCGAAATTAGTGACTATAACATTGATTTTTCTAAGGTTGTTGAGCGAAAAAATAGAATTGTAGACGAGCTTGGTACTGGAATTGCGAACCTTCAAAAAGCCTGGAAGAACGATGTTTACTTTGGGTATGGTAAAATTCTTGGAGGCGATACTGAAAATGGTTTTGAAGTCTTAATTCAAGGAGATAATAATGATGAGAAAATTTGTGCTAAAAGAGTTATAATTGCTACAGGTTCGACGCCTGCTTTAATACCTAATTTTAACGTAGATCACGAGAGGATATTAACAAGTGATGATATTTTAGATCCTAGTTTTAAGATTATTCCAGAACATTTGTTAATCATAGGTGCGGGAGTAATAGGATGTGAGTTTGCAGATATTTTTGCAACTTTTGGAAGTCAAGTAACCATTTTAGAGTATCTCCCATCACCTATAGCCGGGGAAGAACCAATTATAATTAAAGAACTAAAAAAGAAATTCGATTTAATGGGTATTGAAATCGTTACTTCTCAAAATGTATTATCCGTTGAAAACACCGGTTCTAACGTGAAAGCTACAACCTGTTCTACTTCCTTTTCAGCTAACGAAATTGAAGAAGCAGAGCAGTTAACATATGAAGCAGATTATTGCTTGGTTTCCATTGGTAGAAATAAATTATCAAAAGATTTAGGTTTAGAAGAGTTAGGAATCAAGACTATAAGGGGAGCAATTGAAGTCGATCCAGCTACGTTAGAAACTTCGGTTCAGGGTATTTTTGCTATTGGAGATGTAACAGGAGGACTTATGCTTGCTCATGTGGCGAGTTATGAGGGTGATGTTGCTGTGGAAAATGCTTTATCTAGTCTTAAACAATTTAAAATAAGACCGAGGAGAACAAATTATAGAGTTATTCCCGCTACAATCTTTACGAGTCCTAATATAGGATCGGTTGGGTTAAAAAGAAAGCAAGCAAAAGCCTTAGGGATTGATGTTTTAGTAGGACAATTTCCTTACGGATCTCTTGGAAAAGCTAAATGTGTGGGAGAAGATGGTCTTTTAGTTATTTTAGTAGATAAACTTACGCATCAAATTGTCGGTGCATCTTGTATTGGAGAGGGGGCATCAGAATTAATTGCTGAAATTACGCTTGCTATGCAAAACGGATTAATTATTGAAGAAATAACAGAAACAATTCATAGCCATCCAACACTCTCAGAAATGGTGTTAGAAACAGCAGAGGCTGTCGTGGGCCGCGCTATTCATAAAAAAGGACGCCCTATTGGCCATAGTTTAAAGGAACTATTAATAGAACAATTTACATCTGGAATTGAATTTGAAAGGGAATTTGAAGAAATAAATCCCTTTGCAGAATAATATAATATAAAGGAGGTGAAGGTTATTGTTAATATTAGAAAGAGAACACACATTTGATTATTGTCCTGCGTGCGGGGGAATAATAGAGAATAATGATTATTTCTATAGCCGATTACCAACTTATAGGGGATTCCGATGTCGAAATTGTGGAAGTTCTCAATTCTTCGTCTGGGACGATAATAGATAATAATATAATATCAACATAAAACAATTATCATATGGAGTTGAATCAAAAAAGCCTAAAATTATCATAATAAAATAATTTTGTTATTTTTCTTTTTTTTTTTTTTAACACTTGATCATCCCATTGGAATGGGCGAAAATGATCATGAATTGTCGGAAATAGTAAATTAGAGATATCAGAAGGCGAAAGTTTATATACTATTTCACTATATCATAATTAGGAGTTTGATAATTAAAAGTCGGTTTTCAGATAAAAATGCGATAATCGAAAGGTCGCATTATTGGAATCGACTGTTATATGTTTGGTTTAGCAAGCCAAATTATTAAAAGCAAAAATAAAATAACGAAATATAGCAAAAGAGGTGTATTACACAAGTGAAAAGTTTTGAAGATTTGATAGTAGAAGTCCATAATAAAGGGATTTGTCAGCAATGTGGTGGATGCGTAAGTTTCTGCAACTCGATGGATTACGATGTAATTGGTTATAAAGAACCAAATTCTCCTCCTGTATTTATAAATAAAGAAAATTGCCTTAAATGTGGAATTTGTTATCATTTATGTCCGCAAACTCATGTATTCGATGATGAGCTTAATAGAACTTTTAATCTATTAGATTTTTCGTCGATGCCCCTTGGCAATACATGTGATCTCTATTCGTGTCAAGCAGTTGATTACGATTTTTTGCGCCACGGTACGGACGGAGGAGTTGTAAACTCCTTGCTGAATTACCTGTTTGAAAAGAAATTAATAGATGGAGCAATAGTAGCAAAAACGAATGCCCCTTTCTCTAGAGAGCCGTTTTTTGCCAGGAACAAGGAAGACTTACTAAGTGCTTCAGGGCTTGGATTAGGGCTTTCTAAGCAATTAGAGGAAGTTCAGAGGTTTCATTCGTATACGAGCGCGCTTCCTAAGATAAAGACTACCAAGTTCAAAAAGTTAGCGGTCGTCGGAACTCCGTGTCAAATTTACACGATTAGGAGTATGCAGAATCTTGGCATTATACCTTCACAAAATATAGAATACTGTTTAGGGTTATTTTGTTTCGAGAATTTCGAATTTGATCAGCAAAAAGTCAAACAGTTTGAACGGGAGTTTAATCTTAAATTTGAGGACATAGAGAAGATTAAGATCAAAGAAGACCTGATTATACAATTGAAGGGAGACAAAAACAAAGAATCCTTAATCCATATTGCTTTTGAGGATTTAAAAAATTACATGCGACCTGCGTGTAATGCGTGTAGTGATTTTTCGAATGTATATGCGGATGTGTCGTTTGGGGGTTTAGGTTCGCCAGATAATTATACCACAGTAATTACAAGAACTAAAAAGGGGCGTCAATTAATAACAGAGGCCTTAAGAAATGGTAAAATCCAAAGCTTAGAAATCGACTCTGAAAGAGGAAGACGCATGAAAGATCTTCTATTGCGCTATGCAATTACGAAAATGGAACGCAAGGGTTATTTTGTGAAATCTAAATTAAGATCTTATAAAAAAGTTAAATCTATGGTTTAGAAATTATTGAATTAAATGAAGAAATCAAAATAAAAAAAAAATAAAAAAAAATTATATGGTGATATTGTAAAAAGGTGTATTAAATGTCTGATTTACAGATCAATGTTAGAATCGGTGTTTATATCTGCAAATGAGGAGTTAATATTGGTAATACTGTGGACTGCGATAGAGTAAGAGATGCTGTTGAAGGGCTTTCGGACGTAAAAATTGCTCGGATTAACAAATTCACTTGTAGCGATCCAGGTCAAAACTTAATTAAGAACGATATTTTAGACTTTGGATTAAATCGAATAGTTGTTGCGGCGTGTACTCCAAAAATTCACGAGACTACTTATCGAGCGGTGTTAATAGAAGCGGGATTGAGTCCATATTATTTTGAAATGGTTAATATTCGCGAACATTGTTCGTTTGTGCACTCAAATGACAAGAAGAGAGCTACCGAAAAGGCTATTAGAATGGTAAAAGGAGGAATAAATAGAGCTCGACAATTGGAAGTTGTCCCTTACAAGGAAATTTTGGTGGAAAAAGATGCGCTAGTTATTGGCGCAGGAATAGCTGGAATGAACGCTGCTTTAGACTTAGCGAACCAAGGAACCCACGTTTATTTAGTAGAAAAAGAAGCTACAATCGGGGGAAAAATGGCACAATTAGACAGAATCTATCCCACTGACGATTGCGGGATATGAGTTCTGGCGCCAATTATGGTTAGCACTTCGAAACATCCTAACATAACTCTGCTTACCTACAGCGAAATCGTCGAATTTAGCGGCATTCCTGGGAATTTCAATGTTAAAGTCAAAAAAAATCCCCGCTATGTGAACGAAAAAAAATGCACAGGTTGTGGACTATGCACGGAAAATTGTCCTATCAAAGTTCCTAACGAATTTAATAGGGGGATTGGTGAAAGGAGCGCAATTTACATCCCATTCCCACAATCGGTACCTAAACTGGCTACAATAGACGAAAGTATATGCATTGAATGCGGAAATTGCCAAAGAAATTGTCCTGCCGAAGCAATTGAGTTTGACCAACAACCAGAATATATTGATGTTAATGTTGGAGCAGTAATAGCCGCTACAGGTTATGATGAATATCCAATTATGGAATATAACGATTATAAATATGGTATATATCCTGATGTGGTTACTCAAATAGAACTAGAACGCATGCTAAGCCCAATTGGTCCAACGGATGGTCATGTATACAGGATCTCTGATGGAAAAAAACCAAAAGTGGTAGCTATGATTCAGTGTGTTGGTTCAAGATCTTTGAAAGGAAACCCATACTGTTCAGTAGTGTGCTGCAGCGTTGCTCTTAAAAACGCTCAATTACTAAAACAAGAATACCCTGATATGGAAATTGTCATATTTTACATAGATATGCGCACATGGGACAAAGGCAACGAAGAATATTATAGAAAAGTCAGAGAAGCGGGCGTTTTAACGATTCGGGGCAAAGTTGGAGATATCCAAGAGGACCTAGAATCAAATACATTAAAACTTACGGCTTTCGATACTCTTACTAATCAGCCAATAAATTTGAATGCTGATATGGTTGTTCTATCAACTGGTATGGTGCCTTCTAAAAATTCAGTAAAAATGATTGAGACATTAGGTTTAAGTAAAGATAGCTATGGATTTTTAACTGAAGTTCATGGATGCTTAAAACCTCAGGAAACAACAAATATGGGCATTTATATATGTGGATGCGCTGCTGGCCCAAAAAACATTCCTTCATCCGTCTCAACAGCTTCAGCTGCCGCAAGTAAAGCAGCTACATTGCTTTCCAAAGACTCTATTGTTCAAGAACTAATGGTAGCTGAAATTGATGACAATCTCTGTATGGGGTGTCATAGATGCGAGAAAGTTTGTAATTACGAGGCTATAAAAGTCAACGAAGACGCAATCGCTGTAGTAGACGATTTAAAATGTAAAGGGTGCGGAATTTGCGTGTCGTCCTGTCCAGCTCGAGCAATTGACCTCAAATATTATAGAAACATCCAATTTGTTGAACAAATTAAAGGAATTTGTAGCACGGAGCTTACATACAAGGAAGAATTTATTGATACCGTTGAGTTTATTACTAAAGAGCAAAAGCCTTTAACTCCTTAAAAAATTTAATCCGAATTAGAATGATGCTCTCAAAAAAATCATAGTTGGGAGAGAACTTACCCTCTGCAAGGGTTTTCGGATTTGTCAATTTTTACCAATTAAATAAAAATTAGTTTCCAGATTACTAAGATAGAAGTTTTTAAAGTTTACCACTGAAGGTTTTTTTAAGCCTTCTTATCAAGATAATTTGCTATATTTCAAAAGGGCCGAAATCCATGTTCAAATTTTAGCTATTAGATAGTAGAAAAAGAACGGTTAAAATTATATCTAAGAGTTAGTTCTTTTCTTTTTAATTAGAAGAGACTAGTAATTCAATCCTTTTAGCATCTGGACCGTAGTGTATTGGTTTTTCCCACCAGTCCTTAAGTAGTCCATAGCTTCTTCGATTCCTTCCACTGTCAAATTATACATCGGGATGATGCTCGATATAATTTTTCGAGTCCACGGCACCCACTCAAGCCGTATTAGTTCAGGATTTAACCAAACGACATTATTTTTGAAGTGATTAGCAATTTCTCTAATGTAGTAAATTCCGGGCATTTCATTTCTGTGATAGTAATAAATTGAGCCGTATCGCTCAGTTAATTCCCATGAAGCCATAGCAGCGTCTCCTACTACGACGATTTTGTATTTGCTATCGTATTTTTTGGCAAAATCTTCGAAATCTATGGCTTCTTCGGGATTGCGTTGTGCGTTAAAATAAAGCTTATCGTAAACACAATTATGGAAGTAATAATGCTTAAAATCTTTCCAGTGTGACATGTTATTAGCGGCAGAAAAAAGAAGATTAACTAAGTGAGCGTATGGGCTCATACTGCCACCAACATCCATTAAAAGAACGAGTTTTACATTATTTTTGCGGCGTTTTTCGAAAATGATTTCGATGTCTCCCCCATTTTTCGCGGTCTTGTCGATGGTTTTATCCATGTTTAGCTCGTCAAGCTTTCCGATTTCCTCCAATTTTTTGAGACGTTTCAACGCAACTTTAATTTGTCGAGTGTCTAAAACGACATCTTTTCGATAATCAGCAAATATTCTTTTCTGGGCGATTTGAACTGCCATGCGCATCCCAGAAGATCCACCTATCCGCATTCCCATCGGATTTTGTCCCGAATGTCCAAACGGGGATGTTCCTTCACCCCCTATCCAATGATCTCCACCGCTATGTTCTTCGTCTTGTCTTTGCATAAGGTCTTCGAATTGCTGCTGCATCTGTTCGAGGTTAAAAAATTGGTTTAACATTTCTTGAAAATTACCATCAACTTGCGATAAGTCCATATTTTTTTGTAGCCAATCCCAGATTTCGTCCTTAACCTCTTGCGGAGCGTTTATTAATAGGTTTCCTTCTAAGTCTTCGTTGATCTTCTGTAACAACTCTTCTAGGAACTGTTGAAGGTCTTCTATGTTTAAATATTGTTGATATTCACTTAATAGGATTTTTAATCCTTCGAGTAATTCGGGAATAGTTATGTCCTTGTTTAACCAATCCCAGATTTCTTGCTTGATATCGTCAGGAAATTTAATAATAGCGTTCTTGAAAAAATTTGCAAATGCGATATCGTAAATATCGAAGTGATGTTCGTTTTTACAAAGAATCGAGCGAGAAATGTAGTAAAACTCAACCATATTGCGAATAAGCCCTTTATTTAACGATTCAATAAGGGCCATATATTCTGTAATACTAACAGGTAATCTTTCTTTAAGATAGTAAAAATAATCAACAAACATTTAGCTAAGTTTTATTCACTTCAATTCTGTTACTAGAAAATAATTAAAATAACAATATTAGCTTTTTGGAGAGACCTTAAGTTTTTTCGCTAACTGAATATAATATGAGGTTTCGAACGAGCATTTATTTGTATGCTCGTTAAAACCAGTTAAGATTCGATTGGTTATCTATCTTTCTTTCCTGTACTAAATTTATGAAATAATTAAAACCACATAGTTGCATCGGCTTCTAACACTAAATCGTTCAATGTCGCAGCTCCAACTATTTTCAATCCTGGTATTAACTCAGCTGTTTCCCATCCTAGCATTCTTTTTGAAGCTTCGCAAACAAAAATTTCGATACCTTCCGCAATCGTTTTATCAATCATTTCTCTGAGCGTAGGGAAGTTTCCCGCTTTTATTTCCTCTGCTTTACCAGGTTTTAAGATTCTTAAGCTTTGACCTAAATAGTAAATAAGTGCTTTAACATTCATTGCTTTAGCAGTCTGTGCTAAAATGTGTGGCGAATATTGACGTTCCGGATCGTCGCTAGTTTGCACATACAAGATAAACTCTTCTTTTTCGCTTATGATTCCTCACCTCTTTTTTAAATAATCATTTAAATAGACATAATTTCTAATATAAAGTAGTGCAATCCTTAAAGAAATTCTAAAACTAATAAATCTCTCCTTTATAGTTTAAAAAGTAAATGAAGATTTTAATTTCCTCATTCTGCTCTCGAAGTAATTTTCTGAATTCCTCTTCTAATTTTTCTAAGCTCATATTTGGAAATAATTCTTCAAGAACTGCAGGTAATTGAAGAACGGTTATATTTTTATTTAGCCAATCCCAAATCTCTTGCTGAATCTCTTCAGGAAACTTGATGGAGGCATCCTTGAAAAAATTAGCGAAAGCAATGTCATATATGTCGAAATGATGTTCATTTTTACAAAGAATTGAGCGAGAAATGTAATAGAATTCGACCATGTTCTTTATGAGCCCCTTATTGAGAGCTTCCAGTAAAGTTAAAAACTCAGTAATGCTTACCGGTAAAATTTCCTTGAGAATGAAAAAAAAATTCAAGAACATAGAAAAAGTGAATCAGGTTGGGAATTTTAGTTTTTCTATTGCTATTTCAAAATCTTTCTCTTTTTTTTAACAACACGCCTAAGAAGGGTAACTCTTTTCTTAATTCTTCAATTGAAATTCCGCTTTTAAGCAGGACGCCTATCCAATCGATAATGACTTTGAATTTGTTTTATTATTTTTAAAAAAATCTTAAAATCCTATTACCTCTTCGTGATTTCGCTTAACATCATTTAACATTTGAGAAATATATTTCTTAATTATATTAGATTAATATATAAGTTAGTGTGGAAATTATGGCATTTTACCGCTCCTTAGGAGGAAATAACTCATAATTACCTTTGTTAAACTTTAAAAAACCTATGGAAAAGAGTTCGGGTACTAATCTTACTAAATCTTGATGTGTAGTATGATGACTTGACTTGTCTGGAAAAACCCATAAATTTTCAATATTATTATCACTACGATCATAATTGATGTGATGAACGGGACATTCAGGTCTTAAATATTTTCCACTCTTCATACAAATTCTTGAAATTTCTGATTCTGGATGATTTGCAAGATATTGCTCTACCACATAACGGTGTAACTTCATTCTGTTTCCTTCAAAAGCAAATGGATGATCCTTATCAGAAATTCTAACTGTCGAAATTATTGTCTTTCTAGGAATAAATGATTTTTTTAGCTTATGTTTACTAAATTTCCAATCTCTTATCGTAGTTAGTTTTTCTTCACATAATTGAGCGATGTCTTTTTCTCGAAGGTGAAATCTTTTATCGGTGATGATGCGTTCAAACCATTGTTTGTGCGTATATAATGGGTTGTCTTTAGAACAATCGCTATAAGGATCAAGAGTGACTACAATATCGGGAGTATATTGATTCGATCCCTTTCCTTTGAAACTTACAGTCCAATCTTGAGAAATGTTATTCCATTCAATTTTTTTTATTGTTTCTTTGATGTTTTCGAGTTTTTTGTAATAATCTATTGATTCTAGCTCAAGAATATTTTTTATATCACCATAATTTAAAGATCTATAGTCAATATTTTTGTTTAGAAAGTAATGACCCTGAGAAAATGTTATTTGTCTCATTTTAATTAGTTTTTCAAAACATAGGTTTAAGCTAGCTTCTCCTTTTTGATGCTCGGATTTACTACCATAAATCCATAAATTCTCGTATCTATTATCTCGTTTATCAAAATTAATATGATGGATCTCGATGCCTTTTTTTAGTCTTCCTTGTCTTAGATATTTATTTGCCCAAATATGATTGGAGTTTTTTCTTAAGAATTCTAAAATAACTTCTTGATGTTCTCTCCTTATATCAAGTATTTTTGAACGAGAAGGTTTATATTTACTTGGTTTAGTAATCATATATCTATCTATATTAAACTTTTTCCTTGATCTCTGAATAGCACCTTTATCGATATTACATATTTTACCAATAATTCTATTACTCAATCTTTTACCATTGTTCAAGGATGCGTCATTGCATACTCTGATTATCCACTCTCTATGTCTATATAAAGGATTCACCTTCGAACAAGGAAGCTTGGGATCAACTTTAATTGACACAGTCCGATACTTTCTAAGTACTGGTATGTATTGCTGTTCTGTGATTTCCCAAACAATTGAATCATCCCAATTGTAATTCAGAATTTTTTTTGAAATCTCATCAAAATGATTTTCTGGTAAGAAGATATCACTTTTCTCTGACATATAATCCTAATGAATGTCTAAATATTTAAATGAAAGGGGTGAATCAAAATGCTAAGAATTATAATTAATCAAATCTTGTTTGTATTTGAAAAATCAAGCTATGTTGCTTTCTATGGGATTGGACATCAAAACAGCATTAAGAAGATATAATATCCAATAGAAAAATAAGATAAAGACAGCTATGAGAAAAACAAGATCCCAGCTCAACTACTACGATATTTTAACAGCTTTCAAATTCTGATTATATTGTATTAGATCGGAAATTTGATTTTTTCTAGTACTACTTCAAGATCCTTTTCTTTTTTAATTAATACTCCTAAAAATGGTATTCCTTTCTTCAATTCTTCAATTGTTATACCGCTTTTTAATAACACAGATATCCAATCCAAGATTTCAGAAGTTGATGGCATTTTTCTTATTTTAGTGATAGCCCTGAGGGCATAGAAGTGTTTCAAGCATTGATCTAATAAGTTTTGCTTCAAATTTGGATAATGAAGGTTACAAATTTCAGTCATAAATTCTTTAGATGGAAATTCAATCCAATGAAACACACACCTCCTTAAAAACGCATCAGGAAGTTCCTTTTCGTTATTTGATGTGATAATTACAATGGGTCGATGTTTTGCCTTAACAAACTCTTTTGTTTCTTTCACATAGAATTCCATTACATCTAACTCTTGTAAAAGGTCGTTAGGGAATTCGATATCTGCTTTATCTACTTCGTCAATAAGAAGAACAACTTGCTCGTCAGAGTCAAAAGCTTCCCCAAGAGGTCCAAGGGTGATGTAATCTTTCACATTATCTACATTGCGATCCTCGCTTCCAAATCGACTATCGTTTAATCTTTGGACCGTATCGTACATGTAAGCCCCATCTATTGCTTCCGTTGTGCTCTTTACATTCCAAATAATTAATTTTTTTCCTAAAGATTCAGCGATAGCGTGAGATAATAACGTTTTTCCTGTACCGGGTTCACCTTTTACCAATAAAGGTCGTGCTAAGGCAATAGAAACATTCACGATATTTCTCAATTGAGGATCGGCAATATATTTAATCCTTTCGGTATTAACATCTCCTTTAAATTTATTAAATCCATCATTACTCATAATTAAATGAAATTAATTAGGAATTAAATAATTTTTGACTAAAAAAAAAGAATAGAAAAAAAAGGAATCCCCTTTGATGTCTTCGTTATTTTTTAATGTAGTACTCGTCGTAGAATTCAGCGTTTTCACGAAGTTCCTTCTCCGTACAAAGATTTCCGTGTCCAGGAACATAAATTGCGATATCTTTTTCAGCATATTCTATTAAAATATCACGAAGGTGTTCAGGATCTGGGGGGTGTGGTACCCCTTCAGCAGCAGTAGCCCAACTGGGATCTGTTTCCTCGAATAATAAATCTCCCATAAAACAGATTTTTTCCTTTTCGAAGTAAGCTATAATATCTCCTTTTGAGTGAGCCGCTCCTATGTAAATTATTTGAACTTGGTTTTTAGTGCCTTTAATTGTAAAGGAATCGTTAATAATAAAATCTGGTAACCTTAAACTAAAACTCGGTTCCTTAATTTCGTTCCATGTATTTACATCATTCTTCAATTCCAGTATTTTATTTGGATCTTTCTCGTTTAACAATAATTCTTCTGTTCTTTTAATTTCTTCGGGGGCTCTTTCTTTAAAATCTTTAACTCGTGTCCCTAAAGTTTGTTGCGCTTCTATGAGAGCTTCAGAACTGCTAATAATAGGTACGTTCATAGGGAATTTACGATTTCCGAATAAATGATCCATATGATGGTGACTGTTTATTAGAAAAGATGGTTCTTTGTTTGTAAATTGTTTTGACGCTTTGATGAGATCAACAGTAGAGTAAGGATCCATGAGCGCATCGAACACTACTAAATAATTCCCAAGATCAAAAAATCCCGCATTTGAAGTAGGCATTTTTTCTGCTGAGATTGCCGCAAATATCCCTGAACTTAATTCGTAGAGATCAAAGTATATTGACTCAAATTCCAATTTTGTAGCTTCCACTTTTTAATCACCTCTTTCGGAAACACGTTCTAATTTAAAACAAACGGGACGAATTCCATCTGGACAGGCGGTATAGATCATATCCTTTCCAGTCCAGTTAGGAAAACCACCCCCAGATTGTAAAATTGCTATATTTTTGTAAAGCCCATACCACGCGTGGTGACAGAATCCCTCTGGCATATTCCCCGATTCACTAACGGTGAACTCAAGGCCTTCTTTCATTCCACATTTCTCAATTGGAGTCCCATCAGCTCGGATAAACTCCTTTCCTATAACATCTTCGGGACCAAATTGTTTTACTACGGTTATTTTAACATCATTCATCTTAACCACTTTTAATTTCTCAAGATTTTGTTATTATTTAATATTAGATGATAATTTCATCATTATGTATAATTAACATTAAGGGTATTAATAGTGTTAATGTTCGAAGTTCGTATAAAGTTCGAATCAAAGCGGAATCTATTCAAAACGAAGTCAGCATTATTTCATTTTATTTCATAGGTCATAAATAAAAAATTTAAGTACGATCAAAATAAGTATTAATTAAAAAAATCTAAAGAAATTAAAAAAAAATAAGGTGAATTTATTTGACAACCGATACAGATATGTTAGAAGAATTGAAGAAAATTCGAGAACTCCTGACTCCAGTACCGCCACCACCAAAAGAAAAACCAAAAAATCTAGCGAAAGAATTTTTAGAATTTATCAAAGAGTATAAAATTCTTGGTCTTGCATCTGCTTTCATACTCGGTCTTGCCGTAAATGCTTTAATTCTTTCCTTAGCCCAAGATATTATAACTCCTATAATCGGACTCCTTGTGCCTGGATTTGAAGATCTTTCATCGTTCAAGATTGGAGTATTTAGGCTAGGGAATTTTCTTGCTGCTATCATCAATTTCATAATAATAGCATTAATAATATTCCTTATTGTAAAATTTGCTTCAAAGATAGGAATTGAATAATCTCTCAATCAATATTTTTTTTTATTTTATGTTCTCATTCCGTAGAATTTTGAAATTATTTAAGATTTTAAAGTACTGAGCACTAGAGATATTATGGTTGAATTTCTCCCTATTAATTTAGACTTGCATAAATCACACTTAATTAAACTAACCGAGGAATATTTTACTTGGATCAATGATGAAGTACAGAAACATTATACCATTGATACGTTTTCGATAATAGGAGAAAGCATCCTTGAATACTCAGAGAGAACTCTTGAAGATTTAACATCTTATATACCACCTGAGGGTATTTACTACATTATACAAAACGATGGCTCCGTAATCGGAATGGGCGCACTGAGAACAATAAAAAAGGGAATTGGAGAAATTAAGAGAATGTACATAAGACCGAACTATAGGGGAAATGGTTATGGAAAAAAAATCTTAGAAATATTATTAGAAAAGGGAAAAGAATTCGGCTTTTCTTCGATTCGCCTGGATACAGGAGAATTTATGGCTGCTGCGCAAAAAGTGTATCGATTAGCGGGATTTCAGGAAAGAGAGCGATATCTTGAGAGCGAAGTACCAACTTCTTTTTTACCCCACTGGTTATTCATGGAGAAATTGGTTTAAAGATAGTATTTTTCGAAAGACTAATTGCATATAATTCCTATTTTTTAATTCAATAAATTATAAAAGCTTGTTTTCTCTTATTTACCGTGAACTATGAGCCAAAAAAAGTTAAAGATTATCGTATTCTCTGATTATATTTGCCCTTTTTGTTACATCGGATTTTATCGCGTAGAGCAGCTTAAAGAAAATTTTGATATTGAAGTTGAGTGGCGACCTTTTGAGATTCATCCGGAAACTCCAAAAGAGGGCACTGAGTTGAAAAATTTGCCCTTTCCTAAAGAATATTTAGAGATGATGATGTCTAATATTGTAAAGCTTGCAGACGACGTCGGTATAACACTAAAGCTTACAGATAAGCTACCAAATTCTCGGTTAGCATTGTATTTCTCGGAATTTGCAAGGCAAAAAGGAAAATTTGACGAGTTCCACAAGTTAGTGTTCGATGCGTACTGGAAAGATGGTCAGGATATCGGCAATCAGGATTTTTTATTGAGTATTGCAGAATCAATCGGTTTTAAAAGGAGTGAAATTCTTGAATATATTGATAGCGAAGAGCCTTATGAGGAGTTAAAGAAATCGCTTAGAGAATTAAGGAAATACGGAATAAATGGCGTACCAACATTTATTATTGGTGATAGAATAGTAGTTGGAGCTCAACCTTACGAGGTTTTTGAGAATGTTATAAGAATTGGTCTTGAAACTGATCCAGTATTATTATAATTATAAAATAATAAGGTATTATTAAAAACTAAAAAAATATTCTTAAGTACTATACATATAAATTTTGGTCATAAAAATGGATAGAAAAAATTTATGGTTAATTCTCGGCGCTTTTAACGGCGCCTTTGCCGTTTTAGCGGGTGCTTATGGGGCACACATTATAGGTGGAAATCAGCTTAATCCTACTCTCATAACCATGCAAAAAGCTGTGAGATATCAAATGTATCACGCGATCGCTTTAGTAATTGTTGCGTTATTAGCAAGAAATATTGAATTAAAAATGGTTGATATCTCAGGATGGTTATTTTTAATCGGCATCATCCTTTTCAGTGGGAGCTTATACATCATTGTCTTCACAGGTATGCAATGGATTGAATTTCTAACTCCTATCGGTGGTTTTGCGTTCACCTTTGGGTGGTTGGGCCTGATGTATGTAGGATTCAAGAGTAAATGACACAGATAAAATGCAATAGTTAAAAGTGATTTTATTTCTTTTCTATTTTTTTATACATTTCTTTTAAGTAAAAATAAAAAAAAAAATCTATTAGATTATTCAACTCGGGGAAGTTTTTGTTCCCGAAAAACTAGTACGATTGAAGTTATTGACAAGGCTATTACTATAATATCGCTTGTAATACGTAAGGGTAATATTATACTCGTGTACCCTCCTAATGTTAGAACTATCAAAGCCCTAATCCCGATAAAAAGAGCTAGCCCCGAAAATATCGATACTATCATTGGCATAGCTTTTGTTCTTTTAAGAGCCAATGTTAATGCCCCGAAAACGGCATAAATTATTGCGTTAATTATTCCTACAAAAATCATAGCAAAGAAAAAAATAAGTCCGGCAACTAAACCGGCAACAGCACCTGCAATTGCTTCGCCTATATTTCCAGCACTGATATCTATCCCAAAGTTAAAAAGGACTGCTAATGAATCAATTTCCAGAAATAATAAAGCAAAGATCGTAACGGTGCTAACAAGTAGCAATATTCCTACAACAATTCTGAACGTTCTGTCTACATTCATAATTAGATTTCACTTATATTTTAGATTTCAACGAAATAATTTTGATATTTGAAATTATTAATGATATAAATCTTTAAATATGTTTCTACAAAAGTGTGTAAGAAGAAAATTTATTTGAAATTCTAAATTTTATCAATTGCTGAGAATATGGTTGTTCAAAAGATATATCACTGTAACAATGAAATTTTAGAGTGGAAATGGTCCTCAGATAACAAATTAATGCCACAACCCTTTTGGACTTCAGTATTTTTAATTGATGGTCTGTTAATCGACGCGGGTCCTCCAGGTGGGGTTGAAGATCTTCGAAATTTTGTCAAGTCTCTTGATTCCGACGATATGATTGAAAAATGTGTCATTACCCATAATCACGAAGATCATTGTGGCGGGGGTCGAATGCTTCAAGAAGAATTTAATATTCCCGTCTTTGCAAGTAAACTTGCCATTCCATTACTATTGAAAGAAAAAGACTACCCCGATTATCGTCAAATGACCTGGGGCGAGAATTATCAGCCATTTAAAGCTGAACTATTAAAAAGTTCAATTTATTCTAAATCTGGTAAATATTTTTTTGATGTACTAGATACACCTGGACACGCTCTTGAACAAATTAGTTTAATTGAACGAAAACAACAATGGGCATTTATCACCGACGCAGTAATGCCAAAATACCAAATGATATTTGGTAGAGATACAGATATTCCCGAAGACATCTCCTTGATATATCAATCTATTAAAATCTTATATGAATTCACAGATAAAATGAATGATTTGCTTCTCTTTACTTCAGGGAAGGGAATTTTTAAAGGCAGAAAGTTTCTAAAAGAAAAAATGGATGAGATTAGTTCACTTCATCTGGAAGCTCATAAATTCCAAGACGAAGCCAAACAACAAGGCCTTCATGGTAACCAAATTTTACGGTATGCCTTAAAAAAAATGTATACACGAGAAAACTTTATAGGCACACTTACTCGAGGAGGATTATCTCATAAAAATCTAATAATATCTTTGCTCGAATGGTCCATAGATTATTAACTAATTTTTAGCCAATTGTATACTACATGGAAAAAGAGCTGCTTTTGGAGAAACTCCATGAACTCTGGATAATTCTTCTATTAAATTATTCCATTTTTTATATAATTTCACTGATTTTGGATAAAAATGATTTAAATCAGGCTTGCTTATATTTGGAGAAAAGAAATATACTTGTCTTCTTTTGACAATACCTTTCCATACGAGACCATCTCCAATATTTTTATATAGCTTAGCTCCTGTTTCAGCAATTAGACTATGATATCCTCGTCCTTCGTATGAGGACGCCATTAGAACAATACTACCCTTACTATCGAGAATATTATTTGGAGCGGTCATTAAAAAATTGAATCCCTTAATCGATTGATTTAGTTCAGAATCCTCAGGGAATAGATTAAAGAAGCAAATTTGATTGTTAAGAGTGATTTTTGTAGCATAATTCCATTTTCCTATTTCCATTGCTTTTCTATGGGCGTCTCTGAAATGTCCCGAACTCAAGGCCGCAATTTCTCCAGATTCCGTTAGGATGGCATTAATAGAAAAATCCAACCTAACTTTATCGGCAATATCCTCGATATCTTTTCGAATATCTGTCATCCGACCGATCCCAGCACCAACTCCTCGCATGCCAGCAGAATGATTGGCCTCAAGCGTTCGAATACCACATACTCCAGGCAATACATTTTTAGCACCTCCGCCAAATCCGGCTAATGGATGAGGAATCACGCCCCCGATCGAAATTTTTAAATCAGCATCTACATATGTGGAATTAACTTCTATAGGCGTGCCTATCTTGGATTCACCAAGGTTCGTCAAGTTTTCGTAAGGATGGTGGTTTTCTATGTTAATTTGATTTACCACATCTATTCCGAGTTTAAGAATACAATCATGTCTATTCATTGGCTTATGAGCGCCTAAAGCCAGTAAGATAGTGATCTGATCAATATTTATATTTGCTTTATCTAATTCTTCAAGGACATGAGGAATAATTCTTGATACGGGAGTAGATCTTGTCATATCATCAACGACAATAACTACAGCTTCCTTGTCTTTTGCTAACTCCGATATCCTTTGAGCTCCAATAGGATTTAAAATTGAGTGTTTAATCTCGTTATCATTTAAAACAGGTCCATCAGCACCTTCCATCCTACAAGCGGTTACATCCCACGAATCGGGAAACGATAATTCTAAATACTCAGGCTCTCTCCACGCGGCCCAAGGGATTTGATAAGACTTTACCATTTATTTACAGACTAAACTATTAAATTATTAATATAAATTTTATTTGATTTTAATTGTCAAAGATATTAAATAAAATATTTGAAAAGAAGTTAGAAAATTTCTAAATTAGAATAAAACAGAAAGGAAAAAAAATAGATTTAATATTTCTTCAGTTTTTTCCATATAAGGATTGCTACAACTGATAGAATACCAAGGAGAAAGAATAGATTATAACCTGGAATGCCTGGTATTTGATCATCGTTCGAATTAATGCTGCTAATCGTAATATTGTCCCAGTACGCTATAGGTCCATACATTGCCTTCACTCCAATAAAACCAGAGGTGAAGAAAACTCCTGAAAATGAAAGTACTAAGGAATTATTCAGATGAAATTCTACATCAGCTCCAGTTGATATGAGTTTAAAGTGATACCATTGGCTATTGCTAAAGTTATAAGATACAATTTTATGAGTGGCTTGATAATTTTGTGTGGAATATAATATTATACTGTTTTTTCTATCACCGGGGTCATCATAGAAAAGTGTCAGTTGGCAGTAATGCCCTTGGTCTACGCCTAGAGAAATATTATGAATATTAAATATTATTTGCATTTCAGTACCAGAAACGAGGTTGAAATCACCTTCATAGATATAGTTGTGAAATGTTTGATTATTATAATAACTCCTCACGCGTTCCCCCGGAGCACCTGTGGCTTTATATCGATCATTTTCAACAGTCCATGTCCCCCCGACAGTTTCCCAGAAATCCGCAACACCATCATCAAAATCTTCAGAATAAAGTAAAACATCTTGGGAAGTCTTTAAAGTATCCAAATCAATTATATCGTTATTTCTCGAACTCTTAACATTATTTTCTGCCGGGAAATTAAGATCGGTGGCAACAAATAGCATTAGACCAAATACAATTCCTGAAGTGACCAAAATTATTGATGTTAATTTTGCTTTTGAATTCATTTTAACTAACTTTCCTAGCATATTCATTCACCTTCTTCTTCTCTCTCAAATTTAATTCTCAATTATAATTATCTTGAGTAATATAATATCTATTATCTATAGGGAATATAAAGATTATACTGAAATTAAGTAGTAAATCCTTATTTTTACCGGCAGTTTTAAAACAAAAAATAATTATAAATTACTTGGTTAATACCCATCTACTTTTACTATAGTACCACCCTCAGTATACTAGAGAACGAGTTCTCCGTATCTGGATTGACAGATATTAACAATCTTTTGCCCTCGATGCTTCTTTAATGCTCTTGAGAAACTTTACAAGAAAAATCTATATAGCTACTTTAATTCTTAAATAAGTCATTAATGGATGAGTTGGGATAAATAGATCTCTAGAAAAAATATTATTTAATGTGATAGGAATTACTGCTTAAATTAATAATACTATGCATCTGATATGGCTTTAATTGCTATCCTATTTTAAAATTAAATATTAAAAAAAAAAGAAATTATTTAATTATCATAATCGTGTGATCCATTGCTAGAGTGGCCTATTGATTATTGAATCTTCTTAGTGTTATCCAAAAATGTTAAATAACAACTCAGCTTATTTTAAAACATCCAATTTTCTAAAATATTTCGAAGTTTATATCTGTACTTAAATAAACATAAAAAATTTGAATCCAAATCTAAAATATGCCAAGCTTAACCTCTTTAATATCTAAGATGATTAAACCAAGTTGCGCTGTATGGGAAATTACTCTAAAGTGTAATAGCAACTGCATTCATTGTGGTTCAAAAGCTGGGAAAGTTCGGCATGATGAATTAAGTACTGAAGAATCATTAAACTTAGTTAGGGATATCCGTGATTGTGGTTATAAGGGAATCGCTTTAATGGGAGGAGAACCATTAGTTAGAGACGATTGGTATGAAATCGCACGGGAGATTAAAAAAAATAAACTTGATTTATCGATTGTTACTAATGGATTAAATCTGATTGATAACCTTCAAAAGTTAAAAAGCTTAAAAGCTGACTGTGTCTCGCTAAGTTTGGATGGAGGGACAGCTAAAGTTCACGATTACCTTAGAGGAATTTCAGGAGCATTCGAAAAAACATTAAATGCGATTAACAGATTAAAAGAGGAAAAATTACCTGTCAGCGTTATTACAACTGTAAGTAAAACGAATTTAAATGAACTAGATAAAATAAAAAAACTGTTATTAGATAGAGAGATTGCCTGGCAAATTCAGATTGCACTTCCTATTGGACGTTTTCCAAGAGAATTGACTATATCCAGAGAAGAGTTTTACACTGTAGCGTTATTCATTGCTATAAATGTTAAAAAATATTCTTATAAAAGATTGCCAGTTATTGGTGCTCACTGTTTCGGTCATTTTTCAAGGTTCATACCTAATCTAGGGTTGGATCCATGGATTGGATGCCAAGCAGGAATATCTGTTTTAGGAATTCAGAGTAATGGGAACATTAAGGGATGTTTAACGCTCCCCGATGAATTTATCGAAGGCAATATTAGAACGCAGAGATTGAAGACGATTCTGGAAAAATTAAGGTTAAAACAAATACAGGTAAAAGGCTATTGCACAGATTGTGATTTGACAAATTCATGTCGGGGAGGATGTTTGGGAACAGCTTATGCATTAAAAGAATTTGAAGAGCCTTATTGCTTAAGAGCAATAGAAAATAAAATGTTTTCATCGAAACAATTCCCAATGAAAGGAAAATTGGATTCAACTATTTCGTCCTTAAGGAATATGTTTCATACCTTAATATTCAAATAAACCGAAAATAAACGTTAATGGAGGTAGCTTAAAAATGATAGACAATCTTTTTCAATTGGTTAAAATAGGTAAAGAATTAGGATTAAGTAAAAAAGAAATTACTAAAGTATTACTATTTAACAATACTAAGAACCCGATACTATATACGATCTTAATGATAATAGCAATTATCTTTTCAGGGATAATCATTATTTTTTTAGCAATTGTAGTCTCAAGAAATATCTATCCCGCTGGAACATTATATTCTACGGTAAAAACAAAGGATTTCAAAGCTAAAAAAAAATAGAATGGCAAATTTCAAATAAGGAGAGTTTATTTAGAAATTGAAAAGATTAGCTAGTTTAACTGCGATACCAAATTCACCATATGTTCCATCAAATAATACCTACCAAACAGGAACTCTATATTCTACTGTCAGAATAAAAGATTTTGATAAAAAAAATGAAGCTTAATATTGGTTGCGGAAAAAAATACGAACCGGAATATTGTAATATTGATCTATACGAAGAATTAGTGGCTGATAGACTAATGTCAGCTTTTAACCTTGAAATTAATGACAATACCTGCGAGGAAATTAAAGCGATTCATATAATTGAACACTTGAGTTTTTTTGAAACTATTTACGCTCTTAGTGAATTTTTTAGAGTATTAGAACCTGATGGAAAATTAATCCTTGAAACTCCTGATCTCGAGAAAGGTTGTCAACATTATTTAAAAGCAGACGCAGAACAAAAAAAAGAAATATTAGGATGGTTTTTTGGAATTCCTCATAAAGGTCTGCAACATAAACTATGTTTTCCCCCTTTCCTCTTAATCGAACTATTAGAAAATACAGGATTTGACAATATCTCGAACTTGGTTTTTTACAACGATGAGTCTATTCCCTCAGTTAGGTTTATATGCTGTAAAAGTGGGAATAGTGATGGAATTGGGGTATTTCAAGTCATTTCTAAACTCCGTAAGGAGCTACTCTTAAGCAACCAAATTGATTTTGCTGATTCCTTCTTACTTAAAGAGCAAGAAGATTTAGTAGCTTTCATAGCTTTAAATCTACTTGAGTTTAAAAAAACCAAAAAAAAAAAGTTAATTCAGGATTTATTTGTCGAATTGCTGTTTAAGTGGCCTGGAATCGTTAAAACATTATTAATGGTTGTAGAGAATGAGAATTTTATCTCTCAGGTTTACAAATTAAACATTAAAGAAATATCAGAGCTTTTAACTAAGTATAAAATTGTGAATATACTTTTTAATTCGATAACTGAAGCTGCTACAAATCCCGGAACGCAAAGAATTATCTATTTCTCAGTTGAATCGTTTGCCAGGAAATTAATAGAAAACCTACTAAATTCCAAGGAAGATCGAGAAAAGTTGATAGAGAAACTTGAAACTCTGAATAAATCCTCTAAAGATATAAGTAATAAAATATTCTCAGCTGTTTTAATTGAAAGAGAAGCTTTAAACTTATTTTATCTAGGAATTAAATCATTTCATCAAGAGAATTATACTCAGGCTCATAATTTATTTTTAAGAGCAATTAAACTCAACCGTGATAATTATTTATTTTTTTGGAATTTAAGTAAAACTCTAGCAAGGCTAAAATCTTACATTCAAGCGGAAAAAGTTTATAAGAAGACATTGCGTCTAATAAAAATAACCAATGTTAAAAATAAACATGAATTAAAATCGCAAATCCAATATGAATACGATTGGATTAAGAAAAAGAAAGGAAATAAACCCAAGTTCGGTCCGATAATAGTGTAAAGATATATTAAATTAAGGGAAGTAATATGATTGCTGATATATTGAAATTTTATGAAGTAGGAAAAGAATTAGGATTAACAAAGAAAGAAATAACTCAGATAATGATTTTTGATAATAGCAAATATGCTTATTTATGGAGATTTCTGCTAATTATCTTCATGCTCCTAATTATGATTGGATGGTTTAACTCATTAGTTTTCTTAACTCAAAAAATTAACGAAAATGTTTACCCTGCTGGTACGATGTACTCTACGGTAAAACTTAAAGATTTTAATAAGAAATTTAAAGCTAGTTAGAGAGATGCAGGTGAAAACATGATTGAGAAAATTAGAATTATCGTAAAGAATAAAATAGCAATATTGCCAATACTAGGGGCAGTTCTAATAATAATCTCGCTTTTTACACCATTCGCAATTTCTATGGGATTGGAAGGAATTTCCGTCTCAAGTCAATCTAATGTGTGGTATTGGGGATTTTATGAGGGGCAAAACCAAATTCTTCTTCTCAATATACCCTTTATGCTAAATATACTCCTACCTATGACCACGTTTGTATGTGCAATTTTGATACTAATACTTTCTATTGAATTTGGTTTAAATGAAATAAATAGAAAATTATTTGGTGAATTATTGTTCATTTTTATTGTTTTAATTTATCTCTCCATGACTTTAACAGTAAAATTAATAGAATACTCGTTTTCTCTCATGCCAGATTTAGAACCTGTCTTAATGACGGGCGCTCCTTTTTGGCATTATCGAATAGCTGGTTTTGGCCCTTTTGGAATAAATATAGCGATCTTCTTAGTTATAGTAGGAAGTTTAATATCGTTATTAGAGTCAAGAAAAAGTTTTTTCTATATTGAAATAACGGTTATTGTAATTTGGATAATTATCCTCCTAGCTTTCTCTCCTCTCATTTAAAATAGCAATGGTAAAAAGAGAATTTTTTAATCACGAATTCATAAATTACTTGGTTAATACCCATCTATTTTTAATATAGATCGTTTAAGAACTACAAGTATGGCTCTTTTATCTTCAGAACGAAATTGTGCTGATTGTAGAAAAAGCATCTCGTTTGACGAGTTTTTGACGAATCACCCTCAGTATACAAAAGAACGAGCCCTTCTTATCTGGAATGACAAAATTCTTACGATTTTATGTCCCAAATGTTTCATTAATGCTCCTGAGAAACCCTACAAAAAAAATCGATATAGCTACTTCAATTCATACTTTAGACATTGATGGATGAATTTTTTAAGGATTCTAGCTCATTGATTAGAAGCTGACGATTTCGCAAAATCAAGAATAAAAATCTATCAAATCTATTTATAAGACTAGATTTCCTTATTAGTACTTGGGGTTTGTAATCGTTAAAATGTCGAGTTTTAAGTTAAAAGTTTTACTTACGGGAGCTGCCGCTGTTGGAAAAAAGAGACTTGTTCAGAGGTTTATCAAAAATCGATTTGCTGAAAACTACAAGCTCACCGTTGGAGTAGACATTCTCACCAAAGATGTAGAATATAAACCGGGCGAAGTAGCAACTCTCTCTATATGGGACATAGGCGGTCAACAAAGGTTCGAATTCATCCGATCGACATTTTACAAAGGAGCTGCTGGCGTTTTGTTAGTCTTTGACTTAACAAGGGAGCAAACTTTCGTTGAATCAAAGAAGTGGCTTACAGAAACCCGGCAATTTAGCAATGAGAACATTCCATTTGTATTGATTGGAAATAATGTAGATCTCCTCGAAGATGTTGGAGAAGTTATTGATCGAGAAGAAGCGCGAGCTTTTGCTGAAAAAGAAGGCGGTATTTACATTGAAACTTCAATTAAAACAGGGGCCAATGTAGATGAAGCCTTTAATGAACTCACACGTAGAATAATCGAATCAAGACATAGTAATTAATAGCTCTTCCGTTTAAACAATTCATGTTTTTCTTGACATCTTCTATTGAAGTTTCTACTTTTTCAAGGTAATGAGGGATAATCAGTGTAACCCTTCTCACCAGGAGTGTAAAAAGTGTGCTTATCCCATCTTGCTATTTCACCATCAAGTTCAAAGCGTTTTGGGAGATCGGGATTAGATATAAAAAGCTTCCCAAACGCCACGAGATCGGCGAGATTCTCCTGCAGAAATCTATTCCCTTTTTCTTGGGTAAATTCGCTATTTATCATTAGAGTCCCTTTATATAACGGTCTAAAATGTTTCGCGATATTAGGTTCCGCAAAGGGTACGTTAGTTACATCTGTGAATGGTTCGGATAGATGCAAATATGCTAAGTCGTAATTGTTCAGTCTTTCTACTATATATTCGAATGTAGGAATAGTCTCCTCGTCAACTGTAATTCCAAATATATCGTGAAACGAAGGATTTAGCCTCGTTCCAATGCGATTCTCCGGCACTACTTCCTTTATTGCATCAATGACCTCGAATAGAAATCTGGCTCGATTTTCAATTGATCCACCATACTCGTCTGTTCTGTTGTTAGAACATCGTGTAAAAAATTGATGGAATAAATACCCGTTTGAGGAGTGAATCTCTACTCCGTCAAATCCCGCCTTCATAGCATTACTAGCAGCATTCTTGAAATCTTGAACAGTTTGTTTAATATCAGCGATATCCATCGCTTTAGGAGTAACAGTATCTTTAAACCCTTCGTAAGTGAATGATTTCGATTTAGGATTTATTGCAGATGGAGCCAGTGGTAGTTCGCCATTGTGGAGATCTGGATGCGACATTCTTCCAACGTGCCACAATTGGATAAATATTTTTCCTTCTCTTTTATGAACAGCGTTGGTTACTAACTTCCATCCTTCGACTTGGGCCTCTGAATAGATCCCAGGGGTGTGAATGTAACCGACGGCATCTTTCGAGACTTGGGATCCACAGGTGATAATCAGCCCCGCAGACGATCTCTGCCCATAATGTTTAGCTTGAAGCTCAGTGGGGCGATTCTCTGGATTATTAGCCCTATTCCGAGTCATAGGAGCCATTACCATTCTATTTTTTAGGTGTAAATCTCCTATCGTTATTTCTTTTAAAAGAGGTTGCACTCTAGACATATCTAATCGTTTTGATTATAATGTGTTAATTAAATTTTTATATAATGAGCAATATTTAACGCTATTCAGTATAATCTATAATTATGAAAAATTAATTGAATAATCTTTCTCATATCGAAAAAATAGGTGTATAATTATGCAAACAAGTGAGTCAATTGATCCGTTTTTTACCGAGCCATATGTGGATATCGATGAGTGGCGGGACGATCCTGTACGCCATCGATACATCCATGGCGGTTTTAAAGGCACCGATGCCAGATTTTCGTTCTATTTCCCACCGAAGGAGCAATACGAAGGCCGGTTCTTCCAGTATATCATGCCAATGTCTGGGAATGAAAACCTTGTACAGAATCCAAGTTATCCTGATCCTCCCTACGCATTAGATTTTGTCTTCGAGAGTGGCGGTTATTTTGTGGAATCAAACCTAGGGAGGTTGGACATGTTCCCAGGGGATGATCCCACCATCGCCGGATATAGAACCAGTGCGGCAGTGGCGAAATATTCGCGCGTTTTGGCCTCTGAAATGTATAGTCCCCACCGCTCCTATGGTTATGCTTTTGGCGGTAGCGGCGGAGGATATAAGACAATGAGTTGTATAGAAAACACAACCGGTATCTGGGACGGTGTGGTGCCATTTATTCACGCAACACCAATGGCCATGATCAATGTATTTTCGGTACAGGCTCATGCAATGCGCGTGTTGAATGATAAAATGCCCGCCATCATCGATGCAGTAGAACCTGGTGGTAGCGGAGATATGTATGCTAATCTAAATGAAGAAGAACGAGAAGCGCTTACCGAAGTGACTAAGATGGGATTTCCGCCACGAGCTTGGTTCAATTACAGGAGAATAGCGTTCGGTTACACCGGAGTCTTAACTACGCTCCTTGACCCAATGATTAAATGGGATCCCACATACTTTGAAGATTTTTGGAAGGAGCCGGGCTATCTCGGTGCGAACCCGCCCCAATCGCTCTTAGACGCGCGGATAAAACACGAAACAACCATAAGCAAGCTTATTATGCCCGAAGATATCAGGAAAATGGGAGGGTCATTGTCCATATCTGCGGGGCAAGCTGGTAACGTAGTCCCAGCAGGGTTTGAATTAGAAAGCGTGCCTGAAGGTGACATACAGGGGGCCTCAATATACTTGAAAAACGGCAAAGCAGAGGGTTGCGTGGTTTACGCTGTTGCAGCGTTCGATAACATGGTAATGTTAGCCTATGGCGAAGAAAACTACCAGTTTCTATCAAGTGTCAAGGTGGGTGACAAAGTGCAGATCGACAATTCTAATTATCTCGCTACTCAAACCTATCATCGACATCAGGTTCCGGCACCGGAATACTATGTCTGGGACCAGTTCCGGGGCGCTGATGGTAAACCGTTGTATCCGCAACGACCCGAGATAATAGGCCCGCTTCATGCGTATCAGGGCGCTGGTTCGGTCCAGACTGGCAAGTTTGAGGGCAAGATGATTGTAGTAGAAATGTTAATGGACGAGGCAGCTTATCCTTGGCAAGCCGACTGGTATCGCTCGAAAGTAAAAGCCGCATTGGGAGAGAAATTCGATGATAACTATCGGCTCTGGTTCATTGACAATGCAATGCATACTCCACCAGTGATCTCAGCGTTAGACTCCCATCCAGCAATAACCACGCGAGTTATTCACTATGGTGGTGTGTTGCAGCAAGCACTGCGTGACGTGAGCGCATGGGTTGAAAAAGGCGTGGCACCCCCAGCAAGTACTACATATAAAGTAGTAGATGGCCAAGTGGAAGTACCTCCCACTGCTGCGGAGCGTAAAGGTATTCAACCAGTGGTCACTCTTGCAGTAAATGGAAGCGATCGTGCAGATGTCAAGTTCGGGAAGAAACTTAAGTTTTCCGCGGTGATTGAAACACCCCCGGATACTGGTTCGGTAGTTAGCGTTGAATGGGATTTTGAGGGCAATGGTGATTATCCAATAACTGAGCAACTCAAAGATAGCAAGAGTAAAACTGTGAAGGTGAAAACCACTTATACTTTCGCCGAGAACGGCATGTACTTTCCTGCAGTGCGTGTATCTTCGCAGAGGGAAGGCAACGCTCAAACACCCCACACAAGAATCCAGAACATCGCTCGCGTGAGGGTTGTAGTCAGCGGTAAAGAACAACAAGTACCTGAAACTAAGCAATTAATATTTGAATTAAAAGAGAAACGAGCCGATTTGGGAAACATAATTAACAAGTTCTTTGATACAGTTGGACAACATACTACGGTAGCTCAGGGAAAAGAGTTATCAACCAATGAGATTGGCCCAAGAACTGAACGTTCTACAAGATTCGAAGTTGTTCCTTCTCCTGGGACAACTTTTTATACGATAAGTTTTGAAGATATAGATTCAGGTATTGGCGTCTTTATTGAAATAGAAATGGAAGTCACAGGATCCTATAAAATGATGGCAAAAACCATAAAAAAAGTGTTCTCAAAAAGCATTATAGAAAATGCTACAGAAACTCTCAATAAAATTTTAAAAGAAACGGAGTGATTTCCTTTTTTTTATTTCTTTTAGAATGAATAATTACCTTTTCTTATGTTCTTTATAATTTTTACAGATAGGCATATAAAAAACCTGACTGGTATACAATTTATATGCTTTTTGCGAAGAGAATAACTCTTCGCAATACCAATCGCGGTATCTATCATTCTTTCCTGAGATTTATGGCATCGCTAAACATTAATGAATTGAGCTATTCAAAAATATATTTCTATCAAGTAAAATTACAGCCAAAAAAAGGAAAAATATATAAAAAAAAATAGAAAGTTTTAATCTCGTTGACCTAATATGGTCGTGGAACAAACGCTAAACGCACCGCCGAGGTTATGAGCCAAACCAATCTTGGCATCGGGTACTTGTCTCCCTTCAGCGCGTCCTTGAACTTGTTTGGCAATCTCTGTTAGCATCCTGCAACCCGTACTTCCAATAGGATGACCAAAGCTTTTTAATCCTCCAGATGGGTTTACAGCAGTTTCTCCATCCCAATTGAACGTACCATTTTTAAGCTCTTCAGCTGCTTGACCCCTATCACAGAATTGTAAATCCTGACAATTTATTAATTCAGTGATCGTAAAACAGTCGTGAACTTCTGCGGCGTCAATTTCTTTTCGGGGATTGGTAATTCCCGCTTCTTTATAGGCATACTGCGCTGCTTTTATGGTCGAAGGGAACGCTGTAAAGTCTGCTCCGGGTCCTCCTTGAGGAATGTACCAAGGAAAATTGGTTTGGGCCGAAATCGCGTTGGCTTTAACTAATACATAATCATCTGCATGAGCGTAAGACTCTGCGAGTTCTGGTGTTGTAAGGATCAACGCAGCTGCTCCGTCCGACATCGCGCAACAATCGAAGCGACCAAGGGGATCAGCAATCATAGGAGCTTTCATCGCAGCCTCAATTGTAATCGGGCTTCGAAAGTGTGCTTTTGGATGATGAGAGCCGTTCTCGTGATTTTTTACGGCAACTCGAGCAAGATCCTCTTTTGTCCAACCAAATTCGTGGAAGCACCTAGTTGCTGCCATCGAAAACATTGCGGGTGCGGAAGGTGTTGGGTACAATGGATGTCCAAATTGTCTGAATCCCGGTAGGCCACTACCACCTTCGTCCATGAGTTTCTCCACTCCACAGGCGAGAGCAATATCATATGCGCCAGAGGCAATAGCGAAAGAAGCGTTACGGAACGCGTCCATACCCGAAGCGCAATAATTTTCCACTCGAGTGGCAGGTTTCCCATCCATTTTAAGGATATCTTCTACCATTGAACCGGAAAGTCCAGTAAAATAGTAAAATATCCCAATCCAGCTCGCATCTACCTCGTCCTTGGTGATTCCGGCGTCTTTTAAAGCGCTTTGGAACGCTTCGAAAAGCAGGTCGTATTGCGACTTGTCCCATAGTTCTCCATATTTTGTCATATCGCAACCGATAATCGCGACTTTGTCTTTAATACCATGTCTTGTCATTTTGCATTACCTCCTTTAAGGTCTCCCCCTCACGGGTCGACATTTCCAATAATAATTTTTAAATTCAGCACCTTCGTGTTCTTTTCGGAAGGTCAGCTCGAGTTTCATCCCAATTTTGACGTTTTCTTCGGGATTTTCAATTTCAGTCATATTGACGAGCACTCTACCACCACCATCGAGGTCTATTACGCATCGAGGGACGGGTGTGTTGAGATATGCTCCACCAACTAAGTGATCGAGGGTATATGTAAAGAGTTCTCCGGTCTTTGCGAGTTTCACGGGTTCCAGTTGATCATCAGCTCTACAGACGCAACAAGCCCTTGCAAGGTCTGGATATTGCACGGCTCCGCAATTCTTGCATTTCACACCATACCACTTATAAACTGAGGGAGTATCACGCCAAATTAAGACAGCTGAGCTTTTACGTGTATATCTGTCCTTTTTGAGTAATTCTTTAGCATCGATGACGCTATTATAATTCTTTAGAAGAGCCATCGATTTTTGGTGACCAATAAATCCCATTCTTCCTTTACCAATAGCTTTAACACCATCTTTATCTCGAACTTGCATTAGAATTGCATCAGCACCATCTCCAAACCCAGCCATGATGATTTTGGCATCTAGTTTGGGCCTTCGTAAGCTGGCAATGAGGAGCATAAAGGGCATTGGTGTCCCCGTATCTCCTATTTGAAAGAATAGGCTATTTTGTGCAACTCCTTGGCCAAACTTCATTATTTTAGAGATTCTGCTGTGCATTCGAGGGTTATTATAGTAATAAGCTGCAATATCGATGTCTTCAGTAGGATTTAAATTATTACGTTTCAATATTTCACCCATTACTTTGGTGATGCTTTCCACGTAAAACTTTGCGTCCATTTTAACTTCAAAAGTTCTGATAAAGTCGTCCTTATCTGCTCTTTTCCACGGTCCAGTCACATTCGCTGAGACGGAATAATAATCATCAATTGAAATTGGAATATTTTCTTCGTCCGCAACGAGTATGGCAGCAGCACCATCTGCAAATCCAAATTCCCACATAGTTGAGGGTTCTGGTTTTCTAGTATCAGCTGCAACTACCAAGATACTATTGATATCTTTGTTAGCCTTGATCGTATCAACAGCTCTAGTTAAGGCTGATGTGCCTGCTTTAGTAGAGTCTGTGAAATCTGCGGTAATGATGTCCTCTCTCATATCGAGTACGGTAGCGATTAATGACGCTGAATCCTTTTCGGTATAGACCTGTGTTGTTGAAGCAAAGAAGATTCCATCAACCGTTTTTGGGTCAATTCCCGCCAAGCAATCAAGTCCGGCTTCTACGGACATTGTCAAGCTGTCCTCATCTATCATTGCTACTGCTTTAGTCCCAGGAACTGAAGGAAAATCCCATGCTTTCGAAATAAGTTCTCGGGGTAGCATGTATTTAGGTAAATACGCACCATAACTTTTAATACCAATTGGCATATTAAATTTTTACCTCTTATATCTTATAGTTTTGTTATTTGGATATATATATAATTAGTTATATGAATCTCAATTCTTGAGATTAAATATATTTTGGTTTTTAATTTCGAGGAAAATTCAATTTAACAATTATGTTCAAAAAGGAAGAGTGTAAAAAATTATCACTATAAGGTAGAAGGATTAAATTTAAAAAACTCAGTCGTTTTCAAATTTCTTTTCTAGAACGGTAATTATTGGTTTGAATCCGACTTTTCCAAACACATCAATTAATTTTTTATCTCCTAAATAAGCCATATTAATTCTAACGGCGTCGCAACCCCACGATTTTAATATTTGTATGGCTCGATCTGCGAGGATTTTGCCCACTCCTGCCCCAATGAATTCCCTCTCAGTAGCCCAATTATTTAGGTATCCAATATACTGTCCTAAGTTGCTTTTTACTGCTTCCAGCATACCCATCGACACAACCTGACCGGTTTTTTTAAGTTCTGCGATTAACGTTATTCGTTTCAAGTTGGGTTTAAATTGTCGTAATCCTGAAGTTTCTCTCCATTTAGATTCGACGAATCCAATATTATATTGGCTTTGGAGTTCTTGTAAAATTTTTAAAGTTGCTTTATAATCAGACGTTCTGTAATTCCTTATTATTATATCTTCTTCTTTTAACTTCTCGCTAGCCATTTACCATACACCATTTCCTTAATAATTATGATTTTTTCAAAAGTTTTAAATCAATCCTTTTTGATAATAACTTCTCGTTCGTTACCTCGTCAATAATGAAGAAGAGGTATTCTTCTATGTAGGGAATAATCGGCGAGATAAATACCAATTCTTCTTGAGCATCCCAGGTATCAATTGTTTCAATCATTAATTCTTTCTCAAAATATTCTTTTAGGTGATTGATTCTTACCACTGACCCCTTGATTGTGTGGAGCGAATTATTCTGGACCAGTATCTCTAGTTCTTGGCTATCTTCTATGATATTGATTTTAAGAATTATAAAGGGTTTTTTATCTACAAAACTTACTTCTCCTTTTATGTTAGGGTCAAATAATTGAATGTTTGAGAAGGTCCCGTTATAATCTTTACCATAAATATGCGATACATCTATGCCTTTGAAGGCCAAATATGCTATAGCTTTTTGCATTCTTATCGAAGTGGTATCAGAATTCCTTATCACATCAGAAAAAAAAGTATTCGTGATTTTTTCAATTGAATTTCTAAGTTCTTTCTTAATAGATACCCCTTTTTCTATGCGTTTCTTAATTTTAGGAGATTTAATTACCTCTTCCTTTAAGATCTCAGATTCTATTATTTCAAACAGTTTGTCTTCATATTTATCTTTCACTTCTTGGGTCAAAATTCTAATAAGCTCGTCGCCAAAAAGTTCAATCTTGTTTGGTAAAGATACTATTATCACTATCGTTTCAGGAGTTTCCTCTTCGAGTCCAGACCTTCTTTTCTCTCTGTTAGATTTAGTTAAAAATTTCTTGCCAAAGAAAGTAAAACCTTTAAATTCAAGGTCTATATGATCTAAAGCATCTGATTCATCCAAGCTTAAAAACCAAATTGGATGATATTTAATTGGACGCATGAATGCTTTATCGTTTTTGTATTTTTCTTCGGGGAAAATAAGTAATGGCATATGACCTTGAGCTTCGTCAAAATATAACACATAGACTACAGCTAATTCTTCAAGAGGATTTTTTACCGATGACGAATCAAACAAATCACCCAAAACCTTACCCTTCCAACCAATTTTTTCTGAAATATACTATAGATTTAAATAATTCTTTGTCTAAAAAGTTTAATTAAAAAATATGTATTATAATTAATATCATTTTTGAAGTGAGTATTTATGCAAATAACAGATATCAAAACATATGTTTTAAAAATGGATTTTAAAGTTAAAATTGGAAGTATGCCGAGACTTCAAGCTAGTGGTGTTTATACAAATCTCAAGACAGACGAAGGAATTGATGGATGGGCCTTAACCCATTGGAATCTGAGCAACCTCGCACAAAAGCAGTTTATAGACGAAGCCTTAAGAAAGCTGGTTTTAAATAAGGATCCATTTATGGTTGAGGAAATCTTTCACGAAGTATATCAAAACACTAATAGAATTTTGTTTGGAATACCACAAGCTACTTCTGCTATACAGATTGCGTGTTGGGATATAATGGGAAAAGCAACTAACCAACCGATTTATAAATTACTCGGTGGTCGTAAGAGAGAGGTTAAGTGTTATGCTTCTATTCTACGCGGGTATAAACCAAAACCTGCTGTAAAAACCGTTGAGAATGCTGTGAATCCCGAATTGGGAGGGTTTAAAGCAGTGAAATTACGTATAGGAATGGGGGTAGATCAAGACGCAGCAATTTTGAAGGAAGTTAGAGATGTTTTTCCAGATATCGATATTATGGTTGACGCAAATTCTGCTTATCAATCTGTTAACGACGCTTTGAAAGTAGCAAAAATTTGTGATAAGTACGATGTTTTATGGTTAGAAGAACCTATACCGACAGATAACTTGAACGGATTAGCAAAGATAAGAGCAAATTCTCCAGTACAAATAGCTGGTGGTGAAAATGATATGGGTATTTTTCGATTTGAAGACATTCTCTCGCGAGATTGTTTTGATATAATACAACCAGACGTTACCAGATGCGGTGGATTTTTACAATTGAAAAAGATCGATGCTATGGCAGAAGTAAAAGGAGTTCAATGTATACCCCACATTTTTGGATTTGGACATATTTTAGCGGCTAATTTGCACTTTATCATGGCTTCACGATGTGAATGGTGTGAGTTTCCTTTTTATCCAGAGGAATTCCAATTATTTGAGGAACCAATAAGGATTAAGAATGGAAAAGTGAAAGCCTTAGAGAAACCTGGGTTAGGTGTAGAGATTGATAAAGAAATGTTTGAAAAAAATGTTTTAAAAACTTAACAAATGTTTTTTTAATAGTATTTTCATTGAAATCAGACGCTGAATTTACCCTTCATGAAAAATATGTAAAAATCGAGCTTTAAAAGATTTAAAATCAGTCTTATTAACATCAGATTAAAGTTTATCACATTATTTCTCTGCTAAAAATGTGAATAGGATCCTCAATGTCAGGACTTTCTATTACTATAACCATTTTATTGATACCTAAATTTTCAGCTTCTTTTATTTTTTCTTTAATCTCTTCAGGAGTTCCTATGAATAGATATTTCATATCAGATTTTAAGATATTCCTTTCTTTTCTTATCCTTTCAACTGTTTCTTGACTGCTTACTATTGTAAAATTTGTGAAAAGAGAGATCTCAAACTCAGAAGGATCGCGGTTGTATTTTCTTACTTTTTCTTTAACTAGTGAAATATTCTCCATTCTCTTTTTCTGTTGCGAAAGTTCAAATGAAGCTAGATTTATTCCATCAGCTTCTCGGCATGCAATATCAATCATCCTCTTACCATTTGTCCCTATAACTAGTTGTGGGTAAGGTTTCTGGATTGACTTAGGAAAGTTCCGATGTTTTTCAAGTTTCCAAAATCTTCCATCAAAGTTTGTTTCATCTTCCGTAAATATCTTCTTATAGATAGTCAATGATTCCTCAAACTCATCAACTCTTCTTTTAGGAGAATGAAAAGGGTAACCATATGCCTTATATTCTTCCTCATACCAACCTGCTCCTAACCACATTAAAACTCGACCATTAGAAATGTGATCCAAAGTCAATATCATTTTTGCTAAATAAGCGGGATTACGAAAAGAGTTACACAATACAATTTGCCCTAATTTTATATTATTTGTTTCTACTGCTAAGGCTCCCAATAGCGTCATAACCTCTAAAAACGTTTCTTTTTTTTCTTGAGTTTCATCAAAACCTAGTAAATGGTCGGTAACATGAATAGAATCAAAATCTAAGTTTTCAATTCTTAATGTTAAGTCTCTAATTTCAGAATATGTACGAGAAGAAGGATTTCTTACACAATAACCAAACTTCATAGTATTCAAAAAATAGTGACTATTTTAAGTTTTGTTATTTTTGTTAAAAAATTCTTTCCCTTTTTTATTAAATAGAACTTGGTAAAAAATGCAGTAAAATTCCTGAAAATTCTTCAATTCTATAAAAAAGTTTTTACTTTCTCATTTATCAAAAGTTCAGATAATTAAGGACAGATAGCAAGTAGGTTCAAATTCCTCATTTTTAATAAATTGACAGAAGTTCAATATTGTAACTTTCACTAAATTTTCATTGAAATCAGACGCTGAATTTACCTTTCTAATAATTATCAAATTTTTTAATTGATTAATGAAGAAAAGAAAAAATAATTGTAAAAAATAGGTAATTTATTTGCTCCCATATATCCCAAAAATATCAAAGGAAAATAATAAGAATTCATATATTCAAGTTTAACTTCTTTTATAGGTTCTGCTTCAGGTTCTGAGCAAACTCCTCCGCATGTTTGAGGTCTTCAGCGTTAGGTCTACCTTTATTCATACCCCCGAAATATTTCATGAAACTATTAGTATTAAAACCTTTACACGCAAATTCATCAATTATCGTGTAACCTTTCGATTGCAATTTTTCCCTTAACAGCGAGTGATCTTCGGCGACTTTAGCTTTTCCCATCATTGCACTTGTAGAAAAAATGAATGCTTTCTTGTCGGTGACAGGTGATAGTTTATCGGCAAGGTCAAGCAGAGATTCATGGTGTTTTGCACCATATATCCCCGAGCCAATTCCTACTAGACCATAATCTTGAAGTTCTTTAGGGTTTATTTGCTGTGGTGTTTTTATTTGTGCATCAAGAACTTTTGCGAAGACCTTAGCGATTTTCTCAGTATTTTTGTGATGATATGAAAGTAAAACCAATAGAGATTTCATTGGTAGTCTAGCATTCTCTTATATTTAAGTCTTGTTTTTATTCTATTTCTACGAATCCTACATTTTTTAACTTATTTTACAACAAACAGAGCCTCGATTTCAATGATTTATCATTGTTTCAATAACTTTTTGTTTAGTACATCAGTTTTAATAATATAATACAAAATAACTTATTTAGCAGTAATAGATTTAATGTAACATTAGACAAATGAGATTTGGAGCTCTTTTAATACATGAAATTTGGTAGTAAGCTAGAATTGAGTTTTATCCCCTCTTCCTATTGGAATGAGCCCTTAAGTGGATTCAAATTAAGTTCCGAAGGACCAGATTTGCCTAAAGATTCTAATTTTTTTGTTTTATGGATTCCTTCAAATAACTCAGAAGACATTCTTTCGAAGCACATAACTGAAATCTTTCCAAGGATACCTGTTAACAAGCTTATTAGCTGCAATATAAACTTGGCATTTCCTCCCTTGGAAATAGCAGATAATTCTCAAGAGAAGATTTCGTTAAATTTCTATGAAATATCATTGTGCATAGCAAAGATCATACCTATTGGTCCTGCTGTTAAGTTACTTTTTCAAATGGAAATTGTAGATAATGTCGATCGTGGGATAAAGCATTACAGCAATTCAATTAAGACTTGGTCTTTTCTAACAAAATTAGTGTTCGAACTATTGAACAAAGGGCAGTTCATTCCTAGCTTGGAAACTAAAAACAATAAAGGGTATAATGGCAAGTGGAATTTACTACTAAAATCTCAAAACGATAAAGATCGACTTCAAACAATATTGAAAAGAGCTTCTTGGTCGGCTTTTTGTATTCCCATAAATTTCATTCAATTTAATGGGGGATACAAAACTAATGGATTATGGCACCCATCCTATTTATTTTCATTCTTTATAGATACTATTGGAGATTATCTGATACGATCAACATTAAATAAAATGAAGTTCCGTACTTTTAACGAATTTTATAGTAAAGAATTAAAAAAAGAGGACAGTTCAGACTATAGGCCAGGTTGGGATTATAAATTTCTTAAATCCCTTATTACGAAGGATTCGAATTTTAAAATACAATCATTCCATGAAACTATTTTACCAGCGTTGATTAAAAATTGGACTCAATCAGCGAGAGGATTTACGTTAAAGCATGGTTTTGTATTCAACTTAGAGTTAAAGTATCCAAAAACTCCAAAAAACGATTGGCTGTTAGTTTTTTATGTTTCTTTTCAAGATGGAGCACAAAATATTCCTTTACACGAACTATGGGAAGAAAACAACCAAAAGAAACTAGAAAAGCTAAAGATCATTGATAGCAAAGGGGAATTTTTAGAGATAATTTTAAGAGCTATTGGTACAGCTTCAAAAGTTTTCCCCCCCATAAAAAGAGCTTTAGTAGAAAATCTTCAAGATGAAATTTCTCTTACTTCATCTGAAGTCATTGATTTTCTAAAATACCCTAAAGATTTATTAATACAAAGTGGATTTAACGTTATTCTCCCGGAAGTCTTCAGAAGAGATGGAAAACAGAGGTTATCAGCTAAACTCATTATTCGTTCAAACAGTAGTATTAAAACAAAAGAAGGTGTTTTCCAAAGTTTGCCTTCAATCTTCGATGTCCATTCAATGCTTGATTTCAAATGGGAAGCAACAATCGAAGGAAAAAGTATTTCGGATGAAGCATTTAAAGATTTAATCAATTTAGATGAATCTTTAATTAACATGGACGGAAAATGGATCTTAGTAGATCCACAATCAATAGCAGATTTTAAACAATCAAAAACCCCCGAGTTTGAAAACTACATGGATGTGCTTAAAGTTGGTTTGCTCGGGAAGATACAATTACGGGAAAATGGTACTGAATACGATGTGATTATCGAAGGAGAATTCAACGATATTATCAGTAATTTACAGTCAGTAAAATCTTTTGAAGATATTCCATGCCCATCATCATTTAACGGCACTTTAAGAGATTATCAACAAGAAGGTCTCACATGGATGGGCAACATGACAAAGTTCAATTTTGGATTATGCTTAGCAGATGATATGGGTCTTGGTAAAACTATTCAGGTGATCGCCTTTCTATGCTATCTTAAGAAAAATTATCCTGAAAAGCCTGGAAGCGTAATCGTTGTATGCCCAACCTCAATTTTATTTAATTGGCATCGAGAAATAAAGAAGTTTGCCCCCGATTTAGACGTATTGCTCCATTACGGACCTTCTCGGATTAAGGACGCATCAGACATACCAGAAATTATTAAACCACACAGAATTATCCTCACATCTTATGGAACGCTAAGAAACGATATTGATTTATTGGAATCCATCAATTTTAGCGGAATCATCGTTGATGAAAGCCAAAATATAAAAAATTATACTTCACAACAGTCTAAAGCTATAAATAAGCTCAGAGGGCAATTCAAAATCTGTCTAAGCGGCACTCCAATTGAGAATCGTTTGCTCGAATTATGGTCACTTTTTAATTTCTTAAATATTGGTCTTCTAGGGAAGAGAAAGGAGTTTCATAACAGATATATCATCCCAATTGAACGCTTTCAAAATCAAGATGCCATTGAGAAATTAAGGTTAATCATTGCGCCTTTCATCTTACGGCGCGTAAAATCTGATAAGACCGTCATTAAAGATCTACCTGATAAAAACGAAATGAAAATTATCGTCGATTTAAGCGAAACGCAAGTTAAATTATACAGAGAACTCGTAGATAACACTCTGAAAGATATTGCCGATATGTCTTCAGATAAAAGAAAAAAGAGGGGAATAGTCCTAGCTCTATTAGTAAAACTAAAACAGATTTGTAATCATCCTTCTCAATACCTGAAACTTGATATGGAATCATTAGAATTAGAGAATAATTTGCAAGAATTCGTATCTCAATCACAAAAGCTAGAACGACTGATCGAAATGACCGATGAGGTTCTACTGAACGGAGAAAAAGTTTTAATATTTACTCAATTCACGCAAATGGGAGACATTCTAAAAAGTGTCCTTGAACAGAAATACAACTTTGAGATTCTCTACTTCCATGGAGGGGTACCAGAAAATAAAAGAAGGGAAATCATTGATCAGTTTCAATCAAACGATTTAGAAAGCCCTCCAATATTAATTTTATCGTTAAGAGCCGGTGGAACGGGGTTAAACCTTACTCAGGGAACAACAGTTATACATATAGATAGGTGGTGGAATCCCGCAGTAGAAGACCAAGCAACAGATAGAGCTTATCGAATTGGTCAAAAATCGATTGTAAATGTGTATAAATTTATTACAAAAGGAACAATTGAAGAAAAAATCGACAATCTTTTGGAAGAAAAGCGCGAATTGGCTGATGCGATTGTAGCTTCTACAGGAGAATCTTGGATTTCAGACTTAAATGATGATAAATTACGGAATTTGTTAAATTTAGGTGATTGAATAGATGGATGAAAGAAAAAAATATTTCATGGATAATAGGAGAAACAAGAAAAAAGATGTCCCTAAAAGAAAAACGGAATATGAAAAAGAAAGAACCCGCGAAGAAGTTGAACAAATTAAAAAAAATCTAATCAATTATGCTAAGACACCTTGGGGAAGAGATTGGATTATCTCAAACCTAAAAATTGGGCGTCCCTTCAGAATGCAGAGAGGAATTGATTATGCTAAAGATGAAGAGCGTATTGACAATTTCTCAATAAGTACTGGCCAAATCTTCGCAACCGTACAAGGTAACGCTCCTACACCTTACCGCGTGAAAATAAATTTTGAAATTATTCCGGATGAAACATGGGAAAAAATAGTTAAAGAATTATCTACGAGACTAGATTACATCATCGAATTATTAGAAGGCTCTCTACCCCAAGAGATTGTTACTATCTTTGAAAACAATGGATATTCCCTATTCCCAGATTCAACTCAGGGATTAGATTCAACTTGCTCTTGTCCTGATAAAGCAATTCCCTGCAAACATATTGCTGCTGTAATTTTATATCTTGCTCGCGTGCTAGATTATAATCCATTCTTATTGTTAGAGTTGCGAGGAAAATCTAAAGAAGAAATTCTTGTGGATCTTAGTTTATCACAACCAATAGAGAGTAGAGATGAATCCGAAGAAGTTTCTCTTAAGAATAAGATTGAATTTAAATTTAATGTCCCTAAAATTTACATCGAAGATATAACCGAACTCTATTCAGGTACTGATGAATATACGATTGGATTTGACATAAAAAAGCCGGGAAAGATTATAGAAACTTTAGAGAACTTAGGAATTCCCCAAAATATGGAGAATAAAGCTTTTGAAATTGTATTAAGAGCAATTTATCGTAAAATTACATCAAAAATGCATGAAATATCTTTAGAACTCAGTTAATGATAAGAATTTGGGAAAAAAATATCTTTTAACCTCGTAAAAATCAAAAGCAAAAATCAAAGAAATGCTAAAATTAAAAGTCCAAATTTAGACCCTTAGCGAGCCACGGAACCCCCTAACGCCATAATAAGAGGGCGCACTATTGTGATACACGAAGACATTGCCGTAGCGACGATCAGCAAAGATGGCGCCGCCGAGTTTTCTAATATCAGAAGGTGTTTTCACCCAACTTGATGTCTTCGTATCGAAATTTCCAAGATTCTGCAACTCTCGATATTGTTCTTCCGTTAAAAGCTCAATGCCCATGGTAGCTGCCATATCAATAGCGTTATTTTCTGGTTTATTTGATTTCCTTGCCTCCAGCGCTTCACGGTCGTAACAAACATTTCTGCGGCCTTTAGGACTTTCCGCTGAACAATCATAAAAAATATATTCGCCCGTCTTTGTATCATGACCAATAACATCCGGTTCACCGCCAGTTCTTTCCATTTCATTGAGTGGCCACAATTTTTCAGTATTAGCTTCCAGCTTTGCTTGTACTTTAGCCCATTCAAGACCTTTATGGCGGTTCATGTTTTTCTCAAACCGGGCTTTCAACGCTCTGAGTAGTTCTTCACGTTTTTCTGGTGACAACTCTTTTTTGAGCTTGCTCATAATCGTAGTAATCATCCATAGTTAATAAAATCATCTATGCAGGGTGGAGTTTACTTTACAACTCATATTCATTTAAAAGACAATAACCCATAAAAAACATATAAAATCTTTTGTTAATGGATATTGTCTTTCATAAAATATTGCTTTAGAAACTATGAATGATACTGCGAGAACCAATATTTACAAGGATAATCAATGGTATTATACTAAAATCGGATTCTTACATGTTCCTTTATATCATACTTAGATTTATTTCGAGGATTCTGCTGACCTGCGGAATGTAGCCTACAATGCAATGGGAATGTTCCAAGCTTATGGGATATGGCGGGTGGTACCACCTATCGAATAGGAACGGATTTTAACTTTTATTTTCTTAATTTATTACTTAGTTTTATTTTTGATTGATTCGATAATTTATCTCCACCTTTCTCGAGTTGAAGTACCTCGATTGAAATCACGGATTTTAAATAATTTAGCACAATATTCTATTTAATAAATAATCTTAAGAAAGTGAGAAAATGCGACCTATTACCGAAGAAAAATTCGAATCAATTGTAGAATTTATAAAAGAAAAGAAACTCGATGTTCTGATGATAACTGATTACGAAGATAGTCGGAATGTTAACTTACAATATCTTTCTGGTCATCCTACCGACGCAACGATATTAATAAATTCAAGTGGAGAAACGATCTTAATACCATGGGACGTACCTTTAGCCGAAAAACATTCGGAAGTTGATGAAATTATAAATCCTGCTAATTTCAACTTCAATCCATCTCTAGCAATAAAAGATTTATTTGAAAACCGCTGGAAAAAATCTTCAATTACAATTGGGGTCCATTCAATGACTACTTATGGATTAATTGTAAAAATGAAAGCAATAATGACTGGTATTAAGTTTTTTGAAGAACCTATCCAAATAACGCAACTTTTCGAAAAACTGAGATCTACCAAAACAGAATTAGAGATTAAGAGATTATTAAAAGCAGGCCAAATTGGAAATAGAATTATCAATAATATCAAAGATTTCTGCATAAACAATCCTGACGGTACAGAAAAAGATTTATCGTTTCTAGTGCGTAAAAAAATCGGAGATTATGGTGGTGATGATGTAGCTTTTGAACCTCTTGTTGCAAATTCTTCACGAGCTCATGAAATTCACCAACATCCATTTGCTAGTGATCAGAGATTTGGTTTACCAGGGTTAGCTTTAATCGATTTTGGGGCAAAATTTCAAGGATATAACAGTGATATTACAATTCCGATTAGTTTTGGTAAATTATCAGACGAACAGAATAAAATGCGTGAATTAACGATCAAATCTTATGAAACTGCCATTGAGATGATTGATATGGATGTACCTCTATGGAAAATCCATGACACAGCAGAAACTGTACTTAGGAAAGGCGGCTATCTCATGCCTTATTCTTTAGGTCATGGTTTAGGGTTAACTGTACACGATTCTCCATTTGTAACTCGAAAGCCTACGGATGAGTATTCAAAAAAACATTGGAAAGAAGTGACAATTCAAGATGGAATGGTGTTTACAATAGAACCTGGAGCTTATAAGCAAGGATTAGGCGGTCAAAGACTCGAGAACGATGTCTTAATTCGGAATGGCAAAGTAGAAATTATTACCAAATCAGAACCTTTGAACTTTTAATATTATTTTTTTATTAATCTCGAGAAGTGTATTTCCAGTTAATATTAAACTGAATGTAAGTAAGAATTTCATAAACTAATATGATTACTACTCCTAAATTTAGAAATACGGTTGAAGTTAAGCCAATCATTAAGGATCCCGTCATTCTACCGCTAGACATTATTGCTTGAAAATACGAAAAAGGTTTAGCACTGTTTTTATCTCTTGCTTTGTAAGATATCAAATTCATTATAAGTGGATAGATCATACCTTGACCAAAACCAGAGATTGTTAATAGAAGTGCTAAAGACCAGAGATCATTACTCAACATAATCAAAAACCACGAAAATGCAACCACTGCAATTGATATCATGAGAAGTCTTGCTATTTGTTTCTTTTTGGTAAAGGAAAATATCATCGTAGCCACCATTTGTGAAAAAAGCTTGACCAAGGTTAGTAAAAATACCCAATAAAGTTCTTGATGAATTAAATCGACTTTTAGTGTTAGAAAAATAACCATTACTCCATCTGTTGAAGAGTGTAACAGGAGAACAAGTAAAAGAGAATAGAGAGGAAGCCTAGAAAGCCTTGATGTTATGCTTAATTGTCCATCTCTGATGAGTTCGTCATTAAATTCTTTAATTATAGTTTGTTGAGAATCATTGACACTTTTTTTATCAGTTTTGAAGATTTCGTAAGTGTTTTTTACAAAAAATAGAGCAATAACAACGCCAAAGATTAACCAAATTGCGTTAAAATAGAACACGGAATAATTTGAATTAAATAGATAGACAATAATCGCACCCCCTATCATTCCAAAAATAAATCCAAAGTTCCAACTGAAATTGTAACCACTCATGTATCTTTGTTTTAATCTTAATCCCCCAAATTTCTCTGTAAGAACACTAATTTGTTGTATTGTTGGCCAAAATAAACCACTTACACCACCATCTATAAAAAAGAGGAGTCCGAAGATAATTAGATGAAGATTTGAGGTAATAGGGACTAAGTAGAAGAAACTACATCCCAATCTAATGAAAAGAATAATTATTATTACATTTCTCTGACCATATTTATCTGAAATATGCCCAAAAGCTAAAGTAAATATGAGAAATCCCGCTGAAGCCATACTAACCACAATTCCTCCTATCCAAGGAGCATAATTTAACTCAGAGATGATATTATTAGATATGGCAGTACCTAGACTTCCCGTCGTAGATGTTATGATAATTTCTAACAAGAAAAAAGGAAAAAATTTTTTTAACGATATAGTTAGCCTAAGATTCTTAGAATTTTTTAGCACATTCTCACATCTTTAAGTTAATGTCTCTTAGCGTAAAGCATATAAACGCCCATGAGAGAAAAACGGCTATCTAAGCCTTTCTTTACCTGAAAACCCTTTTCTTCTAACATTTTCGACAATTTTTTTAGAAGATTTTTTCCCCCTTGAATATGTTCGTGAACCTCCATGGTGATTTGATGGATTTTTTCCCAATCAGTTTGGTTAATCCCTGAAAGTACTTGGAATTCATAGTTCTCAGCGTCGATTTTCATTAGATTTATGGTTTTAATATCATTTTCTTGAATAATATCTGAGATCGTTCGCAATTTGCATTGTACTAGTTCAGCTTTATATAAATTTTTCAATATTTTCTCAATAATATCTTTTCGTTTAGACTCTGGGATTGATTCTGCACCCTGAAACCAATCAGCAACAGTTTCATCATAATTGAGAAGATATTGCTCCACTTTAAGATCCCAATCAAATTCAATAATAGCAGAATCGGCACTCACATTTGGGTAATAATGAATATGTGTAATTTCCTCTCTTTCAGCTAACCCAACATTATAATTTTTGACTTCAGCTGGTAAATTCTTGAGGTTTTCTTCTAGCACTTTGAAAATTTTTGGTACGGGTTCAAAAGTAAAAATCCGTAAATTATTCGCTTTCGTTGCTATAAAGCGAGAAAATAAACCGATATTTGCTCCAATATCAAAAATGACATCATTATCATTTACTTCAATATCGTGGCGAAGATATTCATTTTCAACATAGATCTCATCGTATACATCAAGTGCAGTTAATTTATCTATGTATGAAATGACTTCTCCATTTGGTAATGTAAGCTTTTTCATAATGTCACTTCTATTCTAAATCGCTTGATGCATTATGAAAATGTGCCTTATTAATAAATTTTAAATTAATTTTCTAACTATTGGTTTTATGTCTAAAGATAATGACTGGTATGAAGTTATAAAACAGAAAGATTACCTATATATTATCCGAGAACACCTTGACGAGATCGATCCCCGATTTCTTACAATTTATACCAATATTTATCTTATTCTTGGACACGACAAATCCTTACTGATTGACACTGGAAGTGGTATCTTCCCTATTAAACCCCTTATTAACGAATTGATTGAGAATCGAGAGTTATTTGTAATTAATACGCATTCCCATTTCGACCATAGAGGATCAAATAATGAATTCGAAACGATTTATATCCACGATAACGAAGTGAGGGTTGCTTCTTTGCCTTTTGACATTTCAATGCTAAAAGATTCGCCTAAAGAGATTGTGAATCGATATTCTGCCATAGGATTTGTATACCAACCTTCTGATAATATAGAACCATTGCATGATGGAGATAGATTTGAATTGGGAGATATCTCAGTAGAAGTAATCGACACACCAGGTCATTCGATCGGATCTATATCCCTTTTGACTAGTAAGGGTGAATTATTCACTGGAGATACTGCTCATTACGGTACAATGTATCTCCCAAAAAGAAAAGAATTTCACATTATTCTAAAAAGCATATCAAGATTAAAGGATTTGTGTGATGCCGACATAGTTCAAGAGATCTATCCCTCGCACGAACAGTGCCCCGTAGGAAGAGAATTACTCGATGATCTATACGATGGGATAAGTAATATTGACAATATTTGGGATACAAAAAAAAGAAATAAGTTTTTAGAAGCTTGGATTATAGAAGACGATAATTTTAAGTATATTATTTAACAAAATAAAAGAGAGTTGTTATTTATTCATAGTAAAGTCGAAAAAATATCTTTAAATGAGAATTGGTTCCTGACAAACGAACAAAAAGCAATTGAGGTACTAGCTGAAGTACCCGGAACTGTATTTGAAACATTAATTAATAACAAAATTATTGAAGATCCTTTTTATGGACTAAGAGAACACGAGGTTTCATGGGTTTACGAGTCAGAGTGGGAATATAAAACGATTTTTGATCTGAACCCAGCTTTTTTAAACCATAATAACATCCTACTTCGCTTCCACGGGCTGGATACCATATCAGAAATTATTCTAAACGGAGAGAAGCTAGGATTTACAAAGAATATGTTCGTCAGATACGATTTTAAAGTAAGATCAATATTAAAAAGAAATAGAAATAAGTTGATTATTAAATTTCAAAGTCCTACTTTAAAAGCACGTGAAGAGATAGAAAATAGAGGTATAAATTTAAATACGGGGGAGGATGCGATTCCAGGAGTACCATATATCCGTAAAGCTCAGTATTCTTTTGGATGGGATTGGGGTCCTAAACTACCTGACATAGGAATATGGCAACCAGTCGAACTATTAGGCTACGACGACCTTAAAATCGACTCTACTTATGTAAACCAAAAATTACACTATAATAAAAGTGTTGATAGAATATCTAAATTAGAACAGATCACTGATCTGGGGGTTATGTCAACTGATTTATCAATTATAGTAAATTTACAATCAGATTTATCAATCAATGAACTCCATCAATATCGCCTAAGAATTGAATTGAAAGCTCCTGATGGTAAAACTTTTACATCTGAAACATTTATCACTAGCCTGACTCCTAAAGTGGAGTTTAATCTCGAATACCCGTATTTATGGTGGACCCATGATCTAGGTGTTCCTAATTTGTACGATCTTACAGTTGAACTTCTTAAAAGCGGATTAATAGATTCTTTTAAGCAGAAAGTCGGGATAAGAGAGATTCGTTTAATACAGAATTCTGATGAATGGGGAGAATCATTTTTATTTAGGTTAAACGGTATTCCTGTATTTGCGAAAGGAGCTAATTGGATTCCAATCGATAGCTTTATTCCTAGAGGGAAAAAGAAAGGGCTCTATAAATCAAATTTATACAACGCAAAAGAAGCTAATATGAACATGATTCGCGTTTGGGGCGGTGGAATCTATGAGGATAATACTTTTTACGATTTATGCGATAAGTTAGGTATTTTAGTCTGGCAAGATTTCCCATTTGCGTGTGCTTTCTATCCATATGAGGAAGAGTATATAGAAGATATAAAGAAAGAAGCTACTCAAAATATTAAGAGGTTGCGTAATCATTCAAGCTTAGCGTTATGGTGTGGGAATAATGAGATTGAGTGGCTGTGGAAATACCTGGTAATGAGGTCTGAAATTACTGAGAAAAACATCATCAACGAGTTTGTTATAGGATATTTAAAAATATTCGAAAATTTATTACCCAAATTACTTGAAAAATATGATCCTAATCATCAATATTGGCCTAGTTCTCCTTCTAATGGCTATGTAGGGAATACATTTGGTAAACATGACGCTAATTCACCAAATACGGGTGATTCGCACTTTTGGGATGTTTGGCATAATAATAAACCATTTAAAACCTACCGAAAATTTAATTCGCGTTTTATGTCTGAATTTGGTTACGAATCTTTTCCTTCAATAAAAACAATCGAAGATTTTTGTCCTGTAGAGCAATTTGATTTCTTCTCGCCAATCATGGAAAATCATCAAAAAAATTTAGCCGGGAATAGAAAAATATTGAAATATATGAAAAAGCGATTTACTATACCCCAAGAGTTTGAAAATCAAGTAGTTTTATCACAGATAACGCAAGCTGAAGCCATCGAATATGGAGTTGAACATTGGCGTCGAAATCGCAATGATTACCATTGTATGGGCGCACTGTACTGGCAACTAAATGATTGTTGGCCAGTAGCTAGTTGGTCGTCTTTGGACTACCATAATCGCTGGAAAGCGTTACATTACTATGCCAAAAGGTTTTACCAGCCCGTTTTTCCAAGCGTTAAAGAAGATGCTAAATTTGTAGAGTTTTGGGTATCAAATGATCTTCGTACCCCTCAAAAATTCCAGTTCGAGTGGAAACTCTATAAATCAGATGGAAAAATAGAAAATAGTGGCTCTTTTGAATCAGAAATCCTTCCATGCTCATCAAAAAAGCTTGGAATGGTCGGTGTTTCTGATCTGAATCAAAATTATAAGAATTTATCGGACTATGCTATTTTCTTTGTGTTAAAATACAGTAATCTTGAAGGTGACCAAGAAATTCATGGATTTAGGTTGTTTTCAGCTCCAAAAGAATTTCAGTTAAGCAATCCTAATATATCTTGGAAACTCAGCGAATACTATTGTGAAGATAATAATGAAAAAAAATACGAAATCAAGATAACAGCAAATAAAATTGCTCTATATGTTCATGTAGATTCAAAAAAATTTGATTTTATTGCGTCGGATAATTATTTCTCCTTAGAACCGGGTGAGTCGAGAACTATTACTCTGAAAAATTTAAGTTTAGTATATTCATCGGAACCCGCCTATAAAACCGTTAACAAAGAAGACTTTGTTATAAGATCACTCTACGATTTATTGAAAAATTCATAAATTTTTTACTTTCTAATTGAATATAATACTTAATTTAATTAGGAAGTCAGAGATTGATATTTTGACAAAAAAGGAAAAAATAGTAATAATTGGTGCAGGTTCCTTACAATTTGGCTTAGGGTCTGTTGGAAGCGTAATAAACAGCGAAGTGTTACAAGGATCTGCAATAAGTTTGCACGACATCAACCAGACTAATCTGGATTTAGTTACCCTATCGTGCAAAGAAGCAATTGAGCAAAAGAATTTAGATCTTGATTTAGAATCTACAATTGACCGGAAAAAGGCCTTAAAAAATGCTACTTTCATAATAAATTCCATAGAAGTCTCTCCAAGATTTGAATTGTGGGAAAGAGATTACGAAATCCCTCGTAAGTATGGAAATACGCAAATTATGGGCGAGAATGGTGGTCCGGGAGGATTATTTCATTCATTACGAGTGATTCCTCCGATCCTCGAAATTTGTGATGACATCAATAAAATATGCCCTGATGCTCATGTTATTAATTATTCCAATCCTATGAGTAGAATTTGTTTAGCTGTCAAGCGAAAGTTTCCTTCGTTAAATTTTGTAGGGCTATGTCACGAATTCCCTGGATTTGTACGTCATTATTCCAAGATACTAAACACTCCACTTTCTAATCTTGAGATGAGAGCTGGAGGATTAAATCATTTTGGAGTTCTTCTATCAATTCGATATATCGATAAGAATAAAGATGCGTATCCTGACCTTAGAAAAAACGCTCTAAAATATCTGAGTGGGGCCATTGGATACCCCTACGATGTTGATTTGATTAAATATATCCTTGAAAAGTTTGGTTACATACCTTATACACAAGATTCCCACTATGGTGAGTATATTTCTTGGGGTTGGGAAAAAGCAAACTTCGAGGGCGCAAGAGATTTTTATAACAAGTATAAGGATCTTACATTATCAACGGGAAGACGAATCCAAAAGTTAATAAAAAGAGGAAAGGGCGCAAAACTTGTAAAACCAGATTTCGAGAGGGCAATACCGATTATTGAGGGCATAAAAACTGATTCTAATCATGAGGAGGCTTCTGTTAATTTACCTAATGATGATGTTATTACTAACATTCCACGTGATTTAGTTGTGGAATGTCCCGCAATTGTTACTAAGAATGGATTAAAGGCAATAACACTAGGAGATTATCCAAAAGGATTAGCAGCATTACTACGTAATCAAGCTTCGGTTCAGGATTTAGTAGTAGAATCGATTCTTAAAAAATCAAAAGAGATTGCGTTTCAAGCTTTGCTTATGGATCCTACAATAGAAAACGCTTCCAAAGCCGAAGAAATGTTTGAAGAAATGTTAAAAGTAAATCAAGATTATATCGATTTACAATAGCTCCTTTTTTTTAATCAATTCTTCATTTTCGAGATGGTTAACCATTTTCAATATTTTATCTGGCTTAACTAATGCCTCATATTCCAAGGATAGGAAAGCAGAGATCCGTAAAGTATTGTAACCTTTCCCTAAAAGATTAATCAGCTCGTTAATTGGCCCTAAAAACTCGTACTGTAATTCGGCCATAAATTCCTCAAAAATTGGATACTTGATTAATTTGAAAACTTCTCTTACAGCAAATGGTCCTTCGTAGTTGGGTTCGTAAATATCAGCGTACTTTGACTCGAGAATTTTTATATCATTTTCATCAAAATTGAATTTTTCATTCCACTTATAAAGTTGATAGTCACACAATCCTTTTATTTCCTCTTTCGCTGATACTATTAGTTCAACAATTTCTGAAGAAGTGTCAATCTGTTTTATCCACTCCAACGATTCAAGCTCATATTGATAGCACGCCTTTAAAATTTCGCAACCTAATAAAAACAAATCTTTTCCAAAGTCTTCTGCATTAGCTTCTACTGGATAGGATATAGACAGAAATAATTCTTCTATAAGTTTAATCGCATCTCCAAGTCTTTTAAATAATCCTCGGTGAATTAAAGGCCAAAACTTCTTTACAAGCCTATTGTCAAATATTGAATGGATATAGGATATACTCAGAGCCATCGCGATTACTCGTTTTAATTCAGTGGAATCGCTATATTCAACAGTATCCACGTTTGAATGCCAATTAGGATCATTATGACCAAACATGAGCGAGGGAATTCCAAAGTAGGAATCTATAAAGAGAACATGATCGCTACCTCCATCGTAGCTTCTAAGTCGATAAGACATTGGGGTTTTAGTTCCATTGACGGCAATTCCCTTGGGGTGATCCGCTATTTTTTTTACGAAGTCTGAAGCAATATCGTTAATAATTGATGGCGTAGAACGAGGAGCAAGGTTAACTTCTAATGGCTCACCTAATTTTAATTGGTGTTCTCCAATCATATCTAAATTGATACACGCTAATACATTTCTCATCTTATCTTCGTGATACTTCATCCACGGGACCGTTCCATTAAACTCTGGAACCCATACAAATCTTATAGTTCGTTTTGGGTATTCTAAAATTTCTCTATCTATCATGTATTTATAAGCTCGCGCTAGCTCAAGTAGACCGGCAGCACCGCTAGCATTATCGTTAGCACATGAGAGGGGATGACACAGATGAGCAATAATAATTATTTCTTGATCAGGGAATTCCGTTCCTTTAATAGGAGCTGTTAGAACTTCTAGGTTACCTTCCATAAATTCAGCCCTAATGGTTGCTTTTACTTTCACAGGTCCCTTTTTTAACAAATCCTTCAAATGCATTGCTTGATTATAAGAAATACTATAACCAAATTTAGCACTATTCATTCTTTCCTTTGTAGTAAAAAATCCATTATAAATCCGACGATCGAAATTACCTCTCGCTCTGTTCAAATCAGGATAATATATAACCCCTAAAGCTCCACTTTCCTCGATGTATGACCGGCACAAAAAGATTGAGCCTGACATTAATACGATTTTACCGTTTATATCGTCTCTGTCGTAATCTTCCTTTTTATCACCTACACCGATATCTATTATTTCTGTAGTTACATTGCACGATATTGAATGAGTAAATATTGAAACGGCTATGTCGTTGAAATCACACAGTTTAGTCTTTTCTGGTTCTACAACCCATAGCTCGCCAGCTTCGATCTCCCATTGATACGATGCTTGATACTCCCAACTGGTTGTTTCTCCATCAGCGGGAGATTTAAAATGCTCTATGTCGTCATACCCTAAATTCACCAATTCTTTCTTAATTGTCTCAAGACTATCGTGATACCCGTTTGATGCTTGAACTCGATTATACTGGGAAATTTTAGCTACCCAATCCCACGCTTTTTGCCCATTTATCACACCTAGAATATCATTAAAGAATTTTTCAATATCCATACTACATCATTTTCTTATAAATCTCACTAAAATAAATTTAATATCTATAATGCCTTTTTTCAAATAAATTTGATACTAAATTTAAAATTTAATAGAACTAAATTATGAAATACTTTTTAGATAGTGCAAAAATAGATGAAATTAAATATGCTTTAGATAATTGGGGAATTAACGGCGTAACTTCCAATCCGAAACATATAAAAACTTCTGGCAAATCATTTTATAGTGTAGTAAAAGAATTTGCTGAAGAGTTTAAAGATATTGACTTTCCAATTTCGGTGGAGATTAACCCACATATAGCTAATGCTAAAGAAATGGTAGCTGCAGCTAAAGAGATCGCAAAAATATCGCCTAACTTTGTTATTAAAATCCCTTGTACAGAACAAGGATTAATTGCTACAAAGGTATTAGTAGAAGCAGGGATAAAAGTTAATGTCACCTTAGTTTTTACAACTTCTCAAGCCTTACAGGTTGGAAGGATTGGCGCAGCATATTGTTCTCCCTTCATAGGATGGCAAGAAAGCTCAGGTGTGGATTGTGAACTCTTAGTCTCAGATATAATGCAAATTTATCGAAATTACGATTTTACTACTGAAGTGATAGTAGCTGCTTTACGAAACGCTAAGCAAATAGTTGACGCAGCACGTTTTGGTGCGTTTATTGTCACAGCAGGATTTGATGTTTATAAAAACAGTTTTGAGCATCCGTTTACTGAGAAAGGACTCAAAATATTTCAAGATGCGTGGGATGATACAGATCTAGGAACATTATAATAACAAAAAAAGAGGTTTATCAGATTGAAACAAGAAATACGCGTTGGCCTTGTATGTTTAGCTCGTAAAACCTTCGATTACCAAGCAGCTAAAGAGATTTACGGCAAAATTAAAAATGATTTAAAAAAATTAGATAATGTTCATTGGGAAATTGTAGAAGACTTGGTTATTGAAATTGACGAGGCACAAAACGCGGCTCATAGACTTTTTTGCCAAGAAATCGATGCCTTAGTATGTATTAGCGGTACCTTCGCATTAGGACATTTGATTTTGGAATTAAACAAGATAATAAATAAGCCAATTTTATTGTGGGGATTAGAAGAATTACCTTATGACGGTGGAAAAATTCGTCTAAATTCGGTATGTGGAATTAATTTGAATTCGAGTAATCTGTATAAAGCTGGTGTTAAAAATTACCAGGTTGTAATTGGCGAGAAAATCGATGAAGATTGGGTGGATGCAATTCGTATCATTAAAACTTTTTCCGCAAATCGGATAGGAATTTTAGGGTATAGAGCTAAAGGTTTTTTTAACTTGGATGTAGATGAATTAGATTTATATAAGCAGTTGGGAGTTCTCGTTGATCACTTTGAATTAGAGCAAGTTTACAACTTTGCAATCAATATTGATAAGATAAAAGATAAAATAACACAGATCAAATCGACTTTTGATGTATCTGGTATTACGGAACAACAAGTTACCAAAGTCGCCGAATTAACCGTAAAATTTGAAGGATTCATGAAAGAGAACAAATTGAGTGCTCTAGCCATACGATGTTGGCCTGAATTTGCAGAAAATTTTGGTATTTCTCCGTGTGCGGCAATGTCGGTATTACAATCAGAAGGTAATATCCTAACATGTGAGGGTGATTTGTTAGGAGCTTTATCGATGTTAGCCCATAAAGCTATTGGTGGTGAAACACCATTTATGGCCGATTTTTCACAAGTAGATCTTAAAGAAAATATCGGACTATTATGGCATTGCGGTGTTGCAGCCTGTAATTTATGGGATGAGAAATGCGTCAGGTCATTAGATAGTTATTTTGCCGGAGGAAAAGGAGTAACAGCAGATTTTGTAATGAAGTCTGGAGAGCTTTCACTGCTTAGAATTGATTATACTCCTGGCGAATATAGAATCTTTTTACAAAAATCTAAAGGCATCCCAATGAATAAAGAGTTAAAAGGGACTTATGTAAAAGTGAGATTTAAGGATGATGTAAGGGATGTACTTGATAAAATAATATATAACGGGATAGCTCATCATATATCTGTTGTTTACGGTGAATTTATAAAACCGCTGGAGATTTTTGCTAAATTAAAGGGTTGGAATGTAATTAAGTAAAAATCTAAAGGTATTAATGATGTTAAAACTAAAGCTTAACAAACTTGCTGATGGGTTTACAATCTATTTTAAGGATTATCCATTTTTAAAACACAATCAAAATGCTCCGTGTTTTAAAATTGGCAAAGGGAAAGCTAAATACAAACTGCATCACGGTGAGTTTAAAATTAGGGAGAAAGAAGTTACTGAAATTCCCTTGCAGAGATTTGAGATTTTAAGTGATGGACCAGATGAATTAGAATTAGAATTTAAAAATTCTGAGGAAGAAAAGCTTAGGGTTATGATTCTAATAGAAGATGATCAATTTAGGTTGAAGTTTGATTGCTCTGATCCCGATATTAATAGATTTTGGATGAAAATTCAAGCTACAAGCAATGAGGCTATATTTGGACTCGGAGAACAATTTTCTGAAATTAATTTTAGAGGTAAAGATCTTCCACTTTGGGTTGAAGAGCAAGGAGTTGGGCGAGGAGATCCTCCTATAACTGGAGATTGGTATACTACTTATCATCCACAACCGAGTTTTGTCTCTTCTGAAAATTATTTTTGCCATTGTAATAGTACAAGTTATGCGAGATTTAATTTTACTAAAGAATCTTTCCATGAGTTGTATATTTGGAGCGTACCTGAAGAAATAACTTTCGGAAAATTTGAATCTACTCTTGAGACTGTAAGCAACCTTTCACAACTGTTAGGAATCCAACCTAAATTACCAGATTGGGTATATGATGGAGTTTGGCTTGGAATCCAAGGTGGAAAAGATATCGTAGAGCAGAAGATTCAAACCTGTATTGAAAAGAAAGTTAAAATTTCCGCAGTATGGTGTCAGGATTGGCAGGGAATTCACATGCAAGGTGCTCAGAAAAGATTGATTTGGAACTGGGAGTATGATTCAACACTTTATCCGGATTTACCTGCCTACATAAAAAGTTTAAATAGTAGAGGGATAAAATATTTGGGATATAACAACTCTATGCTTGCACAGGGGGAAGAACAATATCAGTACGCGCTTGATAAAGGACTAACTATTAAAGATACAAATAGAAACCAATACAAAATAATTACAGATAGCGGAGAGAAATCTTTGCTTGATCTTAGCAACCCAGAAACTCTACATTGGTTTAAAGAAATTGTTAAAGAAAATATGATAAAAATAGGATTGTCAGGATGGATGGCAGATTACGGAGAATATCTTCCAATCGATGCTGTTTTACATTCTGGCGAAAATCCCGAGACATTCCACAACAAGTATCCTGTCGAATTTGCTAAAGTTAATTACAAAGCTATAAAAGAAGCTGGTCGCTTGGAAGATATTGTATTCTTTACAAGAGCAGGTTATTCGCATGTTTCAAAATACTCAACATTGGTATGGGCTGGCGACCAACTTGTAGATTGGAGTTTGGGAGATGGTCTAGGAACTGTTATACCAGCGGGCATTTCAATCGGTATATGCGGGATAGGTTATTATCATTTTGATATTGGTGGATTCCATAGCCTTGGCATTTATATTCGAACTAAGGAAATGTTCATGCGTTGGACAGAAATCGCTGTTTTCACAACGGTTATGCGTACTCACGAAAGTATTAAACCGTACGATAATTTACAATTTGATTACGATGAGGAAACGCTTGAACATTTTGCTAAGATGGTATACATACATGTACAACTTAAACCATATTTTCAATATCTCTCAGAAGAGTATCAAAAAACTGGGATAAGTCCTTTTAGAGGTTGTTTTTTGCATTATGAAAACGATCCTGAACTCTACGATTTAAAATACCAATACATGTTAGGACCTGATTTGGTCATCGCTCCGGTAATAGAACCGAATGAAGATACATGGAAGGTCTATTTACCCAAGGATGATTGGATTCACTTGTGGAGTAATATCGAGTACAAAGGTGGATGGATCACCGTAGAAGCACCTATAGGTAACCCTCCCGTATTTTATAAAAAGGATTCGACATTTAAAGATTTATTCAAAAGCTTAGTTAAAATTTAAAAAGAGTATTATTAAAATGAAACCCCCAGTATGTTGTATATGTAATAAAAGGTTAGATTATCCTGATGAAGGAGGATTAATATATTTTAAAAAAAGAGCTTCAGACAAAAAATGGGATAAATTGATGGAAGAAAATGGAATGGTTGGACATCCTCCTTATGCAGAATGGTTTTGTGAAGACCATTATGCCAAGGCTAAAGAGTTGAAGGATTTAACCATTGATAGAGCTATGAAATTGTTAGAACCTTAATTCTGAGATAACATCTACGAGTTCTTTATTTAGAGTAGCTTGAGCTGATCTTGGGCTTCCGCCACCTTTACCCCCAAACTTCTTGATTAACTCATTAATGACTTCGTTTGCTTTGAAAGCCTCATTATTAGAAAGAATATGTACTTTGTTATTGCCAGAATTCATTATTAAAAGAGAGTTTGGAGGAAAATTTTTAAAAGATTTAGACAAAAACTTATAATCTACTTCAAAATTTACCACACCGATTTTAATTCCCTTTAAAGTGGTAGCAGGAGAGATTGCAATTAATTTTAAAGCCTTTTCAATTAGAATTGCATTTTCCTCCTTAAGCTTGAAATACTGCGTCTTAAGAGAGGTAAATAGATTTGTAACTGATACATTTAATGCGTTTGCTAAATCCACAGCGGCAATATTTTGTTTAGAAAGCATTTTAATCGCTTTACTTCCCACTAAATATTTAAACTCCCTCTCTTTTTTAATTTCGTAGAAGTATACTGGGCCTACTTCCGATGATTCCGCGAGATGAGTTCCTCCACAGCAGTTTATATCATAATCTTCTATTTCTACAATTCTAAGGTCGGTATCACCAGTTACTCCCCCTCTTATTTGTGCGCTTAAATTGTTAATTTCAGTTTGAGGGACAATTTTACTGCGAAATTGTAGATTTCGGATAGTACAGATGTTCAAAAATTGGAATAAGACATTCGTCAGTTCTACTTCACTTACACTCCTACTTATATGGATTGATACATCTTCAAATGATATGTTTGCTCGAATTGTATCAATATCGAAAAGATTCTTAAAGACTGCCGATAAGATGTGCTGAGAAGAATGAGCTCGCATGATGCCGTATCTATATTCCCAGTCAATTTCTCCTGAAATACTATCACCTATTTTCAACTTATCACCAAAAGGTTCCGAAATATGGTGAACGATTAATTCTCCTTTTTTTATCACATGGTCTACATTAAATGTATACCCTTTATTATTAATAGCGCCTTTGTCGCTATTTTGATTCCCTCCTTCGGGATAGAAAAGAGTTTTATCTAATATTATACCGTCTTCATCAATTTCGATTATTTTTGCTTCAAAACGAGTGTCATAAGGGTTGTCCCAATACAATTTTTCTGTCATAATAATTATCTTCGTGAAACGCTTCTTTTACGATCTATTTAACATACCACAATAATATGGTAATGCATATTGAAATATTACATTTGAATAATTCTAAAAAAGAAATATATTTCTAATTAAAACTATTGAGAATCAATTATACTCAAATCTAAATTTAATGTATATTCCCTTAATTCTTCATCAAAAAAGGATTCAGCTTCCTGAATTACATTAGATATTAGTTTTTCATCAATTTTCAATAAATTCTTTCTTGGTAAAGTAAACCAATTATGAATTCCGAGTACATAAACATTCCATAAACCCTTTTCATCCTTAAAGGAGCGATTTTTTGTCTCTTGGCATAGTAACATCCAGAATAGTATCAATTTATGTGATATTTTTACATCTTCATTAAATGAAGATCGATGAAAAGACCCAAAAGCCAATATCATCAGAAAAGCAAGACCGTACTTAATTTGAATTTTACACGATTGTTTTAATAGGCTCTCCTTTAGTTGTTCCCATTCCATTCTAGTAAAATTGAATTGATCGTAGGGAATTGACTCTGAACTAGATTTTATTACATTAAAATAAAAATTTTCTGTTAGGTACGATTTTGTTCCTACAAATTGAAAGATTCTTAAAGCTCCAGCAATCCTCCAGTCGATCCACTCCTGAGAATAGAGGAGCGCCTTTTGAATCGCTTTTTCTTCATTAGGTAACAATCTAAATATGTCTTTGAGATTTTGATTAATTTTTTCATAATACACGGGATAATGATCAAAAATCCTCGAATAAGAATACCCCAATATATCTATATAAGTGAAAATTTCAAGTAAATCAATGAATAAACTTAAATATTTATGATCAGAGAGTAGTTGAGCTAATATTGGATCCCTTATTAACGAGTAACTTCCATAATACGTCGATTCTCCCGTATAAATGGTTGCAAAGAGAACATGGTATTGTATGACCTTCTCGATTAAGATTCTATCATTTTCTAATAAATTGAAAGGTGAAAGGAGGTTTCGTGAGGATATTAAAATAAAGCTTTGATGAGGGTGATCTCTCTTGCGGATAAACTTCCCAATATCGTGATAACTTAGAATTAAAGGGAATATTAAAGTATTATATTGTTGAATTTTCTCTAGTTTCTTAAGAATCTTCGATAATGTCTGACTCGAAAAGCCTTCAATAGTAAAAGAATCACTTAAGATATTTAGAAAAATTTTGATAGATCTAAAAATATGTTTAACTGTTCTTGTAAACTCTTGTTTATCTCTGGTTATTCCCATTTCAAATATTTCAGAAAGATTGGGAAACGATTTGAGAAAATCGGTATAAATTTGTGTCTTTTCAATCTCATTTGAAGATTCTATGCTGCTTAAAGAGATATCTGTAAATATTTGTTGAAGTTGGTTAATAATCACTTTAATTGAAAAAATAATCAGTTAGTAATTAAAATTGGCAGTTTTACTAATTGCCCCAAAATTAATACTTTCTTGGAGGTTTTTGCCTTTCATCCTTTATTTTCCCTTTTAACAAAGGATCTTCAGTTTTTTTCATCCAATTAAATAATTTTTGTCTTAATTCGAGCAAAACATCATTATAAGCGGGATTATATGCAAGGTTGTTATATTCGAGTGGATCTTCTTTTAAATCATAAAATTCTTCTTTTTTTCTATTCATTTTTATTTTATCCTTTAGAATTTGACCAGAAAGACTCCTCTCAATAAGGATCGGCATTTGATAGAGAGATTCTTTAGGCTCAAAATTATGAATGTATTTAAACTCTCTGGTTCTGACGCTCCTCATAGGATCATATATATCGTGATAATTTTTTTCTGTAAAAATTTCTCTCCTAAAAGGAAGATTAGTATCTTTTAGAACAGGTAGAAAGCTTTTCCCCTCTATGTTTTCTGGAATTTCTGCTCCAATAAATTCTAATAAAGTTGGTAAAAGATCAATATTACTTATCATTTGCTCAAAGACTTTTCCGCCATTAAAGAAAATGTTATTAGGACAGTTCATTATGAGAAGAGTCTTTATGCCCGGATCATATAGCGTACATTTAGCTCTTGGGAAAGGGCTACCATGATCAGTTGTGTAAATGAAAAGGGTATTCTCTCTTAAACCAGTATTGTCTAAAAATTCAAGAATTTTTCCTATAGTTTCGTCTACAGGGTTAATAATTCCATAAAATAAACCTAAATCTTCCCGGACTTTATCAGATTCAGGTAGAAAAGGAGGAACTATAACCGTTTTTGGATCCACTGGTTCACTCCATATGTGAAAAGGGCGGTGTATCTCAATTACGCCTAAATTCGCAAAAAAAGGCTTTTCATCGTCTTGATGTGCTTCAAAGAATTTTTTATATTCATTTAACATTATTTTAGTATCGTATTTATAGTCCTTCATCCTTTTACTAACAGTATCGTATCCTAATGTTTTGACATCAACGCTCTCGTGCTGTAAACCAAGTAAATGGGTTGTATATCCGCTTTCTTTAAGATACATAGGCATCGTTTTATTGTGAGGCGGTAAAGTCCACCCCCGATTAACTAGCCCTATTAAACCATTTTGATGAGGATATAACGATGTTTGAATACTTCCTCGACTTGGGCTACATTGAGGAGCTGTACAAAAGTAATTCGTAAATCGTATCCCATCTTTCGCTAACTTGTCCAGGTTAGGTGTATGTAATGAATTTGGCGTTTGAGGTGTATCATAACAACCTAAAAATTGCCCTTGATCATGAGTTATAAACAGTAATATGTTAGGTTTCTTCAACTTATCTCATTTTATTAGAGTTGGTGGGTTAAAATTAATTTAACTATCTGGTATAAAATTAGAAACTAAAAACTATAAAAAGATGGTCAACTAATATTTAAAAATACTTACATAATTTATAAAAAAATTGGTAAGAAAAATGGTACAAGACGATTTAAATATTAAACATAGTAAAAAAGGAATGGTTTCTTATGGTTTCAACTCGTTTTCACGAGAGTTTCTTAGAATTGCCTTTACAACTTTTGGTTTCTTCTTCTATGAATCTGAACTCGGATTGAATGTTTGGTTGATATTTTTTGCATATTTCATTTTTGCGATTTATAATATGTTTAACGACCCACTTGTTGGATATTTAACGAATAAGCCCTTCAAGTTTACTAAAAAATGGGGGCGAAGATTTCCCTGGATTTTAGTTGGTGGGCTACCTTGGGGTTTTACTTACATGCTTATATTTACACCGCCAACTTACGATGCCGTAGGAGGTGCGTGGATACTGTTCGCTTGGTTACTTTTCACTACATGTTTGTTTGATACGTTTCACTCAATCTTTTTTGTTAACTTTCAGTCGTTATTCGTTGATAAATATCGATCAGTTCAGGAACGTAGGACTGCTAGTGGTATCTATATTATGATAGGTGTTGTAGGTGTTGCGTTGGGTTCTATCCTGCCTCCATTAATTTTTAACACCACGGAAGGCGGGGTCACAGATTTCCCTTCTTTTGCTTTTCAAGGATTAATAGTTGCTATCGTTACTTTCATTGGTTTCTTATTAGCTATACCAGGATCACGAGAAGATCAGGTTACTATCGACCTTTATTTAGCTTCTCAAACAGAAGAACGAGAAAAAACTTCTTTTTTCAAAAGCCTTTGGGGAGCTTTAAAGCAGATGCCATTCCTCGCATTCATGGTATTTTATTTCCTTTATCAGTCTCTAGTAGAAACAATGCAAGCTTCCGTTCAATACACAGTTAAATACTCCTTGCTAATGGACGAATCAGCCTCTACTTTAATTTTTGCGGCATTTCTTGTAGGTGTGTTAATTTCTAGCCCAATTTGGACTATATATGCAAGAAGAGTCAAAAACAACAAAAAAGTGATGTTGATATCTGGATTCCTTTTGGCTGCTTTTACAATTCCAATCACATTTTATAATCCTTATTTAATTCCATTGCCTGTTTTTGGGGTTTACTTATTAATAGTCTTTGAAATGTTATTATGGGGATTAGCGATGGGAGGTTTTTGGACGATGATATTCCCAGTATCGGCAGATGTAATTGATAACTCCGTCGTAGCAACAGGAAAACGCGAAGAGGGGGTTTATACAGGATTTCAACAGTTTTTTGCTAGAATCGGAATTATCGTTCAAGCTCTCACATTTGCAATTGTGCATGAACTAACTGGATTCGACGAAAATTTAGGTTTAGCTCAACCAGAATCAGCAGTATGGGGCATTCATCTTCATCAAGCTCTTATTCCTGCGATATTTGTTATAATTGGTGCTCTTGTATTTTGGAAGTGGTACAAATTAACTCCGGATATTGTGGCTGCTAATCAGGAGAAAATCAAAGAAATGGGTATATAGTAGCTTACTCTCATCAATTAATTTTTTCATTTTTTTTTTTAATACCTTCTTTTAGGATGAGAATTTTTTATCAACAATTTCAATAAAACTAAGCGAAACTTCGAGAAAATCGCTTAGAACTTTTTTATTTAAATTTTCTGGAGCGTCTTTTACAGAATGCCAGTTAACTGCTCTATTTTTTACGTGTTCCATCCCCATTAAAGCTGCTGCCTTGAACCCTTCGTGGATATACCGACAAGCGTCACACGCTCCGATTTTAAGGCTTCCAGTTCGTATATTTAACAAGTCGGAATTTTCACTTTTTGTCTCTGAATGGGCCTGTAATAGCAAGTTATTGATTTCCGCATCATAGACTGCTTGGTGCATGTCTTTTTCAATAACACACATATCTTCTGCTGCACCACAACATTCTAACACCACGGTATAAGAATTATCCAGAATTCCCTTTTTCCCGTATTTTTCAACGAAAGCTTTAGCACCTTTATCACCTACTTCTTCGCTTCCTTGCGAACCAATCCAAACTTCAACATTCTTAGGTCTATTTTCGCTAAGGTGTTTCCCTATTGCGACAGCGACAGCAGAGGCAGATAAGTTATCGTTTGCGCCTAACACAACGTTCTTTCCCAAAAAACCTTTTAGTAACAAGAAAAAAAGGGGATATATGATGACAAGTGGAATAAAATAAATCAGATCTATTATTGTTATAGAAACAACGCCCCAATTCACAATTACAATAGAAGCTCCCGAAACGATTTGAGCGATAAATTTCCACAGAGAAAAAATAATGGTGTGAAACAAAAAGTAAAGCCCTGTTACTCCTATAATCCGACGAGAAAGGGGTTTAAAACTGGCAATATTCATTTCTTTTGCACTATCTGAGTGACCTTCAAATATGATACGGAATTTTACTTCCTGTGTAGGTTTTACTATCCCAAACACGTTAGTAGATTTTTTAGTTTTAAAAAGAAATCCAATCCACTCTTTCATTAGAAATAGCTCGCTATAAAGCACGATAATGCCTAGGATTACTAGAATTGCTGATAATATCGGTAAAGGAAACATTAATAGCATAAATAGAGGAGAAATACCTCCTAAGATTCCCGCTACCTTGATAAAGCCTTGAGGATACAAGTCAGGTCGAGTTTCGAACTCATCAATAAATGTTTCGTCGCAAAAATTATCTAATTCTTGTTTTATCCAAATATTTGCGTTCTTTTCAGCTTCACTACACGAGTATCTTGGTCCAAACTTTTTACAAATTGTATCAATGAAATTGTACATATAATTAGAATAGGATTCATCTGTTTTCATTGGCTTATCTCAACTTTTAATTAGTTAATTTAATTAAAATAATGAATTTAGCATAGATTTTATTTATATCACATTTTTTTGATTGAATGGAAAAATTAAAACAGCGATCTTAATTATTAATTACTATGAATGATATTAAAAATTTTGTTGACGATTTGGGGATTGCTGCGTTTGAGGCAAGCGTAAAGATTGCTGGAGTTGCGATTTTGTCTGATTCAGGGAATATAATCTTCCAGACAGACAATTGGGATTTAAATAATGAATCTAACAACATATTAAATATAGTTAAAGGAAGTAAATCAATTGATTTAAATGGGGCTACATTTTCGGTAATCAAGACTACTCCTGATGGAATAATTGCAACCAACGAGAGTGGAATGGGACACATAATATTTGCTCCTTTTCAAGGGGGTGTGCTTGTATCATACGCTATGGCTCAAGCAGATACTTCAATAGCCCTAAGTTTTCTCAAAAGTTATGCGATGAGATTGAGTGGTAAGATTTAGTCAAGATTTATTATTTCTTTTTTTTATTAATTCATTTAACAATTTAGTGCTTTAATTCATCTGTTAATAAAAATAAAACGCAGTTTTTTATTAGTAAATGCCCTAATTTTAATTAATTAGAATCTAAATAAAAATGGAAGTCAATAAAGGTGTCTATATGTTAAAAATGAGTCGACTTTTAAAAAAGAAAACTGCTTACATTATCATTGGATTTAGTATAGCATGCTTAATATTAGGTCCTTTTTTTGGATTTTTACTAGATAAGGTGTCTGTCTACGAAAGCAAACCTGAAATTATACGAGAGGATAGCAGCTCAGGTTTAACTAAAGCATTCGCTCAACGAGTAACATTAAGCAAAGATCAAAAATTAATAGTAGAAATCTCTGAATTTTATCCCAATGCATCTGTCACAATCAAAATCATAGCTAAAAGTGTGTACGATCGAGCTTATAGTTTGAATAGCACTCCAAGTGGAATTACAGGTTTACAATTTGTATATTCTGAATTTGGTTGGGGATCATCGCCAGCAGGAAGTACAACAGGAACGAGTTCATTGAGTTTACCTAGCAGCGGAATTTATTTCTATATAGAATTTATGGGGGATAGAGTAGGTGATTCGTTGATATCTTGGCCAGGTGATTATTATGTTATCGTTTATGGTTCAAATTCGGGTCCATCTTCTTTTACAGCTGTGCCTTTCGACATCACTATGAAATTAGATGGTCCAGGAGAAATGTTGAATAATCTTCTCATACTAGTAGGAATACTCATACTCATAGTGTATGTAATGGCAGCGTTAATATCAGTTTTAAAAGCAAATTATTTAAGGTGATAAAAAATGGGGACAGAAGAGAGAAAAGTAAGTTTGTATGATATGTTGCCAATGATGGATAAGCAGAAAGCTACTAAATTCTTAATATATGGCTTATTAGTGGCTATAATCTTTGGCACTATACTCATGATCAGTAAATCAATCGCAGATAACGCTTATACTTGGCTGCTTTTAGAAACTCAGCAAAATGAGATGAATTACATGCAAGGATTATATGGGTATAACGATTACATTGTAAAACTTGAGAGAGCAAATCTTATTTATTATTGGATGGAATATCAAGTGGTTATTGTAGGGAACATCGCACGGATTGGAGTCAATGTTGGCATGTTCTTTATCGCTATAGCGTTCTTGAGTTTTGCTTTAAACGATAAATTTGATGAAAAATCTAGGCGTATCTACCTTATACTCGCAGGGCTTATCTTGTTCGTTATAATTTTTACAACATTCTTCTCGCAAATATCGGTTCAAGTATCTTAAATCTAATAACTTTCTTTCTTTTTTTTTTATTTTTTAATATAATAGAATTTAATACAAAATCCTTTTTCTATAGTATAATTGTGAAAAATTGAATGATCGAATCATTATGAAAACAGATCAGAAAAAGACTTCAAAACTAGTTGAAGTAATTATCTTTATACTTTTTGCGTTAGGTCCTCTTACTGGAAATGTTATATTAGTATTGTTTGGTGTTCTTTCCTTAGAATTTTCAGTAATACCAAGAGCTATATTGATAGCTATTCCATCATTTATGTTTCCATTTGCTATAGTTCAACTATTCTCTGGCGCCATCTCAGACATTAAAGGACGATTTCCCGTAATTCTCTTAGGTTTATTTATCTTTGGAATAGGAATGATCTTAGCATCCTTATCCTTCTCATTGATGGCCTTTATTATTGCGAATGTTCTAGCAGGTATTGGTTTCGGATTCGTCAATCCTGTTTTAATAGCTTTGCTTACAGATATCGTTCCAGGACCTAAGATTTCGAAGAAAATAGGTTTGTTAGGTGCGGTTGCTAATTTAGGAGTCGGTTTTGGACCATTAATTGCGGGTCAAATAATTAATCTAAGTTGGCGATACTTATATGTAATTTTTTTGAGTATTACGGTGTTAGGAATCCTAATAATTTTTACAATAAGAAAAAGTCAATCAGCCACTAAAAGCGATGATGGGATCAGAACATTTTTCTCCCATTTAGCTCAGGAAATTCGTCGTTTACCGGTTATCTTATTAGTGATCTCAGCTTTTTTAATTTCGCATACTTCTATTGCAACTATAATCTGGACTTCGCAATCATTCGCAGAAGTACCCGAAGTAATCCCAGTGGCGATTTCAGGGCTAATTATTGCTTTGTTTGGATTAATGGGCTTCTTAGCAGGTATTTTAACGGGGTTTATTATAAAGAAAAAAGACGTAAAATTTGTTTTAGTCGTAGGATTGATTTCGTTATTTATCGCCGATATATTTTTAATTATATTTGGTGATAACAGTTTTGAAGCACTTATTCTCACTTCCATTGGGCTTCTCTTTATGGGTTTTGCTGGGGGAATTTTAGTGACATTGGTTATGTTTTTTAGTCAGACTTTATCAAGAGAGAGACGTGGTGCTCTCGCGGGTCTAACGACAGCGTCTCTATTTATCGGAAATGCTTTTGTTCCAATGACGTTTAAACCATTTTATGATTCTGGAGGAATTTTTTTAGTTTATCTGATAATTCTAATAGCCTCAGTATTATTACTTGCTGCTCTATTAATCTTATATAAATTTGCAAAAATTAAAACCAAATGAAACTCAATAATTATAGAATAAGAAGATAAAATAAGAAAGACTATCTAATTTTTAAGGGGGCCTAACTCTTTTATTTGGTTAGTGAATTCAGTTATTACCTCAGCGAAGCGTTTACCCTCCGAAGCTGAAACCCACTCCAATCTAACGCGTTTTTCGTTTATACCTAATTGTTTAATAATTATCCTATGCATTTTTTCGAATCGATCCCTCGTGTATTCATTACCAGAAATATAGTGACAATCACCAATATGACACCCGCTAATAAGAACTCCATCTGCGCCATCTTTAATGGCTTTTAAAATGAAGGAAGGGTCAACTCTCCCCGAACACATAACGCGAATTACTCTAATATTTGGAGGGTATTGAAATCTCGATACACCTGCTAAGTCTGCACCCGCATAACTACACCAGTTACAGCAAAAAACTAAGATATCCGGCTCAAAGTCTTTGACCTTCTTGGATTTAGCTTTAGACTTTGACATAACTATGTGCTCCCTCCATTTTCTATTTTTTCTAACAAATATGAATCAATCATCGCGCCAATTTGATCGAAATCGTAATGCTTGACGGATATCGCTCCCACAGGGCACGTAGCTGCACATGTCCCGCATCCCTTGCAGAGTGCTGAGTTTACCGAAGACTTTTTTATTGTTATTGTTACATCCTCATACTCTTTCGTTGTTTCTATTAGTTCAATCGCTTTGTAAGGGCAAACTTCCTCACAATCTCCACAACCAATACATTTACTTTGAGTTACTTCTGCAACCAAACCAGAAGTAGTTATTTCTCCTGCGCTTAGAAATCTACTTGCTCGACCTGCAGCCCCACTCGCTTGAGAAATAGAATCCTGAATATTTTTTGGCCACTGAGCAACCCCACAAAGGAATATACCATCCGTAGCGAAATCTAATGGTCTCAATTTAACGTGAGCTTCTAAAAAGAACCCGGATCTATCTAAAGGAACTTTGAGCATCATTGCTAAGTCTTTCAAATTGTCTGCAGGAACCATTGGTGTCGCTAGCACGATTAGATCGGTTTCAAAATTGATGTTATCTTGTAAATTAGTATCAAATACTTCTACTTTATATTTTTCAGGCGATTTACCTACTTTAGTTACTTTTGGAATACCATCTAAATCATATCGCATAAACATTGCGTCTCTTCTTCGATTTCGGTAATACTCTTCGAATTCTTTTTTAGCCATTTGAATATCTCGGTATAATACGACAATCTCGAGGTTTGGGTTTAATTCTTTAAGAACGTTAATATTTTTTATTGAGGTTCCGCAACAAACATTTGAACAGTACGTAATTCCTTCTTTCTGTCTTGCCCCCGCGCATAAAACGAAAGTTACTCGTTTAATATTTTCAAGCCACGACTTATCGGATTCTTGTAACTTTTGCTCGACTTCGAGTTGCGTCATAACTTGTTGATTTTTACCGTCGTACTGAAATAATCCAATTGGCTTAAATTCTTGCCCACCGGTAGCAACGATTATTGCTCCAGTTTTTAGATCTGTTACCTTATCTTTAGAGTCACTAATTGAAATGTCGTAGTTTCCAATATACCCTTTAATATCTTGAATAGTTGTCTCAAGGTGAACTTCAATATTATTATTTCCTTCAACTTTATCAATAATACTTTTCAGAAAGATTGAAGCATCTTCTTGAATGGGATATAAAATATTAAGGTTGTTTAAGTTTCCCCCTAATTTCGTTTCTTTCTCAATAATGTACGTTTTAAACCCTTGATTAGCTAATTCTAAAGCAGCGGTCATTCCTGAAATACCTCCACCTATCACTAAAGCAGTTGGTATAACTGCAATCTTCTCCTCCTTTTGGGGCTTGATTAATTTAGATTTTGATACTGCCATCCTTATTAAATCCATTGCTTTAGCGGTAGCTGCTTCTTTTTCAGTCATGTGAACCCAGGAACATTGATCTCTAATGTTTACCATCTCAAACAAGTATTTATTCATTCCTGCTTCTTGACAAGTTTCCTGGAATAATGGTTCGTGAGTTCTTGGAGTACATGAAGCTACGATAAATCTGTTAAGGCTATGCTCTTTAATTTTTTCTTTAATTAGTTCTTGAGAATCAGAACTGCATGAATATAAGTTATCCTCACACCAAACTACATTTGGTAACGATTTTACATAATCTCTGACTTTTGGAACATCGACGTACTTACCAATATTAATCCCACAATGACATACAAGCACTCCTATCCTAGGCTCATCTGTAGGACTTACTTCTTTCTCAGCTACTTCAAATACTTTTTCTTTAACTTTAGTAAATTTCGCAGGATTAAGTAAAGTAGCTACTTGAGCCGCAACACCACTTGCGTCAGCCACCGTTTCCGGAATATCCATTGGTCCTTGGCAAAAACCACATAAGAAAATCCCTTCTCTTGATGATAAGGATTTGTTGAAATAAGATTTTTCTTTGAAGAAATTGTATTTGTCAAGCTCTACATCTAGAATTTGAGCTAAATCTCCTATCCCTTTTTTAGGAACTAATGGGGTTGCCAAAACAACTAAGTTGGCTCGAAAATCGCTGAAAGTTCCTGTTTTCAAGTCTTCGTAGTGAATAATCAAATCGTTCGTTTCTGGATCTTCTTCGATAGTGCTTATTTTTGTCTGGAAATATTTTACACCATATTCGTCTTGAGCTCTTTGAGTAAATTCGTAAAAATTTTTACCGTAGGCTCGGATGTCGTGTCTAAATACGAAACATTTGGCGTTTTCTGAATGTTCGGCGGTTATTATTGCTTCTTTTGCGGTATACATACAACAAACGCTTGAACAATAAGGTACATTTTCGTGTAAATCTCGGGATCCAGCACATTGAATAAACGCTATTTTTTCAGGTTCTTCTTCATCGCTAAGTCTTAGAACATGACCTCCAAAAGGACCTGACGCACATAAAATTCTTTCGTACTCTAACGCACTTACTACGTTTTGGAATCGATATCCCCATCGTGGAGATAAATCCTCTGCTGGCATATCAAAACCAGTGGACACTACTACCGCACCGACTTTGATGTTGATTTCTTGTTCTTTTTGCTCATAATTGATTGCTTTTGCCTCGCATACTTTTTCACAAACGCCACAGACGCCTTTAGTTAACATTAAACACAATTCGGGGTCTATTAGATAAATAGGAGGGACCGCTTGAGGAAAAGGAATATAGATTGATTTCCTTTTTCCAAGATTCATGTCAAATATGTTAGGTACTTGGATTTTTGGGCATTTAGCAGCACAGTCGCCGCATCCCTTACATTTATCCTCGTCGATATAACGAGGTTTCTTTAATACCGTTACATCAAAATTTCCGGCTTCTCCTGAAATTGCCTTGACTTCGTGATAAGTCATTAGTTCGATGTTAGGATTTCTATAGACCTCAACCATCTTAGGTGCGAGGATACAAAGAGAACAATCGTTAGTAGGAAAAGTTTTATCCAGTTGAGCCATCCTTCCACCTATTGAAGGAGATTTTTCCACGAGATAAACTTTAAATCCTAACTCGGTTAAATCGAGAGATGTTTGTATTCCAGCAATACCAGCCCCTATGACCAACACAGCTCCTTCCATTATTTTCCCTTCTCACTCTTATTTTTAGGTTTTATTACTTTAATGTGATTTACTAAAAATTCCGAGAAATCTGATATTTCGACAGAAGAAATGTCCGCGTAATCGTCTTGTAAACATGATAAGTGAATTTTACATTTCGGACAAGCAGTGAGCATTATTTCTCCCGCAGTTTTGGCTTCAAGCATTCTTTTATACCTTAGAGCTTTTGATTTCTCGTTACAATTCATCCAAGAATTTACGCCGCAGCACAAAGAGTTTGATTTGTTGTGCTCCATTTCTGTAAACTTATATCCTAATTTTTCAAACTCTTTAAAGATTTCGCGTGATTTATCTGTAATCTTGTTATCTTCGGGTAAGAATCTGCTTAATCTACATGGGTCGTGATAGGTAAACGATGTTTCCTCTTCAGATTCATTTTTTCCTACAATTTCAATTTTACCTTCTTTCCAATTATCGTAAATATATTCAATGATATGTTTAACCGCGAACTTTTGACCAAAATCTTCAAATAGTTTCGGATAATCGACCTTAAAGGTTCTGTAGCATTCTGCACACGCAGTTACAATAGTGGAGATTCCTGCTTTCTCGAACATTTCAAGGTTTTTCTTAGCTAGATTAATAAATACTTCAAATTTTCCTTGCCCCCAATAAACATCATGACCACAGCAGATTTCATCTTTAAAGAGAACAATCGGTTCTTTTTCAACTTCGCTTAATATTTGTAAAGTGCTCATAGCTATGGAATCTATCTTATCAAATTCGTAATTAAAATAAGGAATACACCCTACATAATATAACACGTCACCTTTAGCAGCAATTTTTATACCTTTCGGTACCCACTCAAGAGATCGATCGGGATTTATATAGGGTTGACTCATAATTTCCGTGATCGAGGTGTAAACTCCTTTGTGTGCGATCAAATCATCAACATCTTTATTCGTTGATTGTCGCATTTTATATCGAGCCATTCTCACTAGTTCTGCAAAATTTATATTCTCTGGACAGTCCTTAAGGCATTGATTACAGGTTAAACAATCCCAAAGAGTCTCGCTCTCGAGAACTTTCTCTTCAAAACCTTCAATGATGAGTTGAATTATTTTACTCGGGGTATATGTTTGAACTTTACTTAATTGACATACTCCACTACAACGACCACACTGAGAACATCTTCGTAGGATTTTCCTTAGATCAGGATTGTAAATTTTATCAAGATATTCTGATGTGTCATCTGCAAGCTTGTCCTTCTTTATACCTTTATTAGATTCTGTTATAATTTACTCCTCTCTACACTATGTTCTTCATAAATTCTTCTTTTCTTTGTATCTTTGATTGAGAAAATTCGGAAATCAACTTAATCATGGTCTTCTTCGTTTTTGAATCTAAATCTGTGCATTTTAAAATTCCAGCGTCGAGGATTTGAGAGAACAACTTCTTTCCTTTTTCTGTTCGTGTAATAACAGTAGTATATTTATCAGGCGAACTTAACCCCCCAAATGAGATATCCGCATAAATATTCGTGAAATCATTACAAGCGTTACAAGCTGGACGCATATATTTCTTCAGATGATTAAATGGAATATGAACGATTTTTTCCCCAATTCCATCATCTATTAATTTAAAAATAACGTCTTCTTTAATATTAATTTTTTTAATATCGGAAAATTTTATCTTAAACTCTTTCTCAAACTTTTCTATTTGTGATTTTTCAAAAATAAAGGTTTCATAGCAGAACAATCCAAGGCAGATTTCAATATTCTCAGAGGGAGTTACTCCTAAGTCTTGCATACACCTTATTGTATTAAATTGACAAGGAGTACCAATTACTGCAAGTTTATTAAATTTGTAGCGATTCAATTTTGGAATTGAATGAGTGTAGGTAGAATGCTTCTGAACCCCGTCTAATTGTGGAGAAATATCTAAATTTGTTCCGGAACTTTGTAACAAATCGCTCTTACTCTTCGCAAAATTCGCTTCTCTTGAAAACGGTGCGTAAGTTTTGGATACTATCGCACCGTCAATTAACTTTTTCTCTATCATAAAATTAAGTATGGAGTTTACTACACCTCCATCAGTCCCTTTTTCAAGAAAATCTTTATCAATAGCTTGACACGAATATATTTCTTCGTAGTGACCTATAGGCATTGAATTATAATCAGTAAATTTGTATGTTTTGTTAAGTTCATCGTCTAAGATATGAGTTTGTGGACAAATAATATAACATATCCCACACTCAAGACATTGATCTTTATGGATATATTCGGGAGGAGCATAAGGATCTTTAAAACCAATTATATCATATTCAGCTGATCTACAGAAGCTTACACAGCCCCCACATTCTTGGCAAATTCCTTTTTCATGAACCTCCTTTATTAAATCTTCAAAAGTTTTTTTACTCATAATATTAATAAAACTAGCGTTAAATTTAAAAGCGTGAGTTTTAGATATCACAACATTGTCTAAGTCTTTAGCAAACTCTATTAGTTTATCGCAATCTACTTTTCTCTTAATGTTTATTCCTCTCTTCTTTAATTTCTTCTTAGATTGCTACTAATTATTGCACTTAAATAGAAATATAGTATTTCAAACACTTAATTTTGAAAATAATAGATATTTATTATTTTTTTGTTTTACACTTGATAAGGGAAGGCTAATTTGAGTTTTTATTTTTACTTTTATGAATTATTTCAAGGTAAATAGCTTTTTAGAATAACAAGAAGATCCAGCATTTTCTATTGGATTAAGGGCCCTAATTTTTTTATTTGAGCAGTGAATTCAGTAATTAATTCAGAAAATCGTTTACCCTCAGATGCACTAACCCATTCAAGTTTAAATCTCTTTTCAAGACCCAGCATCTTTAAAACATCTTGATAGCGCTCAATCCTTTCTTTGGCATATTCGTTCCCCTTTAAATAGTGGCAATCACCAATATGGCAACCTGTTACAAGAATACCATCAATTCCATCCTTAAAAGCCTCTAAAATGAAGGCAGGATCAACTCTACCAGAACACATAACACGTACTATCCTTATAGAAGGGGGATATTGAAAACGAGAAACACCCGCCAAATCTGCTCCTGCGTAACTACACCAACTACAACAAAAACATAATATATTAGGTCTAAATCCTATATGTTCTTCTTCATTTTTTGTCTTACTTTTCACGAGTCCTCAAATTTTTTTATACTATTTTAGGTTTTAATTAGAAGTGCTCTAATCATAGCATTGATTTGTTCAAAACCAAAATGTTTAATCGTTATCGCTGAATTTGGACATTGGGCTCCACACGTACCACATCCTTTACAGAGTGCAGAATTTACATAAGATTTTTTCGTAATTATTGTACAATCTTCAAATTCTATTTCTTTTTCTATTAATTCTATTGCATTAAATTGGCATACTTCAGCGCATTTTCCACACCCAATACAATTCTCTTCTAAAACTGTAGCAACTAACCCAGAAGTGATTATTTCCTTTGTAGCTAATATTTTAACAGCTTGAGCTGCTGCACCGTTTGCTTGGGTGATTGATTCGCTAATATTTTTAGGAGAATGCGCCAACCCGCATAAAAATATTCCATCAGTAGCAAAATCAATAGGCCTTAGTTTAACATGAGCCTCTAAAAAGAACTTATCCTCATTAAGGGGTACTTTTAATAATTGTGCTAATTCTTCATTTTCTTCTTTAGGAGCAACGATACCGGTACTTAATACCACCAAATCGGGATTAATTTCCAATTCTCCGAAATCAGGTTGATTAACTAAAACTTTCAGTTTTTTATTTTTTAATTTTACTTCAGGAGGATTAATTCCATCAAATCTAATGAAAATTACTCCCTTCTCTCTAGCTAAATTGTAATATTTTTCTTTAAAACCGTATGTCCTTATATCACGATATAAAATTATGATTTCTGTATTTGGATTGACTTTTTTAACCTTCAAAGCATTTTTAATAGCCTCAGAGCAGCAAATTCTACTGCAGTACGGGTGATCTTCATTTCTAGACCCTATACACTGAATCATTACAATTGAATTTGTATTCTTTATCTCTTTCGATTCGTAAAGATACTTTTCAAAATTGGATTGCGTAATAATTCTACTATCCTTTCCGTACATGTATTCTTTTGGTTGATATTCTTTTGCCCCTGTAGCCACAATAATTATTCCATGATCAAGATCGATATTTTCATTTCCTTTTCCATAAGATATATTCGTCTTAAAATTTCCTATGTAGCCAGATATCGAATTGATTTGAGAATTAGTAAAAATATGAATTAAATTATTATCCTCAACATTCTTGATTAAATTTATGAGAAATGTTTGGACATCGTCATTTTCAAGAGTTTGATAAATATTTGTAGCAAATCCGCCTAATAAATATTCTTTTTCTAATAAATATACTTCAAAGCCCTGAGATGCTAAGTTTACAGCGGCAGTCATTCCTGAGATACCCCCTCCTATGACTAAACCCTTATCAATTACTTCGAGTTCTTGTTCTTGCAAGGGAACTAATTGTCTTGCTTTAGCAACTGCCATTCTAACTAAATCTTTAGATTTTGCTGTTGCTTCTTCGCTATTATGCATGTGAACCCATGAGCATTGGTCTCTGATATTAGCCATTTCAAACAAATATTTATTTAATCCTACTTCTCTAATTGTTGATTGAAACAATGGTTCGTGTGTTCTTGGAGTGCATGAGGCAACTATAACTCTATTCAATTTATTATTTTCTATTTTCTCTTTTATGTTAATTTGCGTATCAGCTGAACATGTATATAAGTTATGCTCAGCATAAGCAACATCAGGTAGAGTTTTAATATACTCTACTACTCCAGGAACATCAACAACCCCTCCGATATTTATTCCACAATGGCATACAAATACACCAATTCGAGGGGGTTGATCGCTTACATCTATTTCCTTAGGAAGTTCTTTTTTTGAGATTAGCGTATTTCTTGCTTGATATAAGAGAGTATTCACACAACCAGCAGCCGAACTTGCTTCAATAACGGTTTCTGGAATATCTTTAGGTCCAGCAAAACACCCACAAACATATATTCCCGGTCTAGAAGTCTCTACGGGATTAAAGCTATTTGTTTTGCAAAATCCATATTCATTTAAATCGATTTTTAATTTATTTGCGATTTCTTTAGCGGTTCGATTAGGTTGAATACCTACAGCAAGGACTACTAGATTAAATATTTCTTCGACAAACTCTCCATTTTCTGCTTCATAAAAAATCTTAATATCTTTTGATTCGGGTATTTCTTTAATTGTAGAGATTCTTCTTCGAATGTATCTTATGCCATGTTCATTTTTTGCTCGCTCAATATATTTATCAAAATCTTTACCATATGCTCTTATGTCCATTGTAAAAATCGTTGGTTCAACTATATCCATATGTTCTTTTGCAATAACCGCTTCCTTTGTTGTATACATACAACATACTGAAGAACAATATTCATTACCACATATTTTATCTCTCGATCCTATACAATGTAAAAATGCTATTTTACGAGGTATAATTCCATCAGAGGGGCGTAGTATTAATCCTGCGTGTGGACCGCTAGCACTCAATATACGTTCAAATTGGATGCTTGTAACTACATTCAAATACTTATTATAGCCAAGGTTAACTAACGGAGCGGGTTCAAATTCATCAAATCCAATTGCTAATATTATAGCACCTACATTAAGGCTAATTTTTTTATCTTTAAGGGTATAATCTATGGCACCAGCCTTACAAACCCCTTTGCACACTTCACAACCAATACATTTTTGCTTATTAATTGAAAAAACCAAGGGAACGGCTTGAGGAAACTTTACGGAAATTGCTCCCGTATTTGATAATTTTTCATTAAAAAAGTCTATTGCTTCTATAGGGCACTTTTGAGAGCAAAGACCGCATCCAGTACATTTTTCTTGGTCTAAATAAAGCGTTTTTTGAATTACATCAACTTTGAACTCTCCAAGTATGCCTTCAACTTTTTCTAAAGAAGTATTTATTAAAATATCGATATTCTCATGACGCCCCGTCTCTACTAGTTTTGGAGCTAGGATACATATTGCACAATCGTTAGTAGGGAATGTTTTGTCTAGTTGAGACATTACGCCTCCAATACTAGTTGTAGATTCCGCTAAATAAACTTTAAATCCGGAATCTGCTAAATCTATAGATGCTTGCATTCCAGCGATTCCCCCACCTACAACTAACACAGCTCCGATTTTGTCCATTACTTTCCCTCCTTAATTGAAATGAACGTTGGTATTTCCTCATTAATTTTATCTAAATCAACTAATCCCCTTTGTCTCAAAGTGACTATGTGTTTTAATACTAAATTTGGTTTAATTTGAATTTCTTTAGAAATTTCTGGGACAGATTTACCACTTCTTGATATTGTCTGTATTATTTTTTGACGAATGAATTCATTATAAATTGCATCGTCGAGAATTTCTTCATATTCCTCCTTTGGAATTATTTCATTATATGCATTTCCTACATTGATTATTTCTCTTTCTCTAGCAACTAATATTCTCAATCTTGAATCGCTTAGTGTAGAGATAATTGCATTGAAATTTTCAACATATTCTTCTTTAAGCTCTTTTTTTTTGATCGGAGAAGGACCTAATTCGCAAATGTGTTGGTTGAAGTCATTAACTATTTGTCCAAATCTATTTCCTTCAGAAGCAGACACCCAATCCAAGCGAAATCGATCGGAAAAATTTACTAATTTTAGAAGTTTATTTAGCATATCCATTTTTAATTCTGTTTCATAATTACCACTAATGTAATGACAATCTCCTAAATGACAACCCAAAACTAAAACACCATCAATTTTTCTTAAGAACGCTTCAGCAATAAATATTGGATCAACTCTACCGCTACACATTACTCTAATTATTCTTATATTAGGAGAATATTGAACTCTACTGACACCGGCTAAATCAGCTCCTGCATATGAACACCAATTGCATAAAAATCCTATTATTTTTGGTTTAAATACCAGTTTTTTATTCTCCTCCGTAGACACTGATTTCTGATAAAAGTTGTTCTTTCGTAAAATGATAAATTATGATTGCATTTTCTGGACAGCTTGCACCACATACGCCACATCCTTTACATAGAAGTTTATTCACAGAGATAATGTCCATATCATCTTTCGATATAGCATTATAGGGGCATAGTTTTAGACAAACTCCACAACTTATACATAATTCTTCATTAATTTCAGCAGTAAGCCCTGATGCTACCAATTCTTTAGCCCCTATAATCCTAGTAACGCGCCCTGCAGCTCCATTTGCTTGAGCAATTGATTCTGGAATATTTTTTGGCCAATGAGCACAACCACATAAAAATATTCCGTCAGTAGCAAAATCTAATGGTCTTAGTTTAACATGAGCTTCTAAAAAAAATCCACTCTTGTCCCTTGGTACTTTTAACATTTTGGATAAGTCTCCAAAATCATCCGGAGCTACTAAAGGAGTTGACAAAACTATGAGATCACTAAAAAAAATTAAATCTTCTTTTAAATTATGTTCAAACAAGTTAATTTTATATTTATATTTACTATTAGCTGCCTTAGAGACATTTGGAAGTTTATCTAAAGAGTATCTTAAGAAAATTGCCTTTCTCCTTGAATTTCGATATTGTTCTTCATACTCTTTCTTTGACATTTGCAAATCGCGATAAATTACAATTAATTCTAAGTCAGGCTTCAGTTCTTTTAGAATGTTGATATTTTTTAAAGCATTTGAACAACAAATATTTGAACAATATGTAATACCGGTTTCTTGACGTGAATTAACGCATAGAATAAGAGTAATACTCTTAATATTATCTAACCATTTCTTATCTGCTTTTTTTAGCTTTTGTTCTAATTCAAGTAGAGTGATAACATTCGCTTCTTCGGTATAGTTATAAAAATCATCCGGTTTATGTTCAATTGCTCCTGTTGCTACTATTATAGCTCCAACTTTAATTTGTTCAATTTTATTATTTTTAGTTTTAAACTTAATCTCGTAATTTCCTATGGAACCTTTAACATCTAATACATTTGCACCTAAATGAATTTTAATTTGAGAATGAGATTTTACTTGATTTATTAATGGATTTAGAAATTCAGATGCTTTTTGATATTCGGGAAAAATTTGATTTAGATTATTTAAATTACCCCCCAATTGAGATTCCTTTTCAATTATATGAGTTGTATATCCTTGTTCTGCAATGCTTAGTGCAGCAGTAATACCAGAAATGCCGCCACCAATGATTAATGCTTCTGGAATAATTGATAACTTTGATTCTTTTAGAGGTTTTAATAATCTCGATTTTGAAATGGCCATCTCAATTAATTCTTCCGCTTTTTGGGTAGCATCCTCCTTTTGAGTCATATGTACCCAAGAACATTGATCTCGGATATTTGCCATCTCAAAAAGATATTTATTCAAACCTGCTTCTAGACATGTTTCTTGGAATAGAGATTCGTGAGTTCTAGGTGTACAAGAAGCTACAATAAATCTATTAAGGTTGTGATCTTTAATCTTTTCTTTAATTAGTTCTTGGGAATCAGAACTACAAGAATATAAATTATCTTCGCACCAGACTACATTTGGGAGAGATTTTATATTTTCAACAATTTGAGGAACATCAACATATTTACCGATATTTATTCCACAATGGCAAATCATGACTCCTATTTGGGGCTCATCTTCGGGATTTATTTGCTTTTCTTCAACCAACAATTGCTTTTTTTTAATTAAAGAATCTTTTACAGGGTATAGCAATTTAGATACTTTACTTGCAACCCCGCTTGCATCTGCTACAGCTTCGGGAATATCTAAAGGTCCTTGACAAAAACCGCATAAGAATATTCCCTCACGGCTCGAAGCAAGTTTATCAAAAGGAGTTTTTTCTTTAAAAAATCCATACTTATCAAGATTGATATCTAATATTTCTGCAATACGCCTAGAACCTTTAGAGGGAACTAAGGGAGTTGCCAAAACAACCAAATTTGCTTTAAATTCGTGGAATGTACCATCGTTAAGATCTTCATAATGAATGATTAGATCTCTGGTTTCTGGGTCTTCTTTTATATTATTAATTTTAGAGTTAAAATATACCACTCCATAATCAGACTGAGCCCGCTGGGTATATTCATAAAAATTCTTCCCGTATGCTCTTAAATCATGTTTGAAGATATAGCAATTGGATGACTCAGAGTGTTCCTTTGTGATAATTGCTTCCTTAGCAGTATACATACAGCATACGCTTGAACAATAAGGAATTCCTATATTGTAATCTCGAGACCCAGCACACTGTATAAATGCAATTTTCTCTGGTTCGGAGTTATCAGACAATCTTAAAACGTGACCTCCAAATGGACCTGAAGCACTCAAAATTCTTTCATATTCTAAAGCTGTTATAACATTTTTATATTTATAACCCCAAGTATCTGGAAGTTCAGTAGATAACATATCAAAGCCTGTTGCTACTATAATAGCGCCAACATCAATCAAAATCTCTTTTGGTTTCTGTTCAAAGTTAATAGCTTCTGCTTCGCATATTTTTTCACAAACCCCACATACATCTTTAGTTAACTTTAAACACAATTCTGAGTCAATTAGATAAATAGGAGGGACCGCTTGAGGAAAAGGAATATAGATTGATTTCCTTTTTCCAAGATTCATGTCAAATATGTTAGGTACTTGGATTTTTGGGCATTTAGTAGCACAGTCACCGCATCCCTTACACTTCTCTTCATCGATATACCTTGGTTTCTTTAAAATTTTAACTCTAAAATGACCTACCTTCCCTTTTACTTCGAGAACTTCTGAATAAGTCATTAGTTCGATGTTTTGATTACGAAAAACCTCGACCATTTTAGGTGCGAGAATACATAAGCTACAATCGTTAGTAGGAAAAGTTTTATCTAGTTGGGCCATTCGACCTCCAATTGAGGGAGTAATTTCTAATAAAAAGACTTTAAAGCCTAATTCAGTCAAATCTAAAGAAGCTTGTAATCCCGCTATTCCCCCACCAACTACTAACACTGCACCTTCCATTATTCCTCTTTCACCACATCTTTACCTGTATTTATTACATTGATCATATTAACCAGAAATTCTGATAAATCTAAAATTTCGATTGAAGAAATATCTTCCTGGTCTTTTTGTAAACAAGTAAAATGGATCCGACACTTGGGACATGATGTAATAAGTTTCGTTCCAACTGCTTTAGCTTCTAATAAACGTTTGTAACGTAAAGCCTTGGAACGTTCATTACAATTCATCCAGGAATTGACTCCACAGCATAAAGAATTTTCTTTATTATGCTCCATTTCCTTGAACTCATAACCTATTACTTTTAAATTATCAAAAATTTCCCTAACTTTTTCAACAATGTTATTATCTTTCGGTAAAAATCGACTTAGCCTACATGGATCGTGGTAAGTAAAAGGAATTGCCTCTTTCAATTTCTTAGGTTTTTTAAATTCAATTGTCCCTTGCTTCCATTTATCGTAAATATATTCAATAAGGTGTTTTACTTCAAATTTCTCATTAAATTCGTAAAATAAGTTTTGATAATCAACTTTAAATGTCCTATAACATTCGGCACAAGCGGTAACGATTGTGGATATTCCCGCTTTTTCAAATAATCTCATATTTCTCTTAGCTAATTCAATAAAAATTTCAAACTTTCCTTGGCCCCAATATAGATCATGACCACAACAAGTTTCATCCTTAAGTACAACGATTGGAGTATCCTCTAGTCTACAAATTATTTGTAGCGTATTTGAAGCGATTGAATCTAAATTTTCAAATTCAACTTTAAAAAAAGGTAAACATCCCACATAGTACAAAATGCTTCCATGATCTGAAATTCTACAATCTTTAGGAACCCAATCTAAGGGTCTATTTATCTCAATTTCGTCTTTGCTCATTAATTCAGCTATTGTGGGGAAAACGCCTTTATGAGCAAGGCAACGGTCAAGATTATTAAACCCTTCTATTTGCATTTTATATCTAGCATTACGAACGATATCAGCAAAATTAATATTTTTAGGACACGTTTGAAGGCAGCTATTGCATGTCAAACAATCCCATAACACTCCACTTTTAATTACTTTATGCTCAAAACCTTCTAATATTAATTGGATTATTCTACTGGGAGTGAATTTCTGCACTTTACTTACTTGACACACACCACTACAACGAGCACATTGATAGCATTGCTTTAATAGTTTTTTTAAATCAGGTTCATAGATTTTCTTTAAAGAATTGCTCATTCCTCTAATTTTTTCTTCTTGCTTAAATTTATCTTCAGTTTCTGCTATTTAATTTCCACCTCTATGTTAAATGTTTCATATAATTCTCCTTGCGTTCTAATTTTAATTGGGAATATCTCATTAACAACTCCTTCGTTTCTTTTTTTTCATCTAAATTAAGTTCTAAGCATGTTATTACTCCTTCATTAATAGCATTCATAAGAATTTTTTTGCCTTTCTCAGTTCGGGGAATAGCTGTGGTAAAACCTTCGTTCGATCCCAAGCCTCCGAAAGAAATATCTGCATAGACATTTGTAAAATCGTTGCAAGCGTTACAAGCTGGACGCATATAATCATTTAGCTGATCAAAAGGTATATGGGTTGTTTTGTGTCCACCATTATCCTTTACTTTAAACATCAAATCTTCTCGAACATTTATTTTTTCAATATCTTCAACCCTTACATTAAAATCTCTTCTGAATTTCTCCATTTTTAATTTATCGAAAATAAAATTCTCATAACAAAATAAACCTAAGCATAATTCTATATTTTCAGATGGTATTACACCTAAACTTTGCATGCATCGAATTGTATAAATTTGACATGGTGTTCCTACAATAGCTAATTTTTTAAATTTATAGCGGTTTAATTTAGCTATTGTATGAGTATATGTAGAAAATTTTTGAATCTCGTCTAACTGTGAAGACATATCTAATACTATACCTGATGCTGCAATTAAATCCACCTTATTTTCAGCAAATTTAGCCTTCCTTGAGAAAGGGGTTTTAGTTTTTGAGACAATAGCACCATCAATAACTTTTTTCTCTAATAAATGATTTATAATGGAATTAACTACACCCCCATCAGTACCATGCTTCAAAAAATCATCATCAGTAGATTGACATGAATTAATAGATTCAAAATGACCTAGGAGCATGGTATTAAAATCTGTAAATTTATATGTTTGATTTAAATCCTCATCCAAAATGTGAGTTTGAGGACAAATATAATAACATATTCCACATTCAAGGCATTTATCTTTGTCTATATATACAGGATGTGATTTTCCTTCAATAAAACCAATTACATTATAATCAACTGAACTACAAAAGCTAACGCACCCTCCACATTCTTGACAAATACCTTTTTCGTGGACTTCCTCAACTAAATCTTGAAAAGTTTTAGGACTCATGATAAATATTTTTTTTTAATTACTCCTCTATTTTATCCAAATTAATAGGCTTACATTTATTCCGCTTTATACCACCTATTTTCTCAACTAAAAATTGTCCTGGTTTAACATCTTTTAAATTTTTAGATTCGATGATACCAGCCTTAATAGCATTATTATAAAGTTCGTCAGCATCTTTTGATCTTGTAATTACTGATGACCACCCATCTTGTGAACCGATAGATCCAACAGAAATATCCGCATAATCAGAAGTTAAATCTTCACAGAAATGACAATTATTACGAGCATAGGATTGGACATCTTTTAAGGGTACATTTAACTCTTCTCCAGATTTAACATTTACGATAAATTTTCCTCCACCTATATTCATTTTAGTTAACTGATTGATATCTTTATCAAATTGCTCTTTAGCTAACTTAATGATGTTATCGTAAGGAAATGACTCCATACAAAATAATCCAATTTTATATTTAATGTTTTTAAAGAAAGATAACCCGCTCGGGAAGAGAGAGCCTTTTTCAATTGCCTTCATCATGCAGGGAACACCAACAATAGCGATATTATCGTATTTCTTTGTTTTATCAATTATAGTTAAAGTTGGAGAGTTCGCGTATTTAGTTCCTCCCGTTTTATAAAGATCCTTCACATTATCTATAATAATAGGTTCTGGTCTCCATAAATCTTCTGAATGTTGAACTGCTACAATTGCATCAACTAATTTATTTGATAACATATATTCAAGTAAAGACGTTACTATTCCACCATCTTGGCGAACTTCCTTAATTTCGTCTTTAGTTGTAGTAGCAGTATATGCATTTACATAAGCACCAATTTTATCTGACCAGGTCAAAGATTTATCTAACTTCTTAATACTTTTGTATGCTTGATCTATTAAAAACGATCGAGGGCATACTGAAAAACACAATCCACATTTCACACATATGTCGTTATCAACTTCAAGAGCGTCTGCAGTCACTTCTATGGCATTTACAGGGCAAATTGATGAGCACCAACCACATTGACAACAAACCCCTGCGTCAAAAACTATAGAAACCGGATCAAAATAGTGTTCGATTGGTGATTTCTTTGTTTGATACCTATAAAAGTATTCCTTAACCTCAACTTCTTTTTCTTCTCCTTTAATTTTTTTAACAACCGTTTTAGTCTTAATTTCCACATGTTCCT
>JAHQWP010000195.1 GCA_029856235.1 Promethearchaeia archaeon
AGCTTATCATGGGAATGTAGTTGATATCTGGAAATATGTTGTAGATAATAATATTGAAGTTGAGCTCGCCTCAGATCAAACGTCTTGTCATGCCCCTTATGATGGTGGTTATACCCCTATGAGTTTAAATTTCGAAGAAGGGAGAGATTTATTAAAATCTGACAGAAAACAATTTGAAAAACTGGTGGATGATTCGTTACGCGAACAATTTAAGCTTATTAAAATCATGGTTAACAGAGGAACAAAATTCTGGGACTACGGTAATTCGTTTCTCAAAGCTGTTTATGATGCTGGAGTTCAAGAAATTGCGATTAATGGCGACCCTAAAAACGGTTTTATCTTTCCATCTTATGTGGAACACATTATGGGGCCAATCTGCTTCGATTATGGTTATGGTCCCTTCCGATGGGTTTGTCTGAGTTTAAACCATTCAGATTTAATAAAAACTGATCAGATTGCTCTTTCTTGTATAGATCCAAACCGTAGAGCTCAAGATCGTGATAATTGGTATTGGATTAAAAATGCTGAAAAGAATAAACTAGTAGTTGGCTCACAAGCTCGAATATTATATGCCGATATGGAAGCGCGCGTAAAAATCGCATTAAAATTTAACGAATTAATTAGATCTGGAGAAATAGGACCTATTATGCTCGGTAGAGACCACCACGATGTATCTGGTACGGATTCTCCATTTAGAGAAACATCAAATATTAAAGATGGAAGCAATATCATGGCGGATATGGCTCACCATAGTTGGGCTGGAAATATAGCCCGAGGTATGACGATGTGTGTTTTATCCAATGGAGGTGGTGTAGGTACCGGAAAAGCTATTAATGGAGGATTTGGATTAGTTTTGGACGGATCTGAACGCGTTAATGAGATTATAAGAAGCGCGATTAACTGGGATGTCGCATGTGGGGTAGCAAGAAGAGCCTGGGCAAGAAATATAAATGCTATTGACACCGCATATAAGTGGAATATTGAGTATAAGGAAAAAGGACAAATTACACTACCATTTCAAATAGATGAGGACATGATTAAAAATATTGTAGACTCAGAATTTGAAAAAAAAGTTACTAAAAGCTGATTAAAATGAATAAAAACTTTGCATATGGAATTGATTATTTGACGCCTGATTTAGCTTTACAGATTGCAAATGAAGAGGTAAGAGGTATTATAACTGAAGAAGTTAAATTAAAAGTAAAAAAGAATTATGAAGCAGTTCAAAAAATAGCTAAAGGTAAAAAATTAGTTTACAGTGTTAACACTGGTTTTGGTTCGCTGTGCACTACTATTATTTCAAAAGAGGAAACTGGCAAATTACAAGAAAATCTATTGAAAAGTCATAGCGTAGGAGTTGGTGAGCCTATTGAGCATCAGTTATCAAAACTTATGATGATTTTAAAAATTCACGCTTTATGTAAAGGATTTTCTGGAATTTCACTAGAAGTAATTGAACGCATTAATTGGCATGTAGAAAGGAATGTGATTCCATTAGTTCCAGAACAAGGGTCTGTTGGAGCATCTGGAGATCTCGCTCCTCTAGCTCATTTGTTCTTACCTCTCATTGGGTTAGGTTATTTATCAAAAGATGGTAAAAATTATATCAAGTCACATGAAATCTTGCGGAAACACAACTTAACTCCTTTGAAATTACAGGCTAAGGAAGGGTTAGCCTTAATTAACGGCACACAATTTATTACCGCTCATGCAATAATTATACATGAAAAATTTGGAAATTGTCTTGAGAATGCTGATATTATTGGTGCTCTTAGTCTTGAAGCGTACTTGGGTTCACCTCAGCCCTTCGATGAAGATTTAATCAGGCTAAGACCACATCAAGGGGCTCTTCTTGTTGCTAAAAGAATAAGAGCACTTTTAAAAGATTCTCGATTTATTGAATCTCATAAAGATTGTGGACGGGTTCAAGATCCATATTCTATTCGGTGCATACCACAAGTCCATGGTGCTTCTCGAGATGCCTTCTTACACTTTAAAGGCGTATTAGAATGTGAATTAAACTCAATAACAGACAATCCTATAATTATTAATGAAAATAAAACCATAAGTGGAGGAAATTTCCATGGTCAACCCCTCGCACTTCCATTGGATTATGTTGGTTTAGCAGCTTCTGAAATAGGAAATATATCTGATAGACGAACATATCTTCTCTTAGAAGGAAAATGGGGTTTACCAGCTTACTTAATTGAAGAATCTGGATTAAATTCGGGTTTTATGATAACGCAATATACTTCAGCAGCTTTAGTTAGCGAAAATAAATCATTGTGTTTCCCTGCTAGTGCCGATAGTATCCCGACATCAATGGGACAAGAAGATCATGTTAGTATGGGATCAATTAGTGCAAGAAAAACACTCCGAATCATTGACAACCTCGAAAAGATTTTGGCCATAGAACTTTTATGTGCCGCTCAAGCATTTGATTTTAGGAGACCCTTAAAATCGAGTTTGATTCTTGAGGCTTGTCATGCATATGTTCGTCAAAAAATCCCTCATCTTAACGAAGATGTAGTTTTATCTGATTTTATTGCCAAATCTTTAGATATCATAAAAAGTAAAGAATTATTTAAATTATCCAATAAAGATTAGAGAAGAGAATATCGTGTCTGTAAGATCAACTCCCACTCCGAGAAGAGTAAAAAGAAAAGAATCAATCCGTTTTGATCCAACACCCCAAGTGGATTTAATTATTATTCATGCAAATGAACTTGTAACACTGGATTCTAGATATGGTCTTCCAAGAGTGGGTAAGGAAATGAAAAATCTAGCTATCATACAAGACGGAGCTGTAGCCATTTCAGGTGATTATATAACCTTTATAGGAACTTCTGAAGAACTAATGACTAAGGTTCCTTCAAATAAAAAGACAATTATTATCGATGCAAGCAATAAGTTGGTAACGCCTAGTTTTATTGATCCTCATACTCACATTATTTTTGATGGTTATAGAGAAAACGAGCTCGAGATGAAACTTGCGGGTATGAGTTACCTTGAAATTTTAGAATCCGGAGGAGGAATATTAAAGACAGTTAACGCAACAAGAAAAGCGCCGTTAACTCGATTAATCAATAATGGGAGAAAGATTCTTAATAAAATGATGGAATATGGCACAACTACAATTGAAACGAAATCGGGATATGGATTGGATACTGAGAGTGAAATAAAGTCATTACTAGCGATAAAAGAATTGAATCATAAACACCCCATGGATATAGTTTCCACATTTTTAGGCGCTCATGCAATTCCCCCTGAATATAAAGGGAAAAATGATGAATATGTAGAAGTTATAGTTTCGGAAATGATCCCAAGAATAGCTAAAGAAGAATTAGCAGAGTTTTGTGATGTTTTTTGTGAAAAAGGGATTTTTTCAACAGAACAAACAAAAAAAATATTATTATCTGCTCTTAAATATGGGATTAAACCTCAGATTCATATTGATGAGATTGTAGATACTAATGGTGCATTGTTAGCAGCCGAACTAAACGCAGTGCAAGTAGGACACCTACTGAAATCTAATGATAAAGGGTTGGAAGCATTGAAAAGAAGCAAAACAATTGCTACACTATTACCTGGAACTCCTTTTTGTTTAATGCTGAAAGATTTTGCTCCTGCAAGAAAAATGATTGAAATGGGTATTCCAATAGCTCTTGCTACTGACCTTAATCCAAATTGCTGGACTGAATCAATGCAAATGATAATCGCACTAGCATGTTATCATATGAAACTTTCACCCGCGGAAGCATTAACGGCAGCCACAATTAACGCAGCTTGTGCTATTGAGCGACAAGATGAAATTGGAAGTATAGAAGTTGGTAAAAAAGCAGATATAGTAGTCTTTGACGTACCAAATCATAATTTTCTTCCCTACCAATTTGGTGTGAATTTAGTATCAAAAGTTATAAAAAATGGTAAGGTCGTAGTAGATTTCGAAAAATTACCGAAATAAAATACTAGAAATCAAAATAATCTTCCAATAAATGCTTTGGTTCAAGTTTCTTAGGATTTTCAAGCTGTAAGTAATAATCTAACGAATTTAGGACAGCTTCTAGAGGTAATACTCCTATCAACTCGGTTCCGACGATAGACACCCCGTAACGCGCAGCTTCAATCCGAACGAGTTCCACCTGACGATATAATGGTGTCTTTTTGAAGTTAATATTACTAATACCCACTTGAACGCAATCTCTATCGTTTAATTCCGTACCCATCGCTTTAACATTCACTAATCCTCCGGATTGCAAGTGAATCGCTTTCGCGACCTTTTTTGCTACTTTTACATCTTTAGTTCCAAGGTTGATATTAAAGCTAATGAGAGGATATCGAGCTCCCGTAATAATAGCTCCCGCGGTTGGATGGAATTTAGAAGGTCCAAAATCTGGTTTTCTATTAGGATCTTTTTCAATATTCTCTTTCAATCCTTCATATTCCCCGAGTCGTATATTATCAATATTTTTTCTTTCTGGAATGTTAGCTGATTCTTCATATAAATATACTGGAACGCCCTCGTTCGCCATTTCTACAGCAAACTTTTTCGATAATTCAATACACTCTTCAATTGAAACATTTAGAGCAGGAATAAATGGTACAACATCAATAGCACCTATTCGAGGATGTTGACCTTTATGACTATTCATATCAATTAATTCTATTGCTTTTTTAGCAGCAGCAATATTGGCCTTTAATACGGCTTCAGGAGTCCCCACAAAAGTAATAACTGCTCTATTGTAATCTGAATCGTATTGAACATCAACAATTCTAGTTTGAGGGGTGCTTTTTATTTCGGATACAATTTTCTCGACTTTGTCCACATCTGTTCCTTCGCTAAAATTAGGAACCGACTCAACGATCTTTTTAGTTTTATTTTCCATAATAATCATGAAAGTATAATTTTACCTTTACTATTTATAAAGAATATTTTTTCGACTTATAGGTTTTATCAGTGAAAATATAGATTGTATCTTCTCCGTTACCAATTACATCTCCTTTCACATGTAATTTTATGTTAATCTTATGCTTTGCGGTGCCTTGTGGAGTTTTGTCTACCAATTTACCGTTGTAGAATATTTGTTTAGCCTTTTGATGTAAATAAGTGTCTGTATTTTTGCCCATTATAATAATGTCGTCGTTTTTCGTTAAATAACCATTGTTTAAAGAAATAAGTGCATAGTTTTCTTTAGGATCATATTTTTCAACTATGCCTAATCTTATATATCTGAAATGCGATAAATTTGCAGGCGATTTATGCTGATGATCTTCTTCTGTTACTCTCTTAAAGTAAAATCCCGGTGTAAATCCACGATTGTATACTTTTTTCAGTTCTGTTACCCATTTACCAGCTTTTTTATTTGTAAAAGTACCCTCGTAATACGCTTCAATTGCTTCACGATAAGTTTTAGTAACCACTTCGACATAGTGAGGGTGACGCATCCTGCCTTCGATTTTGAAAGCATCTACTCTAGCCTTTATTAGATCTGGAATATAAGCTATTGTACAAAGATCACGTGAATTCATAAATCGCACTCCATCATAAATATATTCAGTACCAGATTCTTCCCTTACCCACCACCGTCTTCTACAAGGCTGTATACAATTACCTCGATTCGCGGATTTTGCTTCTGTACCGCAAATATCTTGAGAGAAATAGCACCTACCGCTTATAGAAGTACACATTGCTCCGTGAATGAAAATTTCTATTTCAGATTTGGTGAGATTCCTTTTAATTTCTTTGATTTTCTCTAAGGATAGTTCTCTTGCCAGTATTAATCTTTTTGCTCCTAATTTTTCATAAAACCTTGCAGATAAAGAATTAGATACGTTGCACTGCGTAGATATGTGAAATTGTACTCCCAATTCTTTTGCTATATCAATAGCTGCAATATCATGGACAATAAATGCATCAATCCCGGCTTCTTTTCCTTTTTCTATGATATCTCGTAAGTAGTTTAATTCGTTATCATATACTAAAATGTTTGTAGCTAAATATGCTTTTAACCCAACTTTGTGACAGAAATCCACAACTTCATTTATATTCTCTAAAGCAATATTTTTAGCTCGCACACGCATATTGAATTTTTCAATTCCAAAATAAACTGAATCAGCGTATTGAGAAGCCGCTTTAATGGATTTTAAATTTTTAGCTGGAGCTAGTAATTCAACTTTTTTCATGTGAACTAAAAGTGGTATTCAAAAATGATTCTAATTTAATGTATATTAATAGAAAAAATAAAATTTACTTTTATTTTCTTTAAATTTATTTAGGAAATTTAATTTTTATTCTAATGGAAGTTAAGACAAAACGCATTTTGATTGGATGTGTTACTGTAGCAATTATCATTCTAATGATTGTTTATGTTGATTTTCAAACAATTTTGCTTTACTTACAAAGAATTTCGATTTGGGGTATTTTCTTATTTTCCGTTAGTTACACCCTAGCTTTTATCTTTCGCGCTTTTAAATTGAAATTAGTCTTTAGGGGTATCAATTTGGAACCAAAATATTTTACTATTGTTGGTGCTATAGGTACAGGTTGGGCGATAAATGAATTAACTCCCGCTAAATTGGGAGATTTCGTAAAAATGGAGTATATCCGTCAAAGAGAAAATAAATTCCCTTTAAGTAAATGCTTATGCGCTGTTTTAGTAGATCGTTTTATTGATTTAATAATTCTTTTTTCAATTACTTGTTTTACATTGTTATATATTTATTTGAGTAGTGTTACATATGTAACTCAACTAAACTTACATTTTTTTATTATTATCGGCGCTATAATTCTCTTTGTTGGCGTTTTAGGTTTAATATTGCTATTTTTCAAAACGGATTGGATTTTATCTATTATTAATAGAATATCCCCCAAACTCAAAAATTTATTAGAAAAATTTATTATAAGGTTTGTAGAAGGTTTAAAAGATCTTCGAAAAGATAAAAAAAATATATTATTTATCCTACTTTATAACATTCCAACATGGTTTTTTGAATCCTTAACTTTGGTAATATTTTTCTATTTTGCTGGTTTTCAAATGAATTTTTTTATAATAATATTGGCTCAAATCGCTACTTTTTTTACTAAAACAATACCTGTAACACCTGGTGGATGGGGTGTATCTGAAATCATCGGAGCGTTATTGTTATCAGTATTTTACCCCGCAATTGGATACGATAAAATACTCTCAGTTTTTATTTTAGACCATATTCTTCGAGTGGTGTATGTGTTCATATATGGAGGGATTTCGACAATTGCTATTAATTTTAGATTTAAGGATCTTGATACTGAAAAATTGAAAAAGTCAAATTCAATTTAAAGATAACTTAAGCGTAGTTTGAAAAGATTTAAAAATATAAAAATTGGATCTAGTAATTTCATTTTAGACCCTTCTTCATGCCTCCATTCAATTGGAAGTTCAAAAACCTTAAATCCCTTCTTTCTTGCTCGGTATAATATCTCAACATCGAATTCCCATCTATAAGCTTTCAAATCAATAAAAATCTTATTCGCAACCTCTCGAGAAAAACCTTTAAATCCACATAATAAATCATTTATCTTGATTCTAAACAATAGATTAGAATATAAATTGAATATTTTACTTAAGAGCCTTCTACTTAAAGGTTGGGACTCAGTAATATTGGACGATTTTGAGATTCGGGATCCTACTATTATATCAAAATGAAATTTTTGAAAAATTTGGTACATATTTAGTATTTCAGGGGGTCTAATTGAACCATCTGCATCGATAAAAAGAATAAAGCTCCCTTTAGCATTTAAAACACCCTGTAAAACGGCATGTCCTTTTCCCATATTATCGTCATAGCTAAGTAATCGTGCTTGATTATAATTTTTGATAATCTTTAAGACGGTTTCTTTAGTCTTGTCTAAAGATCCATCATTTATTACTATTATTTCATAGCTTTCCAAATTAGTATCAGCAAATTTTAGTAACTTCTTTAAAAATTTAGGAATTCTTGTTTCTTCGTTAAAAGCTGGCACCAGAATACTTATTTTAATGTCTGTCATTTGTATTGGCATCCTCTTCGTTTCAATACTACTATTATTCTATAATTAATAAAATGAGAACTAACTAACTTTTCATTTACGCATTCGAAATATTATTAGAATATATAATTTTATACACGAGTAAATTTTAATTTAATTCATCTTATAAATTATCATAAATTTATCTCTACGACAGAAAAAAAACAAAGAGTCTTTATTATGATTGAAAAGGATAATAACGGTTTGTGGAAAATTAAAAATCATTATAAGTTAGGAATTTTATTTATAGTAATTGGTGTCGGAATAAGAATTTTTATGTTAGTTTATTATTATATTACTCATCTTGACCCGAGTCTTTCTTGGGGAGATATTTTAATTAATTATCATACTACAGACTCGATGTTTACAGGGGAATGGATTTGGGATGTAACTAAGTTAGAATATCCTCCTTTGACTTTGTATTTTTTAATCTTTTTTAAAACTATATCGTTTGGTGTTTTTGAAGTATTTGTTTTTTATGCTTTTATATTAGAACTCCTTATTTCGCTTTCATTTTATTTTATCCTAAAGAAATTTGATATAAAAAATAAATTATTTGTTTTAGGTACGTTTTTAGTTAATCCATTTCTGTTTTTAAACAATGTGTTTAGCCCGATTAATTGTGGATATCACATAACTGATAGCTTTTTTTATATTTTTTTACTAGTATCTTTATATTATTATCCAAAAGAGGATAAAACATTTTTTTATCTTTTTTCTGGATTAACAATGAGTGTTAAATGGTTCACATTACCTGCCGCTGCCTACTTCTTTTTCAAATTCTTATTTAATAAAAAATGGGTTGAAGTGAAGAAGGTCGTCATTTATATCGGAATCCCGATAATTCTCTTTCTTATCACCCCAATATTTTATCTCCCTAATTATTTAGACCTTTACATCGGGTGGTTATCAAGTGCAGAAGAAAGTGCACTATTTAATCCTCCTTTAATAGTTAAACTTCTATTATTTGGAGCTGTATTTATAGGCTATATGATATTTCGTATAAAAAAAGCAGATTTATTAGAAATAACTTTCTTTTCAATAATCGTAATGTTTTCAGTCTTGTTTTGGAGAAGAACTTATATCAGATATCTCACACCCTTAATTTTATATGGGCATCTAACAACCAAGGAATCAATTTTTACCGTTGACATTGATTTCAAAATAGCTCGGGTTCATTTTCAAACTGGTAACCACCTCTTAACATATTTCGTCTCTATCTTAGGGTGTATTGCTTCAATCGCAATAATTTTATTTCTATGGATATAAATAAACTTGTATAAGGAAATCTACAGGAATCATATAAAAAAAATGAACCAAGAAAACGATTTTAGGATATCCAAAGACAATTACTTTATGAAAATTGCAGAAGTTGTATCAGAAAGAAGTACTTGTATAAAAAGAAAAGTTGGCGCAGTTTTAATTAAGGATTCTCATATTCTATCGACGGGATATAACGGTTCACCATCTGGTTTTAATCACTGCACCCCTTTAACTTGTATGAGGCAGAATTTAAAAAGTGGTGAAAAACCAGAATTATGCCGTGGAGTCCATGCTGAAATTAATTGTATTATCCAAGCAGCTATTCATGGTACTTCAATACAAGGTAACACATCTATTTATAGTACGCATTTTCCGTGTATGAGTTGTTTGAAATTAATTATTAATGCCGGAATTAAAAGAATCGTGTATAAGGAGGGATATAACATGGAAAATAGAATTAAGGAAGAAATGATTAAAGAATCTAATCTGTTAATCGATAAACTTTGAATTCATTATCTATTTTTTATTATCAACTCTTGTTAAATACTGTAAAGAAAATGTGGTTAAGTTTGAAAGGTAATCTGTTAATTCCATGTCTGTATCAAATAATCTCATAACTGATAAATGATGATATATGAGAGCATTAATAAGATTATATAAAAATATGAATAATTTGATTAATCTTTCTTCAGGAATTTGATTAAAAATCTCATTTTTACCTCTCAATTTTTGAGCAGCATTCTTGAAAGAGTCAAAAAGCCTTTCTTTATGAGCTTTTAGGAGCATTTTATCTGATTGGATTGCTGACCTAAATGCAATGTTGTAGGCTTTCTTTTCCTTATGATTATTATATAGTATCAGTATAAAGTCTTTAAGGAAATCTCTAATTTTATTTTCACCAACATTGTAGAGACCACTTATATTAAAGATATTTTCCATCGTGTCTTCAAAGTATTTTCTCATAATATCTTGTTTTCCTTTAGGAAAATATTTATAAATTGTGCCTATGCTAATCTTTGCTGATTTTGCGATATGATTTGTGCTAGTTTTATGATATCCTTTTTCTAAAATTAATTTAAAAAAATTATCGTAAATAAGATCTATTTTTTCTTGTTTATTCCTTGAAAATTTTTTTTCAGTCATTATGATTATATTAAATGAGCAATTACTCATAAAGTTTATAAATGAGCAAAAACTCATTTACTCATGACTAACGAAATATCAATTGAATTCAATCTTTTGAAGCAAAATGATATAAGCAATGTAGAAAACATAGTGTATCCAATCTTTTCTAAAATTAATAAAGAATATCAATTTTATTGGAGAAAAATTCACTCTTTATTCTTAACTGCAATGAAAAATGCTAAACTTAATTGGTTAAGAAGAAATGTATTTTGGCTTTATGTGAATAGAGCTATAACAAAGGGTCAAAAAGAAGGAATATCCTTAATTAAAGTTGAGAATAAATTGCGCAAGTTCTTAAGAAGGCGTACTAAAAATGGTGAAGAAAAAAAACCTTTATCCCTCCAACGAGCTAAATTAAATTTTGAAAATTTAAGACCTTACATTAAAGGAGAAAAATTACTTGATCTTGGGGCAGGTGATGGGCTTTTAGCTCTTGAGATAAAAAAACATCTGAATAAAGAAATAATTCTAGTAGACATTTTGGATTACAATTCTACTGAGTTGCCGTTATTATTGTACAATTCCGGGGATAATATCCCATTAAAAGATAACGAAGTTGATACAACTATCCTCTATACCGTATTACATCATTCAAATGATCCATACCATCTTTTAGTAGAAGCAATGAGAGTAACTAAAAAACGCATAATTATCAAAGAAGCATATATAGAAAAAGAGGAAGACAGAATAAGTAATAGTTTTTTCGATTGGTTCTATAATCGGGTTCTTGGTGATGAAGATATTAACGTACCTCTTAATTTTCTCAAGGTGAACGGCTGGGAAAAAATGCTTAATTCTCGTGGTTTCGATATAATAGAAACTAAATATGTTGGAATTGATGAACCAATTGTACCAGAATATCACGTATTAATTATAGCAGAGTATTCCCAATAAGTTATGAACTATCAAGATATCATAAATTCAAAATTTTGAGAGCAATTTCTTTAATTAACCTTTTTTTATATTTTAAGAAAAACCTATAAGTTCTACATTTTTTTTGATACCAATAAAAGGTAAATTATGATTTTTGTTAAGAATGGAAAGTAGTAAAAATTCTATAATAGTCATGAAGTTCGGAGGTTCATGCTTACAAAATCGAGAATCCTATCTTCAGATTATAAATATTATCAATAAATATATGAAATCTACTCGAATATTGATTGTTGTTTCTGCTATACAAGGAATAACAAATAAATTAATAGAATTCTATGAAAAATCTTGTACTGAAGAAAATAATTGCGATGAACTAATTGAAGAAATATACAATATGCATATTCAGCTTGTTGATGCTATTATAGACAAAAATCAGTCTGGATATAACGAAACGGTAGAATTTCTTCAAACTAACATTGAAGAATTAAAACAATTAGGGCGACTTATTAGATTAATCCGCCCAAGTGCTGATATCTATGATTTGGTTGTATCCTATGGAGAAAAGATTAGCACTTTCCTGTTAAGTAAATATTTAACTTCAAATGGATTTAATTCAAATTATATTTTCTCTGATAAGATTATAATTACAAATGATAATTTTGGTCGCGCGCTTCCATTGCTTGAGGAAACAGAGATACTTGTAAAAGAAAAATTATATCCTCTTATAATATCAGATAATAATAATCTAGTATGCGTAAGTGGATATTATGGATCCACAAAAGATAATAAAATTTCTACTTTAGGAAGAGGCGGGACAGATTTATCGGCTGCTATACTGGCATATGCTCTGCGTAATCTTTTTCAATGTAAAATAATATATTGGAAAGATGTAAAAGGCTTTTTAAATGCAGATCCAAGGATTGCTGAAAAAACTTCGCTCATAAGAAACATTTCATATAAAGAAGCCAAAGAATTAGCGTTTTTCGGAGCAAAAATACTCCACCCTCTATGTCTTGATGTTAATGAAAAAGGAAAAATACCCTCTGAAGTTAGGCATTTCACCGAGCCAGATTCAGAAGATTATACTGCCATCACTAAAGAAATTGTTAAGAATAATGATGTAATTAAAGCTATATCCTCAATAGAAAAACTTTCCATGGTCACCTTAGAAAGTGATACGATGGTTCCATTATCGGGAACCGCTTCGAAATTGTTCTCCCTCTTAGGTGATAATAATATTAATATCGTCTTTATCTCACAAAGTTCCTCAGAAAACAATATTACTTTCGGTATCGAATATGAAGATTCCACGAAAGTAAGTTTCTTGCTAAGGAATTCCGATTTCTTTGGAGAAAAGTGGTTTAAAATAAAGATTGATAACGATATTTCTTTAGTGGCGATTATTGGATCGGGAATCCTTTACACTCCCGGAGTTGCTGGTAAAGTTTTCACCTCTTTAGGAGATAATGAAATAAATATAAAGGCAATAGCGCAAGGATCCTCTGAATTAAACTTTACAGCAATAATTGATAGAGATAATTGTAAAAAAGCCGTGAATGTATTGTATGACGCTTTTATTACTAAATAGTATCTCAAGGAGGAATTTATTTACTCTTCAAAAAATTTTTGATCAAATACATTCGCAGTTAGTTTTTCTCTAGTATTTTTTCTTTGTTCAAGTGAACTCTTGTTTTTTAATGCTTTGTTTCCAATTTCTTTTCCTATAATCACTTTTGGATTGCTAGACCAGTTCACATCTAATAATAAGCATAAGTAATAGACACTTGATTGAATAAAAGCTATTAAATTACCCATATTATATTCATCAGGACGTTCAATTGTAACTTTTGCTGAAGGAACTCCTTTTTCTAATAACGCTTGAAATGTAGCATCTGCTTGAAAATTTACAATGGTTTGAGCTGTTTGTTGATTTACATAATCTATCGAAGATTCTAAAATTAAATCTGGTTCTTCATTTCCTATAACCCATAATACAGGAATTACAGCACCTTTTGTCCCTCCTAAGAGATATTCTAATACAGAGTGCTGGCACAATGGAGCCGATTGAAAAGTACCAATTATTCCTTTTTCCTCTTTTCCCGTACTCTCAGAAATTTCTTGAACGAACAATCCTACACTTCCTTCAAGATTCAACGAATAGGGCATTGAAAAGACAACTTTAAACCCTTTTAGGTACAAATTATAAAGAAACACAGAAAAATTGAGTGCGGGATTGTCATTAAAATCCATAAATTTTTTATATCCATTCTTTAATCCACTTAAGAAATCGTTGACATTGATACCCAACAAGAAGGCAGGAAGAATTCCCACATTAGAAATTGAACCCGCAAAGCGACCTGAAAGATCCGGAACTTCGAGAATAGGGCACCCAATCTTCTTAAGCATATGATACATTGTACCCTTTGAAGATAGACCTATAAACTTATAACCCTTTTTTAAGAAAATTCCAATCGTAGAATTTACATCTAAAGTTTCTCCTCCCCGAGAAATAGGTATAACAACTGAATCCTTAGGACTCGTCTCCTCAAGACATTTTTTCAATTCCACTGCTCGAGAACTTGTTATAGGATATAATTTCTTTTTTGCTAAGTGCTTTAAAGCCAGTAAAGTCTGAATTGACCCGCCAGTTCCTAAGACTATTATATTTTTTATCTTTTTGCTTAAAAAATCGCTGGAAATTTGTTGAATTTTATCTATATCAATATACAATTCTGTATTAGTAAAAAACGGTGGATTCCATTTACTTTTATTCGAATTGATAATATTCTTTGATTTTTCTAGTAGTGGAGTATCGATTTTTGGATAATATTCAATATCTAAAAATATGTTCATGTTTTAATCACCAATTGAAAATATTCTGGTTGTAATAATGTAATATAGTTTTACGTAAATATGAATTGTACTAATCACATGATAAAGATATTGCTTTCAAGTGACTATTTATTAATAGAATAATATTTTAGAATTCTAATAAATTAGCTGTCTATTCTTTTTAAAATAACTTTTCCAATACTTATACAATAATTGATAAGAAATATAAAAATTACACTAAGTTTAAAAATAAATGTGATTAATATTGGCTAAAGCAAGCGAAGTAGGTAATGGAGGTCAATCTGCTATTGGACAACCTTATTATTGCCAAGAGTGTAAACGCAATCATACTAAAGGTAAGATTTACAAGGAGCATTTGAATTTTGCTAAATTCGAATCAGAAAAAGAAGAATCTATCGAGGATGAATCTGAATCTAACGATATGGCTCAAGAAGATAGCGACATTCTGGAAGAAGAAGAAGAAATTGTTACTGAAATGGACGACGAAGAATTTCATAACGAAATTGAAGAAGACGAAGATTTTGATGAAGAAATTTTAGCTTTGGATAATAATAATAGTGATTGTGTGGATGCAGTCAAAAAACTTCCGGGTGTAGGAGAAGCTACTCTTAAAAAACTGATTAAAGCAGGATTTGGCAGCCTAGAGTCCATTGCATACACTCCGCCTAGTATAATTCAAGAAGAATCTGGTTTGGGAGATAAAACCACAGCGAAGTTAATAAAAGCGTCAATGGAAAAATTAAATATTGGTTTTAAGTCTGCAGAAGATGTGTGGGAACACAGAAGAAATATCGCAAGAATTACAACAGGTAGTCAAGAACTTGACAATCTTTTCGGTGGTGGGATTGAAACGGGATGTGTTATTGAGTTTTTTGGGGAATTCAGGACAGGAAAAACTCAAATAGCTCACATGTTATGTGTCAATGTTCAATTGCCAAAAGAAGATGGCGGTTTAAGCGGAAACGCTTTGTATATAGATACGGAAGGTACGTTCAGACCAGAAAGAATTATTCAAATGGCCGAGGGTCTTGACTTAGATCATAAAAAAGTTTTAAAAAATATAGTTTTTGGTCGAGCGTATAATTCTGATCACCAAGTTCTGTTAATAAAAGAAGCAACTAATCTTATTAGAGAGAAAAATATAAAACTTATTATCGTTGATTCATTGATTGGACATTTTAGAAGTGAATATGTTGGAAGGGGCACTCTAGCGAATCGACAACAAACTATAAACACTCATTTACACGATTTATTAAGATTAACAGACATTTTTCCTGAGTTATGCATCATTGTAACAAACCAAGTTCAATCAAAACCTGATGTTTTTTATGGAAATCCAACTGTTGCAGCCGGGGGAAATATAGTAGCACATGGATCAACAATTAGAGTATACTTGAGAAAGGGTAAAGGTGAACAGCGAGTTGCGAAAATGATAGATGCGCCGCATTTACCTGAAGGGGAAGCAATATTTTCGATAACTGAAAATGGGATTGTAGATTAAAGTTCAAAAAGGTTCTTTTGAAAAAATAATAAAAAATAGATTTATAAAAATAATAATATTTATTTTAATTTCTCGTATTCGTTGGATTTGTTAGTTAATCTTTTAACTTCTTTTGTCATAGATGTATCTCCTAACTTAAAGATTTCAGACGCCATTTTAGAAGCATA
>JAHQWP010000196.1 GCA_029856235.1 Promethearchaeia archaeon
TGAAAATATTAATATAAAAAATAAGTATTTAAATCTTTTATCTTTCACCTAAAAATTCATCAAAATCAGTATTAGTTACCTTCATCTGACCTAGACTCAATTTAGCTCCATCTTTCAATTCCAACAGTTCTTCAAATTTATCTTCCGCAAAGGCATCGCCTCTAAGACATTGTTTCTTTAAATTCATCAAATCTAATACATCAAGGTGATATTTCAGTTCTTTCTTGGCATTCTCAAAAATGTGCCGCTTATTTGAGTTAATAACAGTATATTGTCCCGGGTGCATAGAAATTCTTATTTTATTTTTTTTGATATAATCCCCGATTTCAATGAATTTGTATGAAAAATGATTTTGCCAATTAAAGTTCATCACAGGATGGGATCCAAATGGAATCAAATCAGATGTAATTCTAAAAAAATAGACCTTATGCTCCACATTAAATTCTAAAATAGTCTGAAGGCATTCTAAATTCTTATTGATTGTCTCTTTAAGCCGTTTCTCCGAATAGTTTTTTAAACGGAATGTATTACTACTTCTGCAATTAATGCTTAAATTTATGCAAGGATATCCTACTTTCATTAGCTTGTCAAAGTTTTAGTAAGTATTAAAAATTTATTTTAAGATAAAAAAGTCCTCGTTATAAATTTAAAACATGACCGTGATAACTCCTAATCTATCAAAGTAAAATTTTTAAAACGCTTAAAAATTAGAAAAGTATTCGAGGTTTTACACTAATCTTCTAAAAATCGTTGTATTTCTATAGTATATCCATTCGGATCCTTAAAGAAAAAGTGGTAAATGTTGAATTTCTCATTCAATTTAGGGTTCTCTGCGATTTTCAAACCTTTATTTATTAATTTGGTATAAATCTCATCAACATCATCGGTAACTAAAGTAATTATTGGACTTTTTTCGTCGTTGATAACCGGTATGTGCTCACAAAATCCAATTTTACTTTGCATATTAATGTGAAAAATTAAACATGTCTTTTGATCTTTGTATAAAGTCAATCCTAGGATATTTTGATAAAAATTAGAAGTTTCCTTCAGATCAAAACTTCCTAAAAAAGTAATAAATTCGTTGAACTTCATGATTTATTATTATATTTTAACAATAATATTTTTAGCTTTTGATTAATCATTTTTTTTCTTTTTGTTATTGTAAAACTGCTATTTCATAAGTAGATTAAAATACTCGATTGCTCTAATAATATTTAACAAAATTCTATGAAAAAGTGAATAAGTTTGAGTAAGAAAAAAACAATTTTAGTCTTATCTATTCTAGTTTTAATGTCTATTGGATTAATGTCACTTTCACTTTCAAACAAAACTCCGAAAACAAATAGTGCAGACCCAATGGAGGGCATAGTAGTTGATGGTACGATCACAGAAGCAGAATGGGAAGGATGTGACTGGAAAGTTGGGTTTTACTTAGACATTGATGATGTTGGAAATCCCCCTGATACTGATGGAAATAATTACTTGTATTTAGGGGAAGATTTAACTAATCTTTATGTTGGATTAGATTTGTGTAGTGATAAAACTGGTGGTACCACCGGTGAATGGATTAGCGTTTGGTTAAACACCAATAATCGATCATTTTCAGATTACTTACCTTGGGAATCCTATTACAATGATGGAGTAGAATCTTTAGTTTATGATGTGGAAAGAGATCAGGAATGGGACTTTATTTCAAATACTATAGGTGGTGCATCAATGCGCGTAAACGATGATTCAGAGTATAACGCTTTATATGGCAATATTGATGGGAATGTAACGCATATAGACAACCTAAATGGTGTTTTTATGAATATAACAGCAGAACAAGTAGGTGGATATTATGTGAGTCGAGTTGAATTCATTGTAGACACATTTAAATGGTTGAGTGAATTGTTTAACGAGATTTTCATTGAACATATCAAATGGATAAATTTTCAAATCTACACACAAGCGAACACAACCATCTCGGAACACCAACTTTATCTTGCTTATAGTGATGGATCGGTAGACTCGAGCGATAGCGATCAGGTTCGAAATCTTAGCACTACTACTAGCTTGGAGGTGGTTCAATTTGACTATAACATTGGAAATCTCTCGGTTGATAACAAAATGAAGTTCGTACTTTATGCCAACGATACTTCTCCGTTTATGACACAGATTGATAGCCTCCATTTAACTTATTATATCAATCAAACTAATAATGTGGCTACAGTGACTTACCCTTATACTTCTATAAACAACTACGAAATTGAGTGGTCCTTTGGTCCAAGCACAAACAACGCATCCAGCCATAGAATGTACGAAATCCGGATTCCAAAGAGTGAACTAGAACATTACGACCCTAACGAAGCTTTGGGGATACAAGTCGGTGGTTATGGGACAATGTCATTTCCCGGTAAAATGTATTGGGTATTTTCAACCACAGATATTAATCTGCTCCCATATTTAAGCAATCGATATCTTTATTACGACATGGGGGGATGTGAAGCACCTCCTAGTTCTCCGGGTATTCCTGGTTACAATTTATATCTTCTCTTGAGCTTTATTGGATTTGCTTCGATAGTATTGATTAAAAGAAAGTATAAAAATCTTAATTAATTTTTTTTTATATTAGTCCTTAATCTACCTTAAGCAATTTTACTCTGCTAACTTCTCTTTTATCTTAACAACTAATTCTTCGCTCTCTTTTGAGTCAGTTAAAAACTCAATATCATTGGGAGAAGAAACACCTAATTCTAATTCAACAGCTCTTTTAATTTGGTCTTGCTTAAAAATAGGACCGTTCGTTACTTCTGGCGTAGTTCCAAGAATTCGCAATATTGCGACGCCTACAGCATCGATGGCGATTTTATCTGTGCCTGCAATAAACACATTTGCTTCTACCCGCGTGCCTTCCATAGGTCCTCGATCCACAAATGTAGTGACGCCATCCATAACGATCAAGTCCGGTTTATAGACACTATTAATCTCGGCTATCATTTCCCTCTGATAGGTTGAGGAGTGTAGCTCTGTCATGTTTTTTTTGTTGACCATTCCTACAGCATTTTTTAAAGCGATAGTAAAATGTCCACCATACATGTGAGACTTTAAACAACAAGTTTCAATGATACACTCTGCTTGGTCGTAAATTTTAGCAAAATAAAACCCCTCTTTCCAATGATTCCCCTCGGGATTTTTAAGAACATACTCGTCTTTAGGTACTTTAGTTAAGTCTATAATGTGAAATTTTAATTCATTTGCTAATATATTAATACCTTTTTCTTCAAAAACTTTTGAAGTATTCGCTGGTCCTGCTCGCTCAGCTAATGTTATTGATTCTGCGCCCATCTCCCTTAACTTTATAATAAGTTGTTTCACAGTCTCCATTGAGCTCGAAGCAGGAGGGGGATCGGCGGTATTAAAATTAGGTTTGAAAACTACTTTCTTTCCTTTGACGGGATTAGTACCTAACAACTCAAGGCACTTATTAACGCCATAAACACGATCATCTGTTGATACAACTGCTACTTTCGTCATCATAATCACCGAATAATAAGTAGCTTATTGGATGTATAAAAATAAATTTTTCTGTTAAAAAATATAATCTAATGAGCTTATTTCTATACTAACCTAAAATTCTGTTAAGTTTATTTCCTAGAATTTCAGGTATTTCACCTAGATATGAGTTAAAATCGCAAATGAGAAGATAAAGATAGGGTTCAAACAATCCTTCTACGGTTGGTCCTACATCTGATTTGTACACATAAACCCAGATCTCCTCGTCGTCGTAGGTAGATTGACGATAAACCCAATTTAGTGGCGGAATTTCGGGGATGTTTCCTATGTTTCTTAAAATCTCGTGGACATCCTCTAGCGAATATTTTTTACCCAATATCATAATAGGTGAAAGATCGAACGAAGTTATGCATATTTCGCGTAAGCCGTAGTTCTTCATTTCTTTAAGAAAATCGCTTCCCAATCGTTTTAATTGAGTCTTATGCTCGTCTACGCGGGATACGGCTTCAAAATCAGTTAATATGTTGTAGATTTTTTCTTCTTGGACGGGCAAAATTTCAATAGCCGATTCGAGAGGTATTTTGTAAGAGAGAAGTAAGTCGTATATTAGCTTGACTTTTGCGTGAACTGATTTGTGAAATAAATACGATTCTGTTTGGCATGTGACAAGAGCATCACCCGAGTAATTAGCTTTATCCGCTTGTAATTCTTCATGTTCGGATGAGTTGAATTCAAGAATATGTATGTTTTTAGACATGGCTCGTGCAAACTTAAACAAGGCTGAAACCAACCCCGCATTTAATTCAAAAGAATCAGAGATTTCAAAATCTGATTGAAGTTTAAGTTCCTCTTTTAAAAAGTCAAAAAATCTTAGGTACAGCTTGATCCCGTTTGGAGCGTCTTTTACTTTTAATTGGTAGTAGGGGAATCCGTTGCTGGTTATAACTGAGAATGTGTAGATTGTCAATTTTTACGAAAGATTTGTCGATTAAAATTCTAATTAATACAAATGTAATATAATTCTAAGTTTTTATATAATTTCGGTTATCGAAAATACAATTTTATGAATTACGATCATTTGCTTTTTTTTAGTCGATCCTCACTCCTTGTTTTTTAAGGACCTCTTGAACCTTCGAAATGTCAACTTGCCTACAAGAAACATTATCCTTAACTGAAACGGCTGCAGCTACTCCAGCGCCTTGACCTGTGACGAAACAACAACACATTTGGCGAGTTGCAGCGTGAGATATTCTATCACCCGCGACACAGCGACCAGCTACAAGCAGATTTTCTACTTTCTGTGGAACTATAATCCCATAAGGTACTTGAAAATATCTACCTGTAGTAGGCATGATTGCTATGCCATAGCCATCTATGAATTCAGGGCAAATCCCGATTGAATCATCGAAACGCGCTTGATTTTTTATGTCGTGTTCGGTGATTTTATATTCGCCATTTATTTTTCTCGATTCTCTGGTGCCCAATGAAGCTCCTATTGTTCTAAGCCTTGCCTTTTTAAATCCGGGCGTATATTTTTTTAACGCATCAACCGCCCACAGAACTCGCTTTCTTCCTTCGATTTCTGCTTTAGTGAGGTCCCATACATCTGTAGGGTCTATATCTTTCATGTGAATTCCATTGAAGGATGTAATTTCTCCTGCATCTGTGTAATTGGTCCAATAACTTTCAATATCGACGTCCTTTGGTATCTCACCAGCTACTTTCGCCTTGTTAAACGGTTCCGTAAGGTAGGTTGTAAAAAAATTTTCTTCCTTTCCAGATGTTTCACCCCAATCTCCTAGACTACTAGGATTTAGGTAGACATACATAAGGAATTTACCTATATTGATTCCACTACAACCCCAATTAACGGTTACTTCCATTAAATCGCTCTTTGGGCTTTTACGAAAGGGTACACCTGAATGAAAAGCAATATCGGCATCACCCGTAGCATCGATAATCCTCTTAGCCATAATTGCTTGCCTTCCAGATTTACTTTCCGTTATAACCCCTTTAATCGTCTGATCTCCCATTATCACATCGACAGCAGTGCAATGAAGTAAAGGTGTAATGTTTGCATCTTGTACGAGCTTATCTGCTATATGTTTAAAAACTTCAGTGTCTAAGACTTCATAGGTTGGTTCCCCATTAACAATTAATCCCTCTTGTTCTAAGGTTTTTACCATCTCTTTATTTTTTATATTTCCAAATATATTGATGCTTCCTTCCATATTTTTCGCTATTGTTTCGAATTCTAAGCCTATTCCCCCCGCATCCACCGTATCCGCGTATCGATACCAAGCAATAGTTCCGATCATCGCTTGCGTTATAACTCCTCCAAAACAACCGTATCTTTCAACAAGCATGGTATGAACACCTTCTCTCGCAGCAGCTAACGCAGCAGCGAGCCCCGCTGGTCCACCACCTAATACTAAAACATCAGTTTTCGTTAAAATTGGTGTTTTCCTTGATGGCTCTTCAATAAATGTCACGATTAATTATCTCTTTATAATGATTTAACTCAGAATATGAAAGGTTAAATTTCAAAATTCTTAAAAAAACATACACTTTTGTAAATCTTTATAAAACATATTACCATACTTTTCTTTGGTTTTGAAACCAATTCTTAGAGAAATCACACATTTTAAGAGGTAAAAATTATGCCCTATATTATTGTAACAGCCTATATCCCTCTCACTCAGGGAACTGAATCCGCAGAGAAATATATGGAGGTTAGGAAGGAATTTCCTATTGATAGATCTCTTACAAAAGAAGTTCTACAAGGCGCTATAAAAGTAAAAAGAGATATGATAAAATCCATATCTGTATCTGAAGTAAAACCCGGTAAGCTTGATGAGGCGCTCGTCCGTCAACAGAATTCTATGATTCCTTTCCATGACATTGAAGGATACGAATACAAGATTGAAGTCTATTTCAGTTATCCTGAATCGTTTGGGATGGTTGGATTGAAGTCACCCGAATAAAAAGCATTAACTCCTTTTTTTTTTTATCTCTCTACTGGGAATCATCAACTTCAATTCAAATCTTTTTTATATTGGAGTGTTTTATCTTATTTTATGAGTATCCTAAACATTTTAATTGAGATTGAATTAAAACTTAAACAATATAAGGTACAATTCATTTTTCTATTCTTATTTTGGTTAGCAGGCTTTTCCGTTTTTCTCGTTATTGAACCAAATCATTCATTCTGGGAATATGTTTTATTCTCGCTAACTGTGAGACAACCTGAAAACGCGGGAGATTTTACTAATTTCTACTCATTAGTGTGGCCTATTTTATTAGAAGTAATTGTTTTTGGCTTTATCATGGGTGAACTATTAGAAAAATATAACCCAATTATAACCAGTAGAATTTTAGCTAAGCACAAACGCAACCATATTGTAGTAATTGGATATCAGCACTTATCAGAGAGGATAATTGAATATTGTATCGCTAATAAGGAATCTTTTAGTTTAATCGAGGATAATCGAGAATTAGTAGAAGATTTGATAAATTCGAGTAACCCTGTAGTTGTAGGAGACCCAACCGAAACAATTAACCTTGAGTTCGCAAGCGTAAAGCGAGCGAAAGAAGTCTTCATTGGGATTGATGACGCGAGAATTGCTATAATCTGTACGGAAAAAATCCGCAAAATCAACCAAGAATGCCCAATATACGTACGTGCGTTTGGGGATCATGTTCAAGATTATCTCAAACAACCTCCGTTAAACGCGATTTCTTTTTCCACCTCGAAATGGGCGATGGATGGAATCCGAAAGTGGATCAAAAACAAAAAAGGGACTGCTATAGTGATTGGACGAGATAGTTTGACTCATCGAATTGCTTATAACATTTCATTACAACCGGATCGGGAAGTATTCCTCTTTGATGACGAGCACGACGGGATTGAGTTTAGAGTAAATGAACGATTACATTTTTTAGAGGAATTCGCATGTTTTTTAAGCGATTTACGAGCCCACGTAAATTTAGATGAGGTTACTCAAGTATTTATATGCTGGAAACGAGATTCAGAGTTTGACGAATCACTTTATCTTACATCAAAGCTTAATTTACGCTATCCTCATATAGAGGTATTTGTGAGAATTTTTGACGAAGAGCTTGTAGATCTAGTAGAAAAATATAAAGCTAAAACCTTTTCGACATCATCCAATGCTTTTAAGATGCTTCAGGAACTAGTGCCCTCAAATTCCGCAATTGCCCCTAAGTTTGATGAGTGAATTTCAAGATATTTTTTCCTACTTTCTCTATATCTAATAAAAGCAAAATTTTATTTATTAGATAGGTAAATAATTGATAAGTTATCTAATATTAGAAAGTTTAAAGGATTATTAGGAAAATTACAATTAACAAGTTGAGGACATAAGTTATGAGTATGGAAGGGAAGATATGCATAGTAACCGGAGCAAATTCCGGAATTGGTAAGGCAACTGCCATTGGTTTAGCAAATTTGAGCGCTACAGTAGTAATGCTGTGTCGTAGTAAAGAAACTGGAGAAGAAGCAAAAAAAGAAATTATTGAACTTACTGGGAATAATAATGTGGATTTGATTTTGTGTGATTTATCATCTCAAAAAGAAATTCGTAATTTCGTGGCTGAATTCCAGAAGAAGTATAAAAATTTACATGTGCTTATAAATAACGCAGGAGTTATGAAAAAACAGGGAGCAATATCCATTGATGGGTATGAGATGAATTTCGCAGTGAATCACCTCGCACCATTTCTCCTTACGAATTTATTACTTGAAATCTTAAAATTAAGCGCTCCAAGCCGTATTATTAATGTAAGTTCTGCTGCCCATAGAATGGCAAAACTAAATTTTGATGATCTCCAAAGCAAAAATAAGAAAATGCGGTTAATGAGCATATACGGTAATTCAAAACTAGCGTTAATGCTAGTCTCATATGAATTGAGCAGAAGGCTAGAAGGAACAGGGGTAACAGTTAATACAGTGCATCCGGGTATGATTGATACTAACTTAGGACGAGATATGTCTAAATTTAGTCAAAAATTTGGAAAAGGTTTATTTAAAAAACCGGAAGTAGGTGCCGAAACTTCTATTTATTTAGCGTCTTCTCCAGAAGTAGAAGGAATAACCGGAAAGTATTATACAAAAAAGGAGCAAAAACAATCTTCTAAAGAATGTTACGACGAAGAAAACGCCAAAAAATTATGGAAGATAACCGAGGAAATGACAAGACTCTAATTTATTCTCTTCACTTCTTTTTTTAATTTAGAAAAAATTGTAATAGGACTATTAAGTGACGAACATAATAGATAATATGGATAAAAATAAATTAATCCAAGATTTTTACGAAAAATTAGAAGCTAAAGGTTATAAAGGAAAAATTGTCTCGGCTAAATATATTCCAGAGATGCAAAAATCTATAAAGAATTTTCACGAACAAAGGTTATTGGATCCAGAATTCTACGAAGAATACAAAGATTTTTTCGAATTTCAACCAGAAGCGGAATTTGGCGAAATAAATTCTCTTTTTATTATTACTGTGCCCCAACCTCAATATAAAGTTACTTTTCATTGGAATAATTCAGAAGTTCCTCTAATTATACCTCCAACATACTTGCATAGTAGAGCTGTAATCAATAGAGTTAAAGGATTTCTTACAGAAATTTTAAAACCATTAGGCTATAACGCAGAATTTGCTATGATTCCTCAAAAAACCCTAGCAGTGCGTGTTGGGTTAGCGGAATACGGTAGAAATAATATTACATATGTACCCAGTATGGGTAGTTTTCACAGGCCCTCTACATTTTATTCGGACTTCCCCTACGACCAAGAGGATTGGCATGAACTAAGGATGATGGAGTTATGTAAAGAATGCTCTGCATGCGTTCGAAGTTGTCCTACCAGCACCATTACTAACGATCGTTTCCTCATACATGTCGAACGGTGTTTAACTTTTCACAACGAACATCCTGCAGAAGTTCCTTTTCCAGATTGGATCGACCCTTCATGGCATAATTGTTTAGTTGGATGCATGCTTTGTCAAAAAGTGTGTCCTGCAAACAAAAAGGTAATGAATTGGGTAGAATCGGGACCTACATTTAGCGAAAATGAGACTAAATTGCTCGTGAGTGGAAAAAGTGTAGAAGAACTTCCCGAAGAAACTAGAAAGAAAATTGAACAACACGACTTAGCTAACTATCTATATGTTTACTCCCGGAATTTAGGCGTAATTCTTAAAAGATATTAGAGGCTCATATAGTAAAAGGTTAAAAAAAACCTAGATTTTTAGTTTAGTATTCCTGCCTTTCTCTTTTTTCACCTAAAGCGAAACCGAGTATTCCTCCAACTAGCATTAAAACAAGATCAGAGTATAGCGCCGTGCTACATAGATAAAAATATTGTATATAGCCCCATCCTAAATCGTAAGCATATATAGGGAAAAAGGTGCCAAATATCCCTATAGCTGCTGCAGATAGTAGTATTATATAACCTGCTAAACTACTATCTCTAAAAACTAAAACTGAGCCTGCCATACCACATACGCTTAATGTAAGAGTTGCACTCCCAGTGATATAATATACAAGTATTGGATAAGAAGGCATGTAAGACCTGCGACCCATTGAAATGGTAAAGAGTCCTGTTATCAAAAAAATTGTAGACCCTATCATGCCTAGGATTGCTCCTATTTTTTGTTTTTGTACAGCCATTACTCTCACATGTTTGTTTTATAATTGTCTTTCTTTTTTTTCAGCTAAAGCAAAACCGAGTACTGCCCCCACTACCATTAAAACTAAATCAATATACATTGCGGTGTTAATCAAGTATGTGTAATATACATAACCATACCCCATATCGTATACATGCACAGGAACAAGTGTTCCGACTATTCCAACAATTCCAGCAACTAAAAGAATTATATATCCCATAGGAAGGTCTCTAAAAACTAATATAGATCCTACAAAACCACATGCGCTCAATGCAATTGTTAACAATGCGGTAATATAAGATATAATAATTGGAAAGTTTGGATCAGGATTGTACCCTATTCGGGCTAATGTTAACCCAAATAGTCCTACTATCAAAAAAATTGTAGATCCTATCATGCCTAGGATTGCTCCTATTTTAGAACTTTGTAAACCCATTAATCTCACAAAATTTCTTTTTTATTTTTGTTTTTAAATTTATTGGATTACGATTTGTAAATAGATATTTACAAATTTGTCGTCATTTTATTTAAAGCTTTTTATCCAAAGGATTTAGGAATTATCTTTAGTTTTAAATATAGAATAAGTTCCTAAAGCTTTTGCAACCATTTGATCGTCGTTTAATATTTCAGAGTCCATTGCAACAAGTTTCTTGCCTTGATGTATTACTTTTGTATTGCAAGTAAGCACTCCAGCTTTAATAGCTTTAAAGTAATTGATTTTGATTTCAATAGTTGCACAAAGTTCGTTTTTACCTAAGATAGTATAAGCAGCAGCTCCCATGCCGGTATCTGCCATCGAATATAACACGCCTCCATGAACTACTTTATAAGGATTTAGTAATTTGTCTACAACTTCTAAGGTGCATTGAGAATATCCTTTTTCGAGTTCAGTAAAATTTAAACCTATTAACTCCCCAAATGGATGGAAACCTTTCGTATTCAACGGAAATTTTTTCGACATATTAAAGTTTAATAGAATAATGTTTAAGAATATTCTCTTTAAAAATGTATTTTTCCTTAGTACTAACCTCTCTCCTCTCGAAATTCTAAACCGAGAGGATGATGAGAACGTTAGAAGAATAACTATTGTTAAGCTTTCTGAAAAGAGTAAGAACCTCCAAAAAAAATATGTTGAGGTTTCAAAAAAAATGACTGAGGTGTTCTACGGAGCACTTTCAGAAAAAGAAATCGATCAATTCGAAGGATACCTTAGGACGATATTAAATAACCTAATAAATGCTAAATAATTAATTTTTTTTCCTTAATTTAATTTTTATTTAAACTTGGATTTGTTAGAATTTATTAATCTGAGATTCCTAAGGCGATTTTCCAGAATATTTTAGTGAATCTTTTTTTTTGAAAATAGAGGTTTCCAATTTTAATAAAATTTAATAGTTAATATTGTTTTATAGTTGAGTAAGGAAAGAAATACAAAGTTGAAAACTTTATCTTCATGACGGAAAAAGGCGAAAAATCCACGTTTATGGAAATTATTTCTATTAAAAATATTGTAAACCTTTCTATTGTAGATATGGTAATGCTACAATTATTATTAAAACACGAAAAACCCGTAGTCAGACACATTTTGTATAACGAAATATCTCAATTCTTAAACCGAGAAAAGCAAAAGGTTGTAAAATCAATAAAATTTGACAGACAATCCCCTGGGGCTAAAGAATTTGAAGAACTCCTCGATAATGACAAAAAATTCTCAACTTCAAGTTTCTATAATAGCTTAAAAAATCTTGAAGGAGATGGGCTTATTAAGTCAAATAAAAACGAAAAAGAAAAAATAATCTCTGTGGAAGCTACAAAATTTACAGAAATTCTAATTAACACAATATCTAAACACATCATGAGGTTTGGATTAATTGAAGCCGAAAAAATTAAACTTTTTCCTGATATTATTAAAGAAGTAATACAGAAAGAGGTATTCGAGGTAAAGGAGATAAAGAAATTTGGTACAGCACTCTATATATCATTCAGCGATTTTATTAATACTAAATGTATAAAATTTCTTGTTCATGCAACTGATAACTTATTTGTTTTATTAAGAGAAGAAGTTTTTGAAAATATTTCTAAAATGGGCTTAGAAAACATCCAAAATTCTTCTGTTTTTGGTGGGACCATTAGAGAATCTGATAATTTTTTTGATGCAGTTATTATGCCATATCACTTTAAAACTACCGAATTAAAGGATGTGAATAAACAGACTATTCTAAAAGAAGCGCTTAGAATAACTAAAGAAAATGGTGTTGTAGTTATTCACGGTTATAGTGATTTGCCAAATATTGAACATGCCTTGCTAAATACTTACATCAAATGGGTAAAAAACGTTTATACGGATATAGATACTAGTTCCGAAAAAGAATTTAAAGATGAATTACTTAATGCTGGTGCAAAAGAAGCGAAAGTGTTTGTATACAAAGGGCACTTATTTGGCATCGGTTTTAAATAAATAAAAATCCTAAATGAATAATTTGGCTGAAGGAAAGTTCTATCGTTCTCTAAAAATTCCCAACCATAAAACTAGAAGATGAGCAGTTGAAACTATTATAATAAATATTATAACAATAAATATTGCCTTTAATTTTTTATAGATCACATTTATAAACATGCTGAGCAATAATACAATAAGAATTGGCGTAAAAATTAATTATGGGAGATTAAATATATCCAAAGTAGATTCTGACATTTAAATTCTGACCACTTTTTACTTTATCTTAAACAATTTCTCGTTTCCAAATCTGGAAATCAAAAATTCCAAATAAATAGTAAACTTTTATATAATTGGAGAACATAATAACTTTATAAAATATAAATTTTATCACAAAAACAAAATTAAAAAATAATTGGTAGAATAAAATGACTGAAGAAACAAAAATTAGATCAAAAAAGGGTGGAGCTATGGGAGTAGTCTCTCTCATTTTGGGTGCAGCAGGAGTATTTCTCTCCTATTTATTTATCTTTCTCCATTTAGATAATATTGTGTCTGCCGAAACCGCCGCCGCCACAGAGTGCAGGCTTGTATCTCCATTTTTCATACCGCTTTTTGCGGTTATCGGTATACTCGGAGGAATGATATGGTTAACAGCGGGTATAGGCTTTTTCGGGAAAAAGGAGTGGGCTTATAATGTCGGTGTAATCGCAGTAGTTATTACCCTTTTTGCCACCTTTTGGCCAAATATTCCTGCTATGGAAAGTAAAGCAGCGGTACCAGGTCCTTGGTTTCTGATTTTTTTCCCAAATTTATTGGTATATTTCATTCTAGTAATGAGAAAAGGGCACGCAAGTGGGAAGAAAGCATGGTTTGGTTTGGTCCTTGGCATGGCATTTATTCTGAATTTCATAAACGGAATTGCAGCAACTACCCGAATGTCAAATAGATTACCCGAAATCAGTACCACGATTGACAATTATGGTCCGGCCAGTATGTATATGCTCACTTTGCCTACGAACATGATTGCATCCATCCTTTTTGGAATTGCTACAATAGGAATTTTCGTGGCCAGAAATAAAGAAAAGGTGCGAATTGCAGGGTTGGCTGGTGGATTTTTGTCAATTTCGGCAGGTTTTCCATTAGCTTTCTATTCCATGTTCATTGAAAGTGCGTCTCCCGCGTTCTCCATGTTTATTCTGGGCCCCGTTGTTAGTACTGTGGCAATGATCTTCATCCTGCGTTCTAAAACGTGGAATAAAATCAGTGGGTAATAGAAAGTGAGTAAAAAAAATCTTTTTTTTTTCTTTTTTGATAATAATAAATAAAAATAACTTTGGATGTGAATAAAATTGGAACGGAAAAAAATATTTGGTATAATCCTATTGGTAGTAGGATTAGTATTTATTCTTTTAAATGTAATTGTGGTTTATCCAACTATTAGTTGCTTTTATGCTCCTTATGCATTTTGGCTTATCGCAATTGTAGGTGTTGCAGGTGGAATATTATTATTTTTTGATATAAACTTGTTCCATTCTGAGGAGGATTAAAATCCCTTTTTTTTTTTAATTTTTTTCATATCATTTTTACAGACGATTAAATATAAAAATATGCAAAATATAATGTATTAAGAAAGTGGATTGCTTTCTTTGACATTTAGGTATAATAGTAGTGTTTAACCCGTTTTTTAATTATCTAGTTGCAATAATTCAACCTTTAGGTAGAGATTTTAACTCATGGAAAAACTTAAATTAGCCTTCAAGCTGTGTGTATTTGGCGATTCAGGAGTTGGGAAATCGACGCTAATCAACCGTTATGTTACCGCTAAGTTTGATCAGGACCTAAAATCTACTTTAGGGGCTGCAATTTTGATGAAGTTTATAGAAACGGAAAAATATCGAATCACGCTCCAAATTTGGGATTTTGCTGGCGAATCTCGTTTTAATTCTCTCTTACCTAGCTATGTACAAGGATCTTCTGCCGCAATTTTTATGTGTGATATTACTAATCGCGATAGCATTACGAATATCGATAAATGGCTTCTATCATTCAACGAAGGACTTAATAATCAAGACCCTAAATTTCCATTTATAGTAGTTGGTGGAAAATTAGATTTAGAAAACCAGAGATCTTTGAGTTGGGAGGATATTGGAACAACTCTTACGGTACGAGAAAAATACAATTACATCGAATGTTCTTCAAAAACGGGTGAAAATGTGGATTTATTGTTTCAAACTATTGTAGATAAAATGTTGGTTTACGGAAATATTCCTACTTCTACAAGCTGAAAACTAATCTCAATTTGCATACTAGGCTTAAATTAACTTTTTTAGCATTGATTCTTTTCATTCTATAAGATGGATGGTGAACATATTTGGAAAAATGCTGATTGGGCGGTAGAGGTACGAAATATTACTGAAGCTGTTGAAAAATTTCCAGAAAATTCTAAATTAATTATTGTTTTACGACATTCTCATCGTAATAACCCAACAAAAAACGAGAAGATGGTCGACTTAAAGTTAACCCCTCAAGGTCATCAAGTTGCCAAAATTTTTGGCCAAAATCTTCCAAGATCAAGACCCATTAGATTGTTTCATAGTGTTGTAGAGCGCTGCAAAGAAACAGCAGAAGACATTTTGGAGGGATTTGTAAGTGTTGGAGGAAAAGGAACTATAAATGGAATGCTTACTCCGCTTTTTCAAGCTGGAACTGCTCCAAGATTCTTTTTGAATATATTCAGAACCGAGTCCCCCCTTAGATTTATGCATCGTTGGGCGGTTGGTTTCTATTCTCCTGAAACAATCGCCCCCCTTCAATCATATTGTCAAAACGCGGCAGATCATATCTGGAAAGGAATAAAAAACGCTCAAGAAGGTGGTATAGATATTCACATTACACACGACATATTTCTAATTGCGTTAAGATACGGATGGTTTGGATTACCTCCTGACCGGGATTGGATTCCCTTCTTAGGTGGTGTTGCGTTCGTCTTATTAGAAAACGAAATTAAAGTGTTTAACAAAGATCGCTTTCTTTCTATCCCTTACCCCTATTGGTGGAAGAATAAAATTTCATATTAGAAAGGATTTAAAACTCAAATCTGCACTTTGTACAGACTTTCTTTTTTTT
>JAHQWP010000197.1 GCA_029856235.1 Promethearchaeia archaeon
AGACATATAGTCGCAACTGGGACATACTCTAATTTATTTTCAGTTCCGCATTCGGTGAGTATTTGATGTATTGCTCTCCCTACAATTAAAAAATATTGAGGTTGAATTATCATTCCTCCACCAAACTGTGGTTTAGCTGTTCCTCCAACCAATGCTGCTTTATCAACATTATGATGGTAAACGCGATCGAAGTTTTCTAAGTAGTACACACAAAGTGCTCTGGAACACGCATCAGCAACAGCGTCACACACACTATCTGGGTGACCAACACCCTTTCTTTCGCAAATTTCTGGAAATTCACTTTTTTCAATAGGTAAAAAATTCGCTTGTGTAATTTTCAACATTTTGAATAAACTCTATGTTAATTATATAAATAGTTATTTTAATTATGTATCTTAAAATTAATGGTATTTATAAATAATTATTGATAATAATATGCATAAATTGCATGAAATATGCTCTTAAATTATACTAAATAAGTTTTACGCATTTCAAAATGGAAATACTACCCGATTTTTCTCAGATCAAAAATCTGCGAAAAAGCCTAAACATAAGTCAAAAAGAATTGGGCGAAAAATTACAATTGTCTCAATCTACAATATCGAGAATAGAAAACGGAACAATGGATCCTCCATATTCTAAGTTTAAAATGATTTACGAATTCTTAGAGAACGAAAAAAGATCCAGAAAAAGATCTAAAAAACACGCGAAAGATATATTAACTCCCAAGATTATATTTATTGAGCCACAATCAACTGTAAGAGATGCTGTGGAACTTATGACAAAATATAACATCTCTCAGTTACCAATTTTAGAAAACAACCAAAATTACGGAAGTATTACTTCAAAAAGAATTCAGAAGTACATAACTGATGATCCTGTAATATTAAATTTAAAAGTTACTGATGTTAAAGAACTGCCTTTTCCAGAAGTAGAAAAAAATTGGAATGTAAAAGATATTTCTAGTTTACTTTTAAATTATCCGGCAGTTTTAGTTAAAGAAAATAAAGAATTCATAGGAATAATTACAGATTCTAATTTCCTTAATCTTACAAACGAATAAAGAAGTAGGAACGCTTTACATTTGCCAAATGAATCCTTTCTAGCGATTTAATTAATTTTTTCTATACTTAATTTCAAAATGAAAAAATTTTATTAGATTAAATATCTTTTAAAATAATGGGAATATATGACTGGGACTATACTTGAAAGAATCGATAATTTGCTAACAAAAAATAATTATGAAACATTTCTCCTAGACAATTTTACCGATAAAAAGAATAAATTTTGTTTTGATTTATTGGTAAAAAAGAATGACAATATTTTTAGCGTTAAAATTTTCAAAAATATTGATAACTTAAGCGCTGATATTATTGACGATATTAAATCCCTGTCTTTATTATTAAAATCAAAACCTCTACTGATTGGAATTAGAAACCGTTATCAAGAGTTAGAAGATAATACAATTTATATACGAGAAGGACTACCGTTTATAACCTTAACAACTTTAGAAAGCTTAGTTAGTAAAGATTTATATCCTCACATATTAGCGAGGAGAGGAGGCGGAGTAATGTTTTTAAATGGTAATATAATGAAACTCTTGAGAGAAAAGCGCTCAATATCACGAAAAGAGCTTTCAGAATTGCTAGGTGTTGCAAAAAGAACAATCTGTGCTTATGAAAATGAAAGTATGCGCCCTTCAGAATCAATTGCAAATAAAATCTCAGAGATTCTAGACAATCAAGATATTTTTAGGAAAATAAATCTCTTTGAATGGAACTTCAAATTTGAAATTGATAAGAAAGAAACTCGGGAAGAGAATGATTTAAATCCTTTTGAATCTCATCTTCAAGAAGTCTTAGACGATATTGGAATTAGTTCCTATTGGTACAGAAAAAGTCCAATTCCGTTCAAATTGTCTCTCTATTCAAATACTCCCGACGAGAAAGATGAACATAGTTTTTATCCACTTTTTTCAGGAGTTTCTGAAGAAGATAAAAAAATCAACGAACTTAGTTTTAAATGTTTGAAGATGTTTACAGAAGTATTTCACACAAATTCTCTTTTTATTGTAAATAATGACATAAAAATACCCGACTCATTAAAGAAAATTAAAATTCCTATTGTAAAAATTAGAAATTTAGAAAAAGTTGACGACGAAGCGGAATTTATTGACCTCATCCAAGAATCAGGTAATTAAGCGAGAAATAATTTGTGGTATTGACGAGGCGGGAAGAGGGCCTGTCTTAGGTCCAATGGTTATCTGTGGTGTCTGTTTTATTGAATCAAAATTAAAGATCTTAAGTGAAATAGGAGTAAAGGATTCAAAAAAATTATCAGCAAAACAACGCTCTAAGTTAGCAAAATTAATAAAAGAAAATTGTGAAAGTTATAAAACAATAATAGTAAATGCTCAAGAAATCGATGCAAGAGAAGAAAAAAGAATTACACTAAATAGACTTGAAGAAATTAAAATGGCAGAGATCATCAATGACTTAAAGCCGGATGTTATATATATAGACGCTGCTGATGTCAATGAAGAAAGATTTAAAAAATCTATTTTGAAGCAATTAAATTATTCACCTAAGAAAATTATTTCTAAGCACAAAGCTGATGACCTATTCCCAGTAGTCTCAGCCAGTTCAATTATAGCTAAGGATTTGAGAGATAATATTATTGAAGATCTAAAAAAAAAATACGGAGAATTAGGCTCAGGATACCCTTCTGATATACAATCCATAGAATTTCTACGAGAATGGATAAGAGAAAAGAAGAAGGTCCCTCACTTCGCAAGAAAAACGTGGGAAACTACCAAAAAGATCGTCAGAGAAGAATTATTTAACACTAAAATAACTGATTTTATAAATTGAGTTTACAACTAAATGAGTAATAAAATTCTTTACACATATTTATTTCTGAACCGTTAGAATAATGTGATTTGCAGCGAAATTGTGGATATTAATGCTGTCAATTATTCCATAGCCCGCTTTTTCTATAATTCTTTTTTCTTGGCTGTAAATCTTTTCTGATTTTTGAACGCTGTCAATTGATTGGGATTTTATAGCGAGTATTAAATTTCCATTATCTTTTAGGTAGTAATTACAGTTTTCAATGGCTATTTCTGCTTGATTAGGTTGAGCGATGTCTTGATAAACGAGATCAATAGGGGTAAAAATAGAATTAGCATAGCTTTCGGGAAAATTAGCATCAGCTAAGATAGGAATGATATTCTTTCTTTTATCGCTGTTTTGAATCAATTGTCTCATGCTGCGCTCAGCGAATTCGACTCCGTAAATAACTCCGTTGTAAACAATGTCCGAAAGATGAGATATTGTGGTTCCAGAGGATGCACCCAAATACAAGCAATTTAAATCCTTCGATAAGAATTCTAACGAAGGCTTTTCTAATATCATCGCAGCTAATTTGCTTCTAAAGGGATCCCATTCTCGGTATTCTGCTCCTTTAAAAGTAATTAATCTCTCTCCATATACTTTATTACCTGGAACTAAGTTCTTAGAATAAAGTTTTAGATTATTGGGTGCTCCTGAGATATAAATGTTTGAAAATTTTGGATGGGCTCTTATATTAATAGTGCTCAATTTACCATTACCTCCTTTTTTTTTTATATGTTTGTTTTTTACTCGAACTAATCTTACTTTTAGGTTCATTTTTTTTAAGTGGAGGTTTAGGATATTTCTTCTCAATTTCTAGAATTTTTTCGTTTATATCCTTTGAAAGCACACCAGCTACAAATTCTCCTCCAAAGAAGTCTACTTTTGCTGAAATTCCAATCTTTCCTGAGATCACTCGAGAAATTTTTCCTCGATTCCAAGGCTTACTTCCTCGGATTTGATTCCACTGAAAAATTAATCCGTGCTTTGGGCGTTTTTCGCCGGTTTTTAGGAACCTATATAAAGCTTTCTCAGCCCCTAAGAGCTGAATCCTCGAAGCCGGCATAAATGCTAATTTTTTTAAACTTCCCGCCTTTGCTATTAGTTTCGCCCCAATTAAACCTCCAATTAAAGCAAAGAGATTTGGAGCAACTTGTTCCATCAACATATCTAAATGATCCTCTAACTCTTGTCTAAAATCGTCCAAGGATAGAATTTCATCAGCATATTTTTTAATTATACTAAGTTCAATATCCGCTCCCATTGAACTGGATGCTAATTTTTGCAACAGGTTAATTCTCGATTCCTTAAAACTGAACTCCTGGTCGATCTTTTCATATGTAAAATTATCTCGTTTTCCTAAAATTGTAATTAATTTTGCAATAAGGATATTTTCTTCGATAAATTTATCTGTTAATTCCGGAAAATGTAAACCATACCATTCTCTCATGCGACTTGAGAACAAACTTATAGATTTTTTAAGAATATCCAAAGTCTCTATGATCTGAACGACTTCTACATCTCCCTTACTCCCAAACTGACTAACTTTATCTTTGATTAATTGTTCTTCAACTTTCTTAAAGAATAAAAGAACCTCGTCTCGAGTTTTTGTAATACCAATTTTATTTAATTGATCCCTTAAATTAAAGCGGAAATTTTTAAATTCTAAAGAATATTTTTCGAAGGAAGCTGTAAATCCTAAACACTGCGTTGTTAGCTCTTTTAGTTTCTTATTATCAAATATAAAATCATCAAAACCAGTATTTTTTAGCTCATTCATGAAGTCTGAGTATTCTTCAGAAAGCATATCGTTATTTAATGATTTATAAAAATCTACAGATTTTTGAATATCGCTTAAGAAATTAATATAATTAAGGAAATTCCCTCCATCATCAGTAGCATATATTCCCATTAAAGTATCAATAATAAAACATCTCATTAATCTAAACACTTACCATTCTAAAAATTCTCAAATAACAATTTATATTATTATATATATATACCTATTAAAGAATTTTAATGAACTTTTCTGAGTTAAATGCTTGAACTAAATATTTCGGAGTTAAAATTAAATTCTCCTTTAATTTTAGCTTCTGGCATTTTAGGAGTTTCTTATTCTACAATGAAAAGGTTAGTTAACGCAGGAGTAGGTGCTATAACCACTAAATCAATAGGTCCAAAACCAAGAAAGGGATATAAAAATCCTTCAATTATCGAAGTCTATCCAGGTACATTTTTGAATAGTGTAGGACTGGGAAATCCGGGAATAGATAATTTTATCACAGAAATTACAGAAATAAAGAAATTTAAATTTCCATTAATAGTAAGTGTGTTTGGAGATTCTATCGAATCTTATATTAGTGTGGCATTAAAAGCAGAACGAGCAGGGGCTGACGCTATAGAAATAAACATTTCATGTCCTCACGCTGAGGTTTCTAGCATAGGTATTGATAAAAATCTTACATTCTCTATTGTTAAATCAATGAAAGAGGAGCTTAAGGTACCACTATTTGTCAAATTAAATCCCAATGTGACTAATCTAGGTGAGATCGCTTTAGCAGCTCAGAACGGGGGAGCTGATGCTGTAGTAGCCATTAATACCCTTGCTGCTATGAAAGTCGATATTAATACTAAAAGGCCGATTTTGTCACACGGAAGTGGAGGACTTTCAGGAAATGCAATACATCCAATTGCAGTAAAAATGGTTTATGATTTGTACAAATTATTAGAAATTCCTATAATCGGATGTGGAGGGGCCTCAAATTGGGAAGATGTTATAGAATTTATTCTAGTGGGTGCTTCTGCGGTTCAAATTGGGACTGCTTTATATCAGGGGGTAGAAATTATTACTAGTATTATTAATGGGTTAAAAAAATTTCTTACGGATAATGATTATAGCTCAATTTCTCAGTTAAAAGGTTTGGCACATGAATTTAAAACTCAAGAGGTTCCCGATTTTGACTAACAATATGATTGAAACAGTGAAAATTAAAAAAATCTTAAATGAGTGTGATGGGATAAAAACACTCATTTTTGATAGAAACTATACAAATATCCCAAAACCTGGACAATTCGTAATGATTTGGGTACCTGGCGTTGATGAAATTCCAATGTCAATATCTTCCTATAAAAATAATGGAGAGTGGGCAATAACTGTTAAAAATATAGGAGAATGTACTGATTCTATTCACAAACTCAAGGTTGGGGACTATATCGGAGTTCGTGGACCTTTAGGTAACTTTTTTAAAATTCCTCAAGAAACAAATAAGAACATATTTTTAATTGGAGGAGGTATTGGAATGGCTCCTTTAAGATTTTTGGCCACTGAACTTATTAAAATGGGTCGAAAATTTAAATTGATTTTAGGTGCGAAAGAAGAAACCGAAGTAATATTTATAAATGAATTCCTTGACTACCAAAAAAAGGAATTAGATTTATTTTTCTGCACTGATGATGGAAGCTTCGGTGAAAAAGGAGTCACAACCGATTTATTTGAAAAAATTATTGAGAACTTAAATACAGAAGAAATTAAAAACACGATCGTTTTCACTTGCGGCCCCGAAATAATGATGTATAAAATTCTCCAAATTTGTGAAGAAAAAAAAATTGAATTATATGCAAGCCTTGAAAGAATTATGAGATGTGGATGCGGATTATGCGGATTATGTGTTTTAGATCCCATTGGATTATTAGTTTGTAATGACGGGCCCGTTTTTAGTTCAAAATCTTTAGCAGAAATAAAAGATTTTGGTCAATATAAGAGAGATTTTTCTGGAAAGAAAAACTCAATTTAAAAAAAACTATTTATGAAATTAAAAAGAAAAGCATTTTTTTCACTCTCTACATAATATATCTTATAGAATGAATGAATTAACAAATTCGGAAACAGTCAAAAGGATTTCAAGGGAAATTATTGACTATTTAATGATTCATCCTAACTTTCCCCGGCAAAAAATCACGAACTTAAAAGGGAAATTTGGAAAGAAATATAATTATCATAAGGTTATTAAGAACGCTCAAATCTTACACCATGCTAATGAAGAGGAATTAGGAGTTATTATACAACTTTTAAAGAGAAGAATAACTAGATCGATTTCAGGCGTGTCTGTTATAGCAATTATGACAAAACCTCTTCCTTGTCCTGGAAACTGCGTTTACTGTCCCGGGCAAGATTCTCAACCAAATCAAAAAGTAGCTCAATCGTATACAGGTCGTGAACCCGCTGCGATGAGATCTATACATAATAATTATGATTCCTATGAACAAGTGCAGAGTAGAATCAAAGATTTAGAGGCAATAGGTCATAATGTAGATAAAATTGATTTAGTATGCATGGGAGGTACGTTCTTATCCTCACCTATCGACTATCAAGAGGAATTTATCAGAGGAGCATATGAAGGGGTCTTAGAGAGGAGAGCTGCCAATTTAGAGGAAATAAAAAGAATTGCAGAAAAATCAAAAAGAAGACTAATAGGATTGACAATTGAAACTCGACCTGATTATTGCACTGAGCCATATGTAGACATGATGCTTAATTATGGAACAACAAGGGTAGAAATTGGAATTCAGACGGTATTAGATGAGATTTATAAAAAAGTAAATCGAGGACACACCTCCCAAGACAGTATAAATGCTATAAGGATCGCAAAAGATGCTGGTTTAAAGATAAATACTCATGTTATGCCTAATTTACCTGGTTCTGACTATTCTAAAGATCTAGAAATGTTTGAACATTTATTTTCTTCTCAAGATTATCGCCCTGATATGTTAAAAATTTACCCCTGCTTAGTAATTAAAGGGACTAAACTATATGATTGGTGGAAAGCAGGGGAATTTACACCTTATTCATTAGATGAATTAATTGACTTATTATCAACTGTAAAGCAAAAAATTCCATCCTATGTGAGAATACAGAGAATTATGAGAGATATACCTGCATTTCTCATTGAAGCTGGATGCAAAAAGAGTAATTTAAGACAATTAATACACAAAAGGTTAGAAGAGCTTAATTTAAAATGTAATTGTATTAGATGCCGAGAATATGGAATTGCTAAAAAATCTATAGTTATTGATGAAAACAAGTTTGAAGATATCAAATTGTATCGCCATGATTACGAAGCTTCGAAAGGGCAAGAAATCTTTTTATCATATGAGAATAAAAAGGAAAATTATCTTGTAGCATACTTGAGATTAAGAAAACCTTCAGAATATGCTCATAGACACGAATTGAATGATGGAAAAACAATGGTCGTAAGGGAAGTGAAAGTCGTAGGTGAATTAGTCCCTATAGACAAAAAACCTAATAGGAAGACACAACTTCAACATCGAGGTTTTGGAAAATTATTGATGGAAAATGCTGAAAAAATTGCTCTTGAAGATTTTAATTCTAAAAAATTAGCTGTAATCAGCGGTATAGGTGTGAGGGATTGGTTTTATGAGCTTGGTTACACTCTTGATGGATTTTATGTCTCAAAACCTTTAATTGATTAATCTTTTCTAGAAACCAAGGATTAACTAAGTAGAATTGTAATTATTAAGATTTAAAACTAATTTATTGATTTTCCATACAATATATTCAAATTATAAAATGAATTAAACAGTTCATAGTAGTAGTATATTATTATTAAATGATTTATTATGTACAAGTTCGATTATGAAGAATTAGGATTAATATGCGGCTTAGAAATTCATCAACAGCTTGATACAGAAACTAAACTGTTTTGTAGATGCCCAAGTAAACTTCAAGGAACTAGACCGCCAGATTTTAATACAAAGAGGTATATGAGACCCGTTTTGGGAGAAATGGGAACATTTGATGCTGCTATGCTAACGGAATATAAAAAAGGTAAGACGATCATTTATGAAGGATACAATGACGTAATTTGTACGTATGAATTAGACGATACTCCCCCGTTTTCCTGTAACGAGGAAGCTAGAAAAATTGCATTAGAATTAGCGTTACTACTTAACGCAAATATTATTGAAGAGATGCATGTAAGCAGGAAAAATTATCTTGATGGAAGCGTTCCTTCTGGGTTTCAACGCACGATGATTTTAGGAACTGATGGTTATTTAACATTAAAGAACGGTAAAAAGATCAGAATTGATATCTTAAGCTTAGAAGAAGAAGCTGCGAGGAAAATAAAAACTGAAAATAAAACTAATTTTTACAGATTAGATCGTCTAGGAATTCCTTTAGTAGAAGTAACAACTAAACCGGATATAAATACTCCTGAAGAATGTAGAGATTGTGCTGAACGAATAGGGTTGTTATTATGGATGACCAATGTGAAAAAGGTGCTTGGCTCAATTAGACAAGATGTCAATGTAAGTATTAAATCTGGAACAAGGATTGAAATTAAAGGAGTTCAAAAATTGAGTTGGATACCCCTACTGATTAACCATGAAATCTCACGTCAGCTTGGCCTGATAGAGATCAGAGAAGAACTAAAAAATCGAAAAGTAAGTGAAAAAGACATCCCTAAAGGACCTGTAGATTTAACAAGTTTGATGGCAAAAACTAAGTCTAAATTCGTTGCAAATGGCTTAAAATCTGGAAAAAGACTCTATGGTTTCAATTTTAAAGGTTTTAAGGGTATTTTCGGAAAAGAGTTAATGGAAGATTATAGATTTGGTACCGAAGTAAGCAGTAAGGTCAAAATTATTTCTGGTTTAAAGGGGATAATACACTCCGATGAAAATTTAGAAAGTTATAACTTATCTAAAGATGATATCCAAAAGATTCAGAATAAATTGAATTCGAAAGAAAATGATTGTTTTGTTTTAATTCTGGGAACTAAAAAAGAACTTAATAAAGCAGCAGATATAATTATTAATCGAATTGAGTATGTTTTTAAAGGAGTTCCGCCTGAAACTAGAAAGGCTCTTGAAAATGGAACTACAGAGTTTTTGAGAGAATTACACGGTGGAGCACGATTATACCCGGATACGGATTCTCAAGCTATTATGAATACAGCTGAAGAAATTAAAAAAATTCAAATCACTTTACCTCATTATCCTTGGGATATAATTGCAAATTATGCTAAAAAGTATAAAGTTGAACAGAGTTCTATTAAAGACTTAATTTTTACAGGGAAACTCTTTCTATTTGATAGTTTAATCGAAATCTATCCCGAAAAACCTTCGATTGTCTTAAATATATTGTTAAACAAAGCAAAAGCTATCAGACGTGAAGGAAAAAATATAGAAAATATAACTGATGACGATTATAAAAAAATCTTCCAAGAATTGAAAAATGAAAACATTGGAAAGGAAGCTATAGAAGATATAATGAGGTTAAAAGCAGACTCCCCAAATCTTTCTATCGAACAAATAATCGAGAAACTCCACTTTGAAACTCTTTCATTTGAAGATTTAAAAATAATAATTAGTGAAGTCGTAAATGATAACCCAAAAATCATTAAAGAAAGAGGAATGAGATCTATGGGGCCACTAATGGGAGAAGTAATGGAAAAAGCACGTGGTAAAATAGATGGAGAGATCGTTTCTAAAGAATTGAAGGTGCAGATCCTAAACAAACTAAAGGAGATGAAATAAGTGGAAGATAAATTAAAAGGATATAAAGGTAAATCTATAGATATTTTAAAGAAATATAAAGTAGAAATCTGGGATATTATTCAAATCACTACAAAAAAAACGCAGTTAGAAGGAATTATAATGCCTAGAAGCGAATATTCTGCACCTGATTTTATTGAAATCAAGCTTGAAAACAACTATAATGTTGGAATAAATGTCTCTGATATACAAAATATAAAAAAAATCGGAAAAAGAGAAGCAAACTACAAATTTCCAGAAAAAGAATTTCCATATAATGAAGCCTTACCTAAGGTTCAATTACTAGGGACTGGTGGGACAGTCGCTTCAAGACTAGATTATACGACAGGGGCAGTTATCCCTTCCTTTACACCCAGCGAGTTGTATAGTTCTGTTCCTGAATTAGCAGAAGTTTGTAATCTTGATTGTGAAATTGTTTTCGAGATTTTATCAGAAAATATGAAGTTTGATTATTGGCAAAAATTAGCAGAAAAAGTTAAACAAGCCGCAGATTCTGGTAGTTATGGGATTATTATTGGACACGGAACAGATACTATGTCATTTACTAGCGCCGCTTTAGCCTTTATGCTAAAAGATTTATCTATTCCAGTTGTGTTAACAGGGAGTCAGAGAAGCTCAGATCGCCCTTCTTCTGATGCAGCACTAAATCTGATAAACGCAGCTACTGTAGCTACTTCCGATATAGCTGAGGTTGTAGTTACTATGCTAGGCTCTCCTTCACACGATTATGGATTAATTCATAGAGGAACAATTGTAAGAAAAATGCATTCCTCGGTAAGAGACACATTTCGTACTATTGATGATATACCATTAGGAATGGTAAGAGATAGAAAGATAAAAATGTTTAAAAACGACTACAAGAAACGAAATGAATCTGAAACGACAATCGAAACAAACTTTGAGAAAAAAGTTGCTCTCGTTTATTATTATCCCGGTATGGAAAATGAACTAATTGAATTTTACATTGATAAGAATTATAAAGGAATAGTATTTGCTGGAACGGGTCTTGGTCATGTGAGTACTAATCTTTATAATTCAATTGAAAGAGCAATACAAAATAATATAACTATTCTGATGACTACTCAAACAATTCATGGTTATGTCGGGATGAATGTCTATTCAACAGGAAGAGAGCTCCAAGATTTAGGTGTTATACCGGGGAAAAATCTATTGCCTGAAGTTGGATATGTTAAATTAGGATGGGTACTGGGACAGACTAGTGATTCAAAAGAAATTAAAAACTTATTGTTGAAGAATATTGCTGGTGAATTTGTAGAAAGAGAAATTCCTATCGCATTTAATTACAATATTGATGAGTTATTAAGAAATAAAAAGCTATAATCCAATTCCATATTTTATTCTTAAAAATCAATAAATTCTTTTTAAAATCATAAAAAATTTAAACTTTTAATAATTAGATATTACTAATTCGATATAATAAGTGAACCTTATGGGAAAGCGAATATTAGCTCAAAGGAAAGGATACGGTCACTTGTGGGCCCGATCTCCTAGTCATCGACATGTGGGAGAAGTTAAATATCGTCCCTTCAAAAAGAATGAGAAATTGATAAAATTTAAAGTAATTGAATTCGTTCACGCGCCAGGAAGAGGAGCTCCAATAGCTAGGATAAAGTACGAAGATGGTGAAAAAAGTCTTTGGCTTCCTCCAGAGGGTGTATATGAAGGACAAGAATTTTTGCAATCTAAAACTGGATACGGTCAAGAAGTGAAAGTAGGAAACATCTTACCTTTGAGAAAAATCCCTATAGGAACTCTGGTGTTTAATATTGAAGGGACTCCCCAAGATGGTGGTAAATTTGCGAGAGCGTCTGGAGTAGCCGCGATTGTAAGAAATAGAACGGGGAATAATATTGAATTGTTATTTCGATCAAAAAAGACTAAATGGTTCAATCAAAATTGCCTTTGCACTATTGGGGTAGTTGCTGGAGGCGGAAGAACAGATAAACCGTTCCTAAAAGCAGGAAATGCACACCATGCATACCGTTCTAAAGCTAAAAAATGGCCAGTTGTTCGAGGTGTGACTATGAACGCAGCAAGCCACCCATATGGAGGAGGCGCAAAACAAAGTCCTCATAAGCCAACTACAACCTCAAGAAACGCCCCACCTGGTAGAAAAGTGGGACAAATTGCTGCTAGACGTACAGGACATCAGAATTAAATCCTTCTTTATACTCATTTTGCAGTATAATATTACAAGTATATAACAATTACTCCGATATTCGTTTTTTAATAAAATTTTAAAAAAAGAATAATAATTGATCTATGATTATTTCAATTATAGAAATTACAAATCTATAATTTTGATATGGATCATAAATTTATTAATCCTGTTGAAACTCGTTATCGAACAGAATTAGCCAACATCTTTACAGAAGATAAAAAATTAGAGTATTGGTTAAAGGTTGAAGCGGTATTAGCAAAAGCACATGCAAAATTAGGCAATATTCCTCAAGATGCTGCTGAAGAAATTTATAAGAAAGCTAACTTAAATTATGTGAAACTAAATCGGGTAAAACTAATCGATAACGAAATACATCACGATTTAATGGCTATGGTAAAAGCTTTAGCTGAGCAATGTGAAGGATCAGCTGGGAAGTACGTTCATTTAGGAGCAACAAGTTATGATATTGAAGACACAGCAACAGCAATTCAACTAAGAGATGCATTATCATACATCATGAAATCTCTCAAAAATCTTTTAACAGCTCTAATAAAGATTATCGAAGATAAGAAACTTTTAGTGTGTATTGGAAGAACTCACGGACAACACGCTATTCCAACTACATATGGGATGAGATTTAGCGTTTGGGCATATGAAATAGACAGACATTTAGATAGATTAAAAGAGACTCTAAATCGCATATCATATGGCAAAATGTCTGGTGCTGTGGGAACAATGGCAAGCTTTGGGGAGAAAGGTATTGAAATTCAAAATTATATTATGAAAGAACTTGATTTACTTCCAGCTTTGATAACAAACCAGATAATTCAGAGAGATCGTCATGCTGAAGCTATTTTTTTAACATCATTAATTGGACAATCCTTAGCAAAAATTTCAAGGCAATTTCGAGTGCTCCAAAGAAACGAAATAGCAGAAATGTTTGAGCCCTTCAAAAAGACTCAAGTCGGTAGCTCAACAATGCCTCATAAGAGAAATCCCCATAAATCTGAAAGAATCTGTAGTTTGGCAAGAGTTTTAAAATCTAATGTAATCACTGCGTTAGATAATATAGTGTTAGAAGACGAAAGAGATTTAACGAATTCTGCAAATGAAAGAATAATTTTTGGTGAAAACTTCATTCTCTTAGATTTTATGATAAATCAACTTACGAAAAACATCGAAGAAGTCGAATTTGATGAAAAAAAAATCGAAGAAAATTTAAACCTTACCAAGGGAGCTGTGTTATCTGAAAAAATTATGGTTAATTTGGTTGAAAAGGGTATAGGAAGACAGGAGGGGCACGAAATTTTAAGAAATGCAGTAATAAAAGCAAAAAAAGAAAATCGTTTGCTCAAAGAAATTCTCATGGAAAATCCAAAGATTGAGGAAGTATTTACAAAAACTGAAATTGAAAGTTTATTAAATCCTCATAATTACTTAGGAAAAGCTGTTGAACTAACTGAAAATATATTAAAATTTCTGAAAAATAAATATCAATAATAAAAATGTCTGACGATAAAGATATTTACTCTCAATTAGGAGTTTCTTCTAAAAAAGAAGATGTCCATAAAGCAATAAAATCCATTGACCAAGGCGTATTTCCAGGATCCTTTTGTAAAATTGTGCCAGATGCAAGTAGAGGTGATGATTGGTGTTCTGTTTTTCATTCTGATGGTGCGGGAACAAAATCTAGCTTAGCGTTTATGTATTTTAAAGAAACAAATGACATATCTGTGTTTAAGGGGATAGTAAGAGACGCTATTGTCATGAACATAGACGACATGTTGTGCGTTGGAGCAACTGGAAATTTCTTCATATCTAACAATATTGGCCGGAATAGCCGAATTATCTCTGGAGAAGTAATTAACACGATTATTAAGGAATATTATGCATATAGCAAAAAATTGTCTGAATATGGTTTAAATACAATTGTGTGTGGAGGGGAAACAGCCGATGTTGGGGATATCGTGAAAACTTTACTAGTAGATGCTTCAGTTTTTTCCTCGATGAAAAGAAAGGATGTAATTAATGCTTCAAACATTAAAGATGGTGATGTAATAATTGGATTCGCTAGCGACGGTAAAGCATCATACGAAGACGATTTTAATAGCGGAATAGGGAGTAATGGGTTAACTTTGGCTAGACATGGACTTCTCTCTCACACTTATTACGATAAATATCCAGAATGTTACGATCAAAACCTTGATGAACAACTAATATTTTTTGGTAATTATCTGCTTACAGATAAGATTAAAGGAATGAGTTTGAATGTAGGAAGAGCACTTTTATCTCCAACAAGGACTTATAGTCCGTTGTTACTTGAAGTATTAAAACTCTATCGGGAGGAAATTCACGGTGTTATTCATAATACTGGTGGTGGTCAAACTAAAATCCTCAATTATGGTGAAGGAATTAAGTATTTGAAAAATAATCTCTTCAAACTTCCTAAAATATTTGAGATGATCCAAACATCTTCAGAAACTCATTGGAAGGAAATGTATCAAGTATTCAATATGGGCCATAGAATGGAGCTCTATTGCGATGAATCAATAGCCAAAGATATCATTAGAATAGCCAAAACTTTCAATATTGAATCAAAAATTATTGGTCAATGCGAAAAATCGCTCTCGAAAAAAAAAAACATGCTTGAAATTAAATCAGAATTTGGGCTCTTTGACTATGAACAAAACAATATAAACTAATATCGAAGTGATTGCCATTTTTGATATAATTTGTATTGGAGCGGCCCTTGTTGATATGGTCGCCCAAGTAGAAAGACACCCCTCTGATGATGACGAAGTATTCGTATCAAATTTGAATTTATTATCTGGTGGGGCTGCCGCTAACACTGCTTACGCCTGTGGAAAAATGGGCT
>JAHQWP010000198.1 GCA_029856235.1 Promethearchaeia archaeon
TAAATTAGCGGGATGAGCTATAATGTCAGCACCTAAAAGAGCAAGAGACCGAGCAGTCTCTGGAAATATCCAATCGAAACAAATCATGATTCCTACTTTTGCTTCTTTAACTTTATACGTTTTTAAATGTTTATTTCCCGGAGAAAACCATAATTTTTCTTTGTAATAAAGATGGAGTTTTCTATATGTGCCAAAAACTTCGCTACTCGAAACGATGAGAGACGAGTTATAAATTTGATTACTATCCTCTTCTACGAACCCGCCCACAATAACAGCGCCAGTTATTTCGGCAATTTTCATTAAAAATTCGGCAGTTTCTCCTTTAGTAGTTTCAGCCAAAGATTCCACTTCTTTTTTAGATATGAAAGTATAGCCCGTTGCGAAGAGTTCGGGTAAAACAATTAAATCTGCTTTAGATTTCCCCAATAGATTTTCTATTTGCTCAAAGTTTTGAGCTTTTTTTCCAAAGATTGGAGAACTTTGTACGTAACCTATTTTCATATTTATTCCTTTTCTTCGGTAGTGGGTTCCTCTTTGTCTTTTCTATGAAGTAATCTTTTCTTTGTAACTCCTCTAGCTTCGCGTTGTTCATCGTATTTCTTTAGTAGTCCGTCCATATCTCCTATAGTTTCAGTGAGTTTTTCGATTGGAATATCTTCGAAAAACCTATTTTTCTTAAATTTTTTCGCTGGACCACCGTTGTATATCCAGCCTTCTTCTAATTCCTGTCCTACCATTGTAGAAGACCAAGTATTTAAAATACAATTCCTTCCGATGTGAGTTCCTGGCATAACTATTACGTGTGCTCCAATTCGAACATTTTCCTCGATAACCGTCTTTCTAATAATTAAAAAGTTTCCTATAATAACTGAAGACTGAACAATAGCACCTTGACCAACTACCACATTTTTACCGAATTCCATAAATTCTGTATCAACCCAACCTTCAAAGAGAGAATTAGAAAACTTTGTCTTAACACCTAGTACCTTAAAACAAATATTATCTAAAAAAGGAAATGGAAATTTATGGGCAAGCCAAGTTGGCCATTTCTTAAGAGTATTCCGCAGACTCCAATATCTATAGTCCTTATCTGAGATATCCCTTAAAAAAACACCTTCTCTTGGCTTATGAAAGATACTGATTATTACTAATAAGATTTTAGTGAAAAAAATGGCCACAAATACGGTAGAAACATAAATTACAAACAAAAATAGCGGTAAGAATACATAAAAATGAAGTGGTCTAATATCGTTCCACAACATTTGCCAATACCACCAGATTTCCAATATTGAGGGAAGCAAAGTTATCCATATTAGAAAGACGTACAAAATCATATATTTTTTCTTAGCTAATACGCTTGCGCAGAAAGGACCGACTCGCATTGAGTTTGGTACACTCACTTGTTATCCCCTCCATGTTTTCTTTTTATTAAATGTTTTTTATCATCATCAATATTAACTTCATGTTCAGTTTCGATTTTTTCTTCTTTGTCAACATCTACTTTATGAATTATATCTCTTCTCATTTCGGCGTATTTGTTGAGTTTTAATTTTCTAGCTGGTATACCAGAGTAAATCCAACCATCTTCTAACTCCTGATTTAGAGTTGTAGTTGATACTGCCCCTAGTACTGTATCCTCTCCAAAATGAGTTCCGGGGGCTATAGTACTCTGTCCTCCCACAAGGGCATAATCGTCAAATCTAATTTTTTTAATTATTAAGTAATTCCCCACCACCATAGAACTCATGACAACAGCCCCTTGCCCAACTGTAACGTGTTTTCCAAAGGAAATAAATTCGGCGTCGCACCAAGCGTCGTTTAAATGGCTTGTAAAGTCCATTTTAATGGAAAACCAACGAAAAGCGATAACATCGATCCACGGTAATGGCCAGTTTCGTATTAACCATAGTGTAATCTTCTTGATTTCGGTTCTAATCTTCCAAAACTCGAAGTCATTATCACGCTTATCAGTTCGGAAGATTCCCTCTTTAGGTTCGTGAATAAGGTTTATAAAAATTAGCAAAAGTTTGCTAAAAAAGAAACAACTAAAAATGAATAGAAAACTGAATCCCAATAATATTAAAGGCAAAAATAATAATTTTATTATCCAAGGCACTGGACTGATGGTATATCCATACCAAAACGTTGCGACCGCAAGGCCGCTAAACCAGAATATTGGGATATATACCACTAAGAATTTAAGACTTACTCTATGTATCGCTGAGCTTGTGGTAAAATCAATCACAAACTCATTATCGTCGTCTTCTTTTTTTTCTATATCCTTCTGTTCCTCTTCAATTTTTTCATTCACTTTTATTTTCACCTTGTTTACTTACTTTTCTCTCCTTGCTATTTTCCACTTTTTTAATCCTTTCGACCTTCTCAATTTCTTTTTTAATTCTTAATTCTTCAGCGCGGTGTAGGTCTTCTTCAGAGACTTTCAAGTATTCCATAATTTTTTTCTTGAATATTCGGCGTAATGGCATACCGTAGTAATAGTTATTTCCTTTTGTTGTGTTAAATTTTGTAGCAGCTGCCATCGGTAATAAGTAGGTGTTGTCTTTTAATTCGCTTCCAGGTCCAACTACATTTTGTCCACCGAGCGTAGAATTATCATCTGCTTTTACACGAAAATAGATGATATTGCCAAAGATACCTTCCACAACATGTGAGGCTAAAGCAGAATTAACTCCTACATAGACATTTCTTTTCACATGTATATTTCTATCGTTGCTCACTGATTCCTCGATTGTAGAACCCTTTTCAATAATACTCGCACCCACAAAATTAAAAAACCAATTTGCGAGCCACGGAAATATCCCCTTCACAAAAGTATTCTTCCCATACTTAATCATAAAGCTTCTGTAATGGTAGTAGTCTAACGTTTTAGATGTGAGGTTACGCGGAATTATGCCGTCTTTCGTTGGACTTTTCTTTTCCGTATATCTCCAAAAAATTCGCGTGCATAACCCGACGAAATATAAACGAATTAGATAAAAACCTATAATGACTAAGGGAAAAGTTAAAAAAATGAGTAAAGAATTAACATTGGTAAGCATTACGATAAAATCACTTACGCCTAAGAAGAGTGGTTTAAAGACCCATCTGAGGTAAGCAAGAAGAGCAATTACTGGTATCATATACGAACCAATATAAATACATAAGAAGATACCGAAATATTTATGATATTGAAATTGGACATTTTCCCTATAAATATCATTCCCAGAATCTACGGTATCTTCTATCATAAAGATTTCACCTTTTCTTCTAATTTATTGTTTATTTTCCACATCTGTAACTATTATTTTTCTTTTTTCTTTTTCATTTTCTTGTCTCACTCTTAATTCTTCTGCTCGGTTTAAATCATTTTCGCTCACTTTTAAGTAGTCCATAATTTTTTTATGAAAAATGCGACGTAAAGGCATTCCAAAGTAATAATTATTCCCTTTAGTCTTATTATGTTTTGTTGCAGCCGCTATTGGTAAGAGATACGAGTTATCGCTTAACTCACATCCCGGTGCGATGTTGTTAAATCCACCGAGCGTGGTGTTATCTCCCAATTTGATTTCAAAATAGACGATATTGCCAAATGTTCCTTCTACAAAGTGAGATGATAAGGCTGAATTAACGCCAACGTAGCAATTTCTTCCAACATTCATACGCTTATCTGTAACTACTGATTCTTCTAATGTGGAGCCTTTATTGATAATGCCCGTTCCCACAAAATTAAAGTACCAATTTGCTAGCCAGGGAAAAACTCCTTTCATGAAAGCGTTTTTTCCGTATTTTATCATAAAAGACCTAATATGGTAAAAATTAGCAGTTTTGGATGGAATATTTCTCGGGATTATGCCATCTTTCGTTGGACTTTTCTTTTCCGTATATCTCCAGAACGTTCGAGTTATTAAACCTACAATAAACAAGTGAGATAAATAACTAACTATTATTACTAAAGGTAAAGCTAAAAAAGCCACTAATGAATCAAGATTAGTAAATAACGCAATGAAATCATCTACCAATAAGACATATGGAATAAACACAAGAAGAATGTAAGACATAAAGATGATTCCTGAGACGAGGTAGGATGAATAATAAATAACAAAGAAGATGCTTAAGTACCAATGAAACTGAAGATTAATTTTTTCTTTTGAAGTTTCTGGAACAGAACTGCTGATATCAGATTCTTCAATTTCATCTAGCACTTTAAATTACCTTTCTTTTATTATTGATGCCAGTTAGGTTAGCTTTTTAAGCTTACTAGATTAAGTTTGAATTAATTAATATATATAATACTCTCCTTAATTTCAGTGTTTTTCTTTTATAGTTAATATAGTATTTCATGTATTGTGAGGGCAAAAAATCATAAATCGAGCAATCAATTTTTGTTTAAAAATCATCCCCTAATTATTAACATAGCAATATCGACATAATTTCGACGTAAACTGAAAAAAACCTTATACGAATGAAGCGATAAAAATTAATGCGCGAAATACTATTTGATACATGAATTTAGCAACTTAACCCAACGCTTAAAACTACTATGTTCATCAATAGCTTAATATATTTCAAACAATACCTTTATATTAGATTAAATCTTAAATTAAAAATTAGGTTAAGGCAGTATAAAATCGGTAATTATTAAAAAAGCCGATAAAATTAATCCATTAATCTTTATGGCAAATAACGGGTAAAAAAATGACTGATAATTCCTTTTCGTTAGTAGATTTGTATCCTAAATATGTTATCAACTCGAAGGGTGAAAAGAAAGAGTTCGATGTATCCAGTATAGCTAAAGTATTGAACAAAGAGACGGGGCTTGACATTAACATCGCAGAAAAAGTGACTGAAGACGTTGTTCGTATAATTATTGGACTTGGATACGAAGAAATCACCACGAACTACATTAGAGAATTGGTATGCGTTGAGTTAACTCAGCGAGGTTTAAACAAATATCGAAACTTATTTGCACGAGCTATTAATCTGGAGAACATATCCTTTAAGGTAGACGAGGTTTTTATGGATAAGTTCAAAGGAAAGCAACCAGAATGGGGTCCCTTAGGGCATATCACGTACAAACGTACATACGCGAGAATGATTGAAGGAGAGGGAAGAAAAGAAGAGTTTTGGGAGACCATCAGAAGAGTTGTGGAAGGTTGCTATTCAATTCAAAAAGAACATTGTATGAAGTTGAGTTTGCCCTGGAGCGACTCTAAAGCTCAACGATCCGCACAAAAAATGTTTACTAAAATATGGAATTTTAAGTTTCTGCCACCTGGGAGAGGACTGTGGATGATGGGTACGGAGTTTATTGCTCGTCATGGTTCAATGTCTTTAAATAACTGTGGTTTTGCCTCTACAGATGATATCGACTTAAAATACTCGAAAGCTTTTGAATTCGTTATGGATGCTCTAATGTTAGGAGTTGGCGTAGGTTTTGATACGAAAGGTGCGGGTAAAATAACTATAAAAAAACCGAGCGAAGAATCACTTACTTTTCAGATACCTGATAGTAGGGAAGGGTGGGTAGAAGCTTTAAGAATTGACTTAGAAGCGTTCTTCTTAGGAAAACCTATTCCAAAGTTTGACTTTAGTTTAATAAGAGAAGCTGGAGAACCTATCCGAGGATTTGGAGGAATTGCGAGTGGTCCCGCTCCTTTAAATGATATGCTGATAAACATTCAGAAAATTTTACGAGCTCGAATAGGTCAAAAAATACAGTCAATTGACATCTTAGATGTAATGAATCTAATAGGAAAATGCGTTGTTGCTGGAAACGTTCGACGAAGTGCCGAAATCGCTTTAGGAGACGCTACAGATTTTGATTTTATCACATCTAAACAAGACGAAGAAAAGCTATATTCCCATAGGTGGGCAAGCAATAACAGTGTTTTCGCCTTTAAAGGATTAGATTATACTTTTATTGCCGATCAAATTGCAGTAAATGGGGAACCCGGAATCTTCTGGTTGGATAACGCAAAAGCCTATTCTCGCATGGGAGATAAACCAGATTATAAGGATAAGAAGGCTGCTGGCGTCAACCCTTGTGGAGAACAGACGTTAGAATCCTTCGAACTCTGTTGCCTTGTAGAGACCTTTCCTTCACGTCACGATTCGTACGAAGAATTTCAAGAAACTTTGAAGTATGCCTATTTATACTCCAAATCTGTAACGCTTGTAAACACGCATTGGCAAGAAACTAACGCCGTCATGCTCAAAAACAGACGGATGGGCGTATCCCAAACTGGAATAATAGAAGCCTTCGTAAAAAATGGAAGAAGAACTATGCTAGAATGGTGCGAGAAAGGTTATGAGTATTTGCAAAATTTAGACGAACAATATTCTGGTTGGCTTTGTATCCCGAGGAGCATTAAAATAACCACAGTTAAGCCCAGTGGGACTGTAAGTTTACTCCCTGGCGTTCCTCCTGGAATCCATTATCCTCATTCTGAATATTACATCAGAAGAATACGTATTTCAAAAAATTCCGACTTAATAGAATTGATAAAAAAAGCAGGTTATTTTGTTGAAGACGATCTTTATTCCCCTAATACCGTTGTAGTCGAATTTCCTGTCCATGAAAAATATTTCGAGCGCTCTAAAAACGAAGTATCAATCTGGGAACAAGCAGAAAACGCAGCTGATTATCAGAAATATTGGTCCGACAACCAAGTCTCTATTACAATTACATTTCAACCTGAGGAGGCGAATCAAATTAAACACGTTCTTGAGTGTTTTGAAGACAAACTGAAAAGCGCAAGTTTTTTACCAATAAAAGAACACGGATATAAGCAAGCGCCTTACGAGGAAATTACGCAGGAAAAATTCAAAGAAATGATATCGAAAGTTAAACCTTTGTTTTTAGATGAGACTAAAGATAGAGCAATCGGCGAGAAATTTTGCGATTCCGATAGATGCGAAGTTACCTTCGAACCTTAACTTTACATTTTTTAATTTTTTCTTGTAACACTTGATTTTATTAGAATTATGTGAATAAAATTTTTAACCGCAAATCATATTATTATTACTAAGAAATTTAATTTTAAAATTAATAAGTAACAGAAAACAGATTATAGAAAAGTGATTATTTATGGAACAGGATCCAGAAGAAGATAATAAAACGAGGAAAGAACGCGAGAAAGCAAGAACAACTCCAGAAAAGAAAAAGAAGGCTGCTAAATTACCCGATGCTCCTAAGGCTCCTTCGAAAAAAATAGTGCATAAAAAATTAAAAGTTAATTTTTGGAGGACTCGATTACACGACGAAGAGTTAGGAGTTCACCAACAACTAAAATATACGGCAAAGACTCGCTGGTTTTCGAAGAATTTTGATATCGAAGGTGTAATTGAAATCGATGACGAAAAGAAAAGCATCATTGCCTTCAACAAACAACAGTGGGAAGAAAGCCCACTTGAAGAGAAGAGGCTCGTATGTAGATACTTTACAATAATGGAAGAGACGATGGATTCAAAAGCTAAGGGCGGTAACTATAAAGGCGGTATTGAGTTAAGCATAACTCACTCACTTATTCAAAGTTACGAGATTCAACACGCAGCACCCGTGTTCTACGCTCAAATTCCAGGAGTAAAAGTTTTAATTCGTTTCGTGAGAGGATGGAGATTAATCGGTACTCGTTGGACTTTCCCGCTCCTTCCTGAACAAAAAGATGATAAAATCCAAATGATTTTAGCAAAAGGAGTAGTTGGTCCCGGTAGAAATTATAAATTATATATCGGAAAGAAATTAATTGCTCGAGTTGATGGACATCCAATCCAGAAAGAATACGAGATCGAAGTTTACGACGAAGTTTACGCAAAAGATAAAACCTTTTTGAGATACATGATATTGTTCGGATTAGCGTGTAATTTCATGGACGAAGCGAGAAAGATCGTAAAAAGATTGTACAAAAAGATGAAATCAACAGGCACTTCGGACTACAAACCTCCCAAAACTGAAATGGACCTTTTCCGCAACCCGCGGATGATGAGACGTTAGCATTTCTGGGAATCCTCTCAATAGAAAAGTTCATTTATTGAATACGATGATAGGAAAAAATTTAACTTCTATCGAGTCAAACAGATAAACAAAAATAATAAAATAAAATAATTTTTTTTTTATTTCTTAACTTTTTAACCTAGCATACTTTTTTTCCAAGATCTATAGCCTTTGGTTTCTTTTCCGCGATAGACTGCTTTTTTGCCGGTTTGTTTTGCATATATTCTATGAAGGGTTTCGTCGTCCGCTCCTGCGAGCTCTTCTCTTTTTATTTCTTCTTCGACTTCCATTTCTTCTTCTATTCTTTTAACGCGTTTGAGTACGACGAAAACTCCATGGTTCCATATTACGAATGCTATGTAAACTAGCATTACTATTATAAACAACAGAACTCCGATAAAGAGAACCCATTCTCCGGGGTTGAAATGGAACCAAATATAAGTCCATAAGGCTGCTACTAATTCTAAGAAGAACGAAGGTAATATAACGACCAAAAGGGTAATAAGAAATATATAGACACCTACCAATGTCACAGCTAATAAAAGCCTGAGCGTAGTGTAATCTTCGTATTTTTTGGCTAAAACTCTATCTTTGAATAATCTTTGGCAAAGTTTTAAAATTCCGCCTCTAAATAACACATAGAAGAGAACTAGCAAGAAAAGATGGAGTACAATAATACCAACAATTATAAGAGCAACAAAACCTATTCCCAAAGCGAACAAATCATCCCATTTACCCGCCTCAATCAACCATCCTATAATTGTTAACCAGATACCCAAAATTGTTACTGCTGAAGCTATAATTATAGAGTAGTATATGGTTTTAGCTATACGTAAATCCCAGGTACTATACTGATCTAAAGGATCTGCATCTCTTGTTGGTGCTTTTCGCGATTTGCGTGGCATTTTAATTTCCTCTAATTATATTAGATTTTCCATTTTTATTATAATATTGTTATTTTAGTTTATTTGAATAATTTGCCTATATAAATATTGTGTGATTGATAAATTAGAGATCTCTATCGGATTGCTAAGGACGAATGACAATATGGGCACTTACTAATCCCCTTTTTAATATCCTCACCACAATAGGGGCAGAATGTTAGTTCTTCTACTTCTTCTACTTCTTCTTCTTCTTCTAAAGGGCTCTCTTTTTCTTCCTCAGCTTTCTTCTCTTTTTCTTTTCCCGCTTTTTTAAGTATTCTTTCTCTTTGTGTCAAAGGTTCTCCGTCTTCCCCTCGTTTTTTATGGGGTTCGGCTGAAAACTCTACTCTTGTTCGACAAGTAGGACAATGATTCTTTTTCCTTTTTGCGTAAATAATCGCGAATACAATAGCGCCAATACCTATCGTAGCAATCGAAATCATAACCCAAATGACTTTCTTAAATGTATCTATTGGTTCTCTTACGGGAGTTTCAACTTCTTTATCACAAATTTTGCAGTAAGCGTATTTTGTCATATTATTCAACTCGATAATATAAACTAATTATTTCTTAACTTATAATAGAGGGTTTTATTAAAAAAATTTTCATAATTTCTCTTATTTTTGTCGTACATTCTTAAAAATTTTTTACAAGTACTTCATTTTATACATTACTAACTCAAAAACAATTTACAATCGCATGGAAAAGAACACATTTTACATTGAAACTTACGGGTGTGTCTCCAACAAATCTGACTCATACATTATGTCAACAGTCTTAAATAAATCGGGATATTCTTCTTCCACAATTGAAGACGCAGAGTTCATCATAATTAACACATGCGCGGTGAAACAACAAACTGAAAATAAAATAAAATCTCGTTTGAGTGAGCTTTATAATAATTTTAGGGATGAAATGAATAAACATTTTATAATTGCAGGGTGTTTACCTCACATCGAAGCTAAATATATAGATGTTGTTAGGAATTTAATACCAAATTTCTCAGCGATTATCGATCTTGATAATATAAACGATCTCCCGTTAATTTTTGAAGAAATCAAATCAGGAAGTTCAAATCTCATCTACAAATCAAAAGATTCAATTGATAAAGCTGAAATCTTAATAGATCTCCCTAAGGGAAAAATTACAGGAATTGTGCCAATATCTGAAGGGTGTTTAGGTGCTTGTACGTATTGCTGCGTCAAAAACGCTCGAGGTCGTTTGAATTGCTACAACCCTCAAAATATTATTGAAAACGTAGCACATCAATTAAAGCAAGGAATTAAGCAAGTCTATTTAACTTCTCAAGATTGCAGTACATATAATTATAAAAAGACGAAACTGGTTGATATAGTTACTGAAGTTGTGGATTTAAATTATAAATTCTTTCTGAGAATAGGTATGATCAATCCAAGGTTTTTAATTGATGAGTTTGAGCAATTACTTTCGATATTCAAACTCAAAAAAGTCTATCAATTTCTGCATCTCCCTATTCAATCTGGGAGCGACTCAATCCTGAAGCATATGAATCGTTATTATAAAATTTCGGATATCGCAGATAAATTGAAAATCCTTAGAAAGAAGTTTCCATTGCTTACTATTTCAACCGATATAATATGTGGGTTCCCCGGAGAGACCAAAGAAGATTTTAATCAAACTATAGATTTAATTAAGTGGCTAAAACCCGAAATTCTTAATGTTTCTAAATTTACGCCTCGACCAGGAACGAAAGCAAAAAACATGGAACAACTGAATAGTAAAGTCATAAAAGAAAGGTCTACAACGCTTTCTAACTTCTTCCGGCAGTCTTTACATAATATAAACTCTAAATGGGAAAACTGGGAAGGTGAGGTTTTAGTCTTACACGATGGGTTGAAAGAAGACCAGGCTTTTGGTCGAAATCTCGCTTATAAAAATATATTTATTGAGAATTTTAAAGGAACCTATGGCTCGATTGTGAATGCTCGTGTGTACAAGGTAGATGGTTTTAATCTATTTGCTGAATTAATTTGGACTTGATATATTAATAGATTAAACTTTTATACCAAATAATACTTCATATAACTTACAATTAGAAATTATTAACAATATTGTGATTAAAAATGGCATGGACACCACCTACTAAATTTATTGTGTTTATAACCTTTCTTCTTATGGGTTTTGCAGTTTTTATCGTACTTGATCAATCTGTGGCACTATGGACGGGTACTCTATTACCATCTATTCATTTAACACCCACTCTATCCTCTTTTCAATCGTGGTTGCTGGTTGCGGCAATTGTTACTTTTCTGAGTTGGTTTCTCTTTTTCCTTGGAGTTAGGTTGAAAGGTCTCTAATTTTTAATTTTTAATTTTTTTTCTTATATTTTAACGAATTTCATTATCCTTTCATAATTGAAAAGCTTCCAACGCTTTTTTAGCTACAATATCTCCCCATTCTTGAACAAAATGTCCTGCTTCTTGTATATTAAACGGTTTAGGGCATCCCGGAATAATCCCTCTCAATTTCTTCATAACTGGAGGACCAAGCACTGGATCTTGCATTCCTACCGCCATGAATGATTCTCCGGTCCATTCTTTTTGGAACCAATCTCGAGCTTTTCTTGATATTTCTGCGCCAGGTGCGTCGTGTGTTGTTGGTAACAAATTAGGAAATCTTCTTATCCCCGCTTTATAAGTTATATCTAGAAAAGGAGCGTCATACGCAGCCATTTCTTCAGGAGTTAAGTCCGGTGTGCTTCTAAGCATCAAACGACCGACATTCATATCCGGAGTTATATTGACCCAATCTCGAAAGCCTTTAAAACCTTGAGAAGGCACTCCTTCACCAGTCCCTAAAGCGGTATTCATTAAAATCAATTTTGAAAATCTACTCGGCATTTCCATAGGCAATGTAAGACCAATTAGCCCCCCCCAATCTTGAGCTAATAAAATGATCTTATTCAATTGTAAGTGGTTTATGAATTCTATTATTGAGTTTCGATGGAAATCAAAAGTATAGACTTCGTCCTCAACTGGTTTATCTGACCTTCCAAATCCGAAACAATCTGGAGCAACAACCCTATAACCAGCGTTTAAAAAGACAGGTATCATTTTTCTATATAAATATGCCCAAGTTGGCTGACCGTGAAGACATAGAAAAGTATACTGTGCATCCTTTGAACCCTCATCAATATAATGCATTCGCAATCCCTCATATCCGCTTAAATTTTCGATATATTGGGGTTGGTAAGGAAAATTTACAAGTTCAGTAAATCTCTCTTCAGGAGTTCTTAATGCTTCTATCATAATAATATTAGAAGAAAGAAAGATATAAGAATTGCTCTTATAAAATGCAATACTTTTAAATTAGGCTTAGGATTAGTAGCTGCTGATTCCCAATGATCACACCCCGATCCACTGGCTCCACTTCGAATAGTTGCACCTTTCTCGACTAGAATCACATTAGACACAAATGGCAAATGAAACTAATCCTAAAATCCGACGAAGCGTAAAATTGAAAGGACTCTTATTAATCGCATTCACGATAGGATATCCGGATGTAGCGTTTCATAGAATTCCACCTAGAACAGAAAAAGAAGTTCGATTTATTTGATTAGGACTCGTTAAAAAAAGATTAAATTTTATTACTTAATTTAATAATGAAGAATCTACTCAAATTCTATAAATTAAAAATTAAAAAATAGAATTTAAAAAAAAGGCTTATTTTGCTTCTTTAAGCCCAAACTTCTCAAGAAAACCGGATAATCGAGCCCGATGGAATTTCAAACCGAGATCTTCGTGCTTAAATCCAAAAGCCAACGCGTACAATTCTGTTAAGTATAAGATAGGGATATCGAAGGTATTATTAGATTGAGTGCCTGCCTTTTTTTGATTGGTATCTAATTGTTGGAAGCAAGCAGGACAAATAACTACAAAAGCGTCAGCTCCGGCTTTTATTGCGCTGGATAACTTATTTGCTAATATTTGAATTCCCACTTCTGGTTCAGCGTTTCCTACACCGGTACCACAACATATGAATTCTTGGTCGTAATCAACTGGTGTAGCTCCAATAGCAGCGACTAATTCTCGTAACTTCTGTGGTTCCATTGGATCATCAGTTTGGATTATTTCCGAAGGCCTGTTATAGTGACAACCTGTATGACAAGCAATTTTTAATCCTGAGAAATCGTGAGTGACGAATTCTTTAATCTTTTCAAGACCGAATTCGTGCAAAACTTCAACAAAATGTTTTATATTAATTGTTCCCTTGAATTCTTTTCCAATTTTCCCCAAAATGTCATTTATCTTTTTTTTCTCTTGATCGTTATGATTTAACTCCGAGTTCACAAGCTTTAAAGTTTGAAAACAACCATTGCAAAGAGATACGATATCTTTTCCTTCAGCTTCAGCAAGAACAAGATTACGAGCTCCCATAGCTAACCAACTGGTATGATCGATTGCGTGAAATCCAACAGGATCAGGACAGCACGAAAAAGCAGCGTCAGAAGTCTTTATTCCAAGCTTGTCAAAAACTTTACGAGAACTAACTTCAATGAACGGAATACGATTCCCGATAGTGCAGCCAGCGAACATTTTATATTCATCAACTTTTGCCATAATAAATCCTCTTTTTAATTTTGGAATAGTTATAATTATTCAAGTGCTAAATTTAATAAAAATATTGTTGATCTAATTATATCTAAATCTTTTTTTTTTCAGTAATTTTTAAAGCGTATATTTTTTTCCTTTTTCAGGTAAAATTACTTTTCCAGTTAAACCGAATTCTTTAAATGTTTCAGGGTGTTCGGTATGAACGGGAAAAATCTTATCTGCGTTTATTTGCTGAAGAAAATCTATTAAATCATCGACATTAGAATGACCAGATGAATGGATCGTTTCCGTTTTTGTAATTTTAAATCTTTCTAACCATGCATCTAATTTCTCCTCTTGAATATTCATCTCTTCATTAAATGGATCTGTAGTTGAATTTAAGAATAGGGTGCTATTCGGTTTCTGATCTATATCAATTAGTTCGTTTATCATAAAATAATCGAGGTAAAGTAAATATTTTTCTGGTTCTTTTTTCACGTCCTTATATGTAATATAGTTATCAATCTTAAATATATCGTTTTGATAGGCTAATTTATAATCTGCAGCTTCAAATTTGCCCCACCCCTTACGTGGTAAATACACTACAAAGTTTTTATCGCTATAATCGGGCAGATTATAATCTTTATAATATTGTTTTATGCGACTTTCTTCCATCTCGTCAAATTTGGTTCTAAAACTATCAATTAAATGAAAAATTTTAGGTGTAATTGCGAATCTTCTGTTAAACTTTTTAGCAAGAGAATAATATAACAGTATCCTATCGAGATTTCTAGAAGGACACCTCACAAGAATTAATCCAGAGTGATCTTCTATTTTATCAGCTGAGTGCTTTTTAACATCACTTTCCGATTGCTCTTTACTCTTATAAGTACCGTTTTTATAATCCTCAACGGAACTAACTCTTGTACCCTCAGTAATAATTGATACGGGGTTAGAATTGTGAGCTTGCTTGATGAATTCATCAACCCATTCGCTATGAAATCCGTGTCTTCTAAAATCACCAGTATAGACTATGCTTCTCCCATCATTCTCAATTATGTAAGAGCACGCACCGGGAATTGAATGATCGGTCTGAAATTGAGTAATATTTATCTCACCTTGAGATGATTTAAATCGAGAAGGCTTTCCCTCTTTCATGATTCTGATAGGTCTTTTAATGTCCGAGGGCTTATAATCTGGTTTTTTTGCTCTTTTATATTCAATTTCTTCGTTACCAATTTGCCTTTTTTTGGGGACCATCTTAAAAGATTCGTAGAAATTTAAAACTTCAGGTACCAGCGTATCGTTTGTAGTACTTATGAGATGTTGTAATATCGTATTTGAAATCCAGTTCATGTATATTGGTGTATTTTGTTTGAGAAAACCAATAAATTTGTAGTGATCAAGGTGAGCGTGAGTGAGGAAAAACGCATCTACGATATTCTCGTTAGTCGTTATAATATTGTACGGATCAGAATTCAATCTATCGGAAAAGGGAGTAATTAAATCGTTTCTGTATAGCTTATTAATCGGTGGGATGAGTCCTAAGTATAAATAATCAATAATTCCGTTAAGTTTGCGAGGATTGAGGAATTCAGAAAAATATTTTTGGTTGTCGCTAAATGAAAGTCCAAAATCAAAGAGAAACTTTTTACCACCAATATTAATGAATATCTTATTCCCTCCAATTTCACCAACCCCACCAAAAATCTCAATATTCATTTTTATAATTCCAAGAAGTCTAGTAATTTTAGAGTGTTTTAACCCTAGATCTTATTATATAAGATTTGAGATATAAAGCTTTACTATTTAGATGCATGACATACTATTTTAGATTTCCTCTTAATTTAACTGAAAATAGGTATTTAATTTATCAACAATGTAAAAAAA
>JAHQWP010000199.1 GCA_029856235.1 Promethearchaeia archaeon
TGCCAAAAGTGCCAAGAATAATCGAGGGGTTCGATATCTCCAATATTGAAGGTACTGACGCAACAGGATCTATGGTTTATTTTTTAGAAGGGCGCCCTTATAATAAAAATTATCGACACTATAACATTCAAACGAAATCTACTCCTGATGATGTAGCCATGATGAAGGAAGTGATTAATAGGAGGTATACGATGATTTTAAAAAATAATTTAACTTTACCTGATCTGATACTTGTAGACGGTGGAAAAGGTCAACTGAATGCTGGTTTTAGTGTTTTAAAAGAACTTGGTATTGAAGGTATCCCAATCATTGGATTAGCTAAAAAATTCGAAGAAATTTTTGTCCCTAATCAAAAAGAACCGATAATATTACCAAGGAATTCGAACCTTCTAAAAATTTTTCAACGAGTAAGAGACGAAGCTCACAGGTTCGCCGTAAAACTTCATAAAAAGCAGCGAGAGAAAAGAGTAAAAAGATCCGTGTTAGACGATATAAAAGGAGTAGGACCGGCTACTAGAAATAAACTACTCAGGCATTTTGGAAGTGTGCAAGATATTCGAAATGCTTCATTAGAAGAGATTTCTAAAGTTGTAAGGGCTGAAATAGCTTTAGAAATAAAAATTTTTTTGAAAGATTAAAAAAATAATTATATATATTCGTTTTTTAGCTTTGAGATCAATGTAAAAATTACTATTAGCGATCCAAGGAATACAAATGTTATACTCAAGCTATTCATTGTAAGATATCCTATAACGGGATAAAGAATAGAGTGTAATAAACAAGCAAACATGTTAATTGTACTAATTACTGTTGCCCTATTTTCTGTCTCTATTCTTTTATTTATACCTTTTGTGAACAGTATGCTTCGTGAGAATCCCATACCTAATACTAGCAATATTAGAAGAATACTGATAGGTACAAAGGTTATCCAAGCCATTATAATGAACCCTATTCCCGGAATGATTGAATAAATTTGCATAAATAATTTTTTCCTGGTAATTTTGTTTTCAAGTTTGGGTGCTAGATTGTTGAAGATTATTTGTATTATCGTAATTGAAGTCGAAACAAATCCAAAAAGTCCAATTGGGAAATCAAGTTTTTCTAAGTATACTTGATATGTCCATATTAGAAAAAATATAAATGTTTCAATGATGACTAATTCAAAAGCTAATATCCTAAGTACTTTATTACCTGAAATTTCCTTAATTCCTGATTTAACAACTTCTATGTATTTTTTTTTATGTGTTTTCTTTAGATCATTGTTAGGCTCCCGAAATGTTAGGCTAATTACAACTGTGATCATCATAGGGACAAATATTAATCTCATTACGAGTGGCAGAGAGAATGTGGCACCTATTATTGAGCCAATGGGTGCTGATAAACCTATACCAATTAGAGACATGCTTCGGTTCCGTGCCATAACCTTAGAAATTTCATCTTCTCTTCCAAGTTTTCTCAAAGTGTCGTATATAAATGCTTGGTAAGTTCCCGAAATCAAAGATGAACCGATTGCCCATAATGTCTCTCCAATGACAAATATAAGAATATGTGGATAAGATGAATAAACTAGTGCCGCGAGAGCTGTTATACCTGTTCCTAATATCAAAGCCAATTTACGACTTACATAATCTGCTATAGCCCCACAGGGGATTTCAAACACAAGAATCATAACGGTAAAATAGCTTTGTAACATCATAACTTCAACGAAGGTCAATCCCCCCCATTCAGTGAAGAAGGGTATCAAAATTCCGCTGATTAAATGGAAGCCCATGAAGAATTGAGCTATATATGACTTCCATATATTTGATTTCCAATTAATCTCCTTATCTTCCTTGATAAGTTTTTCTTTATTCTGTTTTAATTTTAGCATATCGTTCACCATTTATTTTCTATGTATTGTAAAAAAACATACCTGGATCTATAAATTGCGAGTAGAAATATATTGATTTCAACGAAGTGTAATGTAATTGAAAGTAAGAGGAGTCAGAACCTAAAAATTAGATTCAGATTAGAAAGTCGTTAAAGATAAGAAATCAGAGAATTGTTGATAGTCTAGGTATCGAAGGTAATGGTTAAAGGATTGCTACTACAAATCCCTTATACATTAATGTCATGGCATCTAAATCACAAATAGACGGAGTATTGATTAAGATATTTGCCCAATTTAAACCAATACATATATGATCTTCTATTGCCATAACTATATCAACAAATATGTTTGAAGAATATATATTACACTTAAATATTTAAATTTAACGCAAGGCTAAACTATTTAAAGAAAGAATGGGAAAAGTATGGGAATCTTGAATTAAAATTTTCATTCAAGACCGTTGCTCACATTAAATTCTATTAATTATGAGTTTCACTAGCTCAGTAGTTGCTTCACAATAAATTCTAGCAAGAGATTCTCCTTTTGCTTCACTTATAACTCTAATTACGGGTTCAGTATTTGAGGGGTGGATAAGAACAAACCATTCCTTTTCTTTACTAAATCTAAGATCGCAACCAATGTGTTCAACTTCTTCCCCCTCTTCAATTAACTCCTGTTTAAGTCTGTTGATTATGAGGTTTGTATTCTTCGGATTTATCCTAATAATTTTTCTAAAAGAATAGTATTTGGGCAATTTAGAAACAAGTTTTGATATTTTTTCTCCAGAATTTACTAAAATTTCTACAATTTTAGCCGCAGCAAAAATACCATCTCGCGTATTATTAAAATTTGGGAACATTACTCCACCACACGAACCTTCACCACCAAAAATAAAGCAATTATTAATAGCTATGTTTTTTGTATTCATTAAATCTCGCATTTTCTCAACTAAAAAAACCTCTCCTATCTGAGTTCTTTGTACTTTCGCGTTATATTTCTCTGCAATAACATCAAACATTAAAGATGAAGCTAGGTTTGTAATAAATGTGACTTCTTCCGCTTTGTTATAGTTGTTTTTCATATAATTTTCTGCAATAAGAGCTAACCCAACATCCTCAGGAAAGCAAATTCCATTTTCTCCAACTATAGCTAGTCTGTCTGCATCGCAATCATGAGCAAATCCCACATCAAAATTTCCTTGCCAGACTTCCATTATCAAATCTTTCAAGTTATTTCTGATTGGCTCAATTTCTCGAGGAAAAAGGTTGTTTACAAGGAGGTCGTTATTAATAACTTCAACTTCACACCCCATACCTTTAAGTATTTGAGGTGTTGCATATTTCCCTGCTCCTGCTCCTGTATCGACGACAATTCTAAGATTATTAATTGCTTTTATTTTTTCAATATTGAAATGTTTATTTAGAGTTTGAACATATTCTGAGATAGGTTCGAAAGTAGAAACTTTTTCCAATACTTTTTGTCTGTCGTTCCTATAATCTTTTAGATTAATTTGATCTAATAAACTGGAAATTCGATCTAGATTATCGTTATGTAAATAACTTACCGAAGATAAGAGTTTCAATCCATTCCAATCTTCGGGATTATGGGATCCCGTAATAATTATCCCCGCAGGAATGTTATGTGTGTTTTTTGTAAAGATTATAATTGGAGTGGGACATATTCCAACATCGATTATTTTAAATCCTGTAGCAACTAATCCTTCAATTATACCTCCTTTAATAATCTCTCCACTAGGACGAGTATCCCGACCTATTATGATTTTTTTTTCTTCTCCGCTAAACAACTCTCCGAAAGAGATAGCAATTTTCTTTGCAATATCGAAGTTTAAATCTTTACCGAAAATACCTCGAATTCCACTAAAAGTAAAAATTAAACTGTTATCTCCCATACTTTATCGTTCTATGAAAACATTTAAGCTAAAATCTGATTTCCTTCTAATTTGTATTTTACTAAAGTCAAAGCACCCATTAGACCAATTTCATCTAGATAATTTGTTTTTTTTATTCTGGGAGGATGATTAATTGTAAACAAAATCGATTCTTTGCTAAATTGTTCTATGAGGGGCGGTAAAATCAAATCAGAATCCTTCATCATTGCCCCACCAAAATAAATTGAAGAACAATCGTAATAATTGTTTACTAAACCCACACCTACTTTAGTATAAAACACACACTGGTCTACTACATTCTTAGAAAATTTATCACCACCTCTCGCTGCTTGGAAAATTTCTTTTGCTGCAATTTTAGATTCATCATTATCAATCATGAACATTAGTATTCTTGAACTTAGCGTACTTGTCTTTATCGCTTCTAATGCTCTATTTTTAACCCCAGTTCCCGAACTATATACTTCCCAACATCCAAAAGCACCGCAATTACACTGAAAGTTGCTATGACGATTTACAATTCCATGTCCTATCTCTGCCGCATTTCCATCCTTTCCAAGTAATAATCGTCCATCACATATAACTCCCCCACCAATACCGGTTGACATAGTAATATAAACGAGATTATCTTTCTCATCGTCATCAGCTTCGAAGAAGTGAATTGCTAAAACAGAAGCATTTCCATCATTGATAAGATATATCGGGATTTCGGGAAATCTGTCTTGGATTGGTTTTTTTAAAGGTATTTCTTTGAATCCCAAATTAGCGTTATTGAATACTTCTCCAGTTTCCAAATTTAAAGGTCCAGCTGAAGCTATACCAATTCCAAGTACTTGGTCTTTTTCAATATTATTTTCGACTAAAAGTTGTGTTAGTAATGAGATAATCGTATTACTTATTGAAAATTCGTTCTCCTTTGGAGTGTGGATTACCTTACTGATTATATTATCGATTTTTAAATCAATAGTACATATCGCAACTCGAATCCAAGTACCTCCAATATCAACTCCGACAATATATTCCATGATATTTATCACCACTTCAAATAGATTTATGAATATTTATTTAACTTAATAATAATTGATCTCTATTAATTCGTTATTAATTATCTTTCTAAAAATCTTTACGATTTCCTTTTTTCTATTTTCATCAATTGCGTATACAAAATATTCTGAAGGTATTCTTGCGATCGAATAGAGTTGAACTATATCCGGATTAATTTTTTTTATTAAATGAGCTAATCGCTCAATATTTTCATTGTTATCATTAGAGGAAAAATCATCTCGATAAGATTTACTAATCAAGCATTGAATAGCTAATTTCTTATTTGACATATCTTTTCTCAATTTAACGAGGGAATCAGCAAGGGTGTCGATACCTGGGCAATCCTTATGCGGTCTATTAGTTGTTCTTAAGTCTTTATCAGTAGCAGCATCCAACTTTGCTAACACAAGGTCAAAATGCTTCACTCTTTCCCGAATCTCTTCTAAATAGAGAGTACTTGAATTGGTAAATAGTGTTATTAAAGGTGGGTCTTTGTCCCATTTCAACTCATTTCTGACATCCAAAGTAATGTTGTAGAAATCCAATAAATTATTATTTAAAGTAGGTTCTCCATAATAACCTGTAAAGCTTAAACTTTTTAAATGAGGAACATATTTCAATATTGATTTTAATTCTTTTCTAAAATCTGGTGTTGGAGGTAAGTTAATTCTGTATTCTGGAGAAACTAATCCTTCTTTATTTGTTGCACCAATCTCACAATATACGCAATCATATGAGCAAACTTTATAATCTAATAGTATATTTATTCCTAACGAGAGTCCTAAACGTCTTGACTGAAAAGGTCCATAAGTAAATTTTCTTGGCATAAGATGCTTTTATATGTTGAAAACTCAACCTAGATTACTTATCATAATCTATATTTCCTAAAAAGACTTGCTTGTAGGTAATATTAAATCAACTACTATTGAGACTTTTCATACTAAACAACTACTTTCAGTTAAATATTGTTATTTAAAATCATTATATGTTTTCTTAACGCTGGAGGTTATGTATTCCGACCGTTCTATTAATTTTAATCATAGTTCTCAATATTTACAAAAAAAGAGAAAAAATATGGTTTTCCCGCTTAGAGTTATGCGATAACTCCAAATGCGGGAGAACAATTTAGGGAGTAATTGCTAAATTTGGCATTAATATCTTACCTCAACAAATTTATTGCAACGTTAAACTTATGATGATTAAAATCGCTCTTAATATTACTTGCGATTCTCTAGAACCTTTCCGTATCAATATTATTTCATAAACTGTATATTTAAACTTAAAGAAAAGTAAATGAGACATACGAGCAGTTTAAATAGTTTGAATAAAATCCCGAAGGGAGTTAAAAATAATTAATGATAAAATTCTCTATGGCTTGATTAACCTCATTAGGTTTTTCTAGCATAACCATGTGTCCAGCCTTGTTAATGATGTTGAGCTCTGAATTCTTGATTTTATCGTGAGAGAATTCCGAATATTTAACAGGAGTTAATTGGTCTTGTTTACCCACGATAATTAAACAAGGAATATTAATAGAACTTAGCTTGTTTAGAATGTCAAAGTCATCACAAATTTTAAAATCGGTGTAGGTGACTTCAGAACCTATTTTCGATGTGTCCTCGATATAGGGATCAATCAATTCTTTTGGCGTTGTGCGATAAAATGCTCCAGCAGGTAGATCTTCCAAGAATCTGGAATAATTTTTTTTTAAAGAATCTAAGATGAAAGGTGCTACTCTTAATTTTCCGCCGGTACTACATAATATAAGACCTGCAACTTCTTTAGGATATGTAAAGTAATATTGCTGAACGATAGCGCCTCCTAAAGAATGACCGCATAATATTACATTCTTATACTGTAAAAATTTAATTAACTGATGAACTACATCCACATATAAATTGAGTGATAGATCTTGAAAATCATCTGATTTATCGTGAGAAGGTAAATCCAAGGCAACTATATCATAATCGATCTCTAAATTTAATTGATTTTTCCAAGTATTTGAGTTTCCTCCCGATCCATGTATAAATATCAGAGCTTTAGGTTTTCCCGATTCACTAATATTGTAAAAAATTTTCTTATCTTCAAATTTGAAATACATTTTCATTAATCAAACCATAATTAATTGATGATATATGAGTAAATTAACGAGCTAATTTAGATTTTTCAAATTAATTCTTTCTTTAATAAAAAACAAAATCTTTATTTAAGAGAAGTGAGAATTAAATTTAATGAGAAAAGGCTAAGAAAAAGTGAATATAGCAAGTGAGTGAAACGATAAAAAACTATTCTTTTCTTCTTTTAATAATGATTTTTGAAATCATTTTCGGCATAATGTTAATAGTTGTTGGTATGGGAATAATAATTAATACAGAAGGTATTCAAATTTTAGTTTTATTCTACTCTGGTTTTCTAATTCTTATACCTACTGAACTTATTAGTATTATTGGTATTGCTATTATAATTATTGGAATCGTTTTTCTGGCTTTAGTTCCTTTAAGATTGTTTAAAAATATAAGAGAATATAAAAAAAAAGTAATTCAATATGAAGAAAAACAAGAATATAAGAATCCAAGCTGGTTGACGCATCAATATTATGATTTAGGGGAATCTATCCAAGATATTGCCAATGAGCAAAATGTAAGCATTGTGGCAATCCGCAAATGGATCGATAAACTTAATCATGTTTCTGAAGATTAATTTAATAATTTTTGTTAATTAATTTCAATATCTCGATGCTGCATTTCCAACAGACGCTTGTACTTACCATTCAATTCGAGCAGAGATTCGTGAGTTCCTTGCTCTATTATACCTTTATTATCTGCGCTTAACACGATTATGTGGTCTGCATTTTTAATGGTAGAAAGCCTGTGAGCGATTATAATTGTTGTTCTACCCTTTCGAGCTTTATCTAAAGCATCCTGGATTAAAGTTTCAGTATAAGGATCGACTGAAGACGTTGCTTCGTCGAGAATTAATATCTTTGGATCTGTTATTAGTGCTCGAGCAAACGCTATCAATTGTCGTTGTCCAATTGAGATGTTAGAAGCATTTTCTTTAAGTTTCGTATCATATTTCTTGTGTAATGCTTCAATGAAATTATGCAAACCGAGAAACTTCGATACTTCTATCATTTTTTTTTCTATTTCAGGGTTAAGATTGTCAAACGCATAAAGTAAATTCTCTTTTATTGTTCCTGTGAATAGAAACGCATCTTGTGGCACTAAACCTATCAAATTCCGAAGATCTTTCTTGCTGATTTCTCTGATGTTTACATTGTCTAGCGTTATCTCCCCATCATTTACATCATAGAATCGAGAAATCAATTTAGTTATAGTCGTTTTACCAGCACCCGTTTCTCCAACAATAGCCATAGTCTTACCCGGAGGAATTTCTAAATCTATGTTCTTTAACACATAACCCTTAGATTCTTCATGCTGAATAATTGTCTTCTCTTCTTCAATTGCATCTCTAACTATTTTAGGAAGTTTTTCATAAATCTCTTTATTAATTTTTGTAGTTGCTAACATCCTAACCATTGATTGAGGGGACATTCGTGGCATTCCTCCCCCCATCATTCCTCCCCCTTCGCCCATTTCACTTCCTGAAGATTGGATTGCAGCTTTACTTTTCAAATTTTTTTCTAGGAATTTACTCATTTGCAAAATAGCTGCAGGAGGTAGAGTTGGAAATGCAGATACACTATCTCTTTCACTTTTAGTTGTAGCTTCTTTAAAGGAAGTTATAAATTCCGAATGATTATTAGCATTATCTGTGCCTGGTACAGCGTAACTAAATTCGGCTAAAATTGAATCAATTAGCTTAGGAGCTTCAGAAGGATTTTGCCTCATAAGACTCATAAATAATTTCTGCCTAATATTTTGAGGCATGAGCATGACATTCTTCATCATAAAAGAAGAGTAAGGCTCAGGAAGTGACTTCATAAAATCCATTGCTTGTTGCATCATTTGTTTCATCATTGGATTATCTGGCATACCTGGAGGGCCTGAAATTTCTATTGGTCGTGTAACTTTAGGCTCAATTTGAGTTAATTCAGATTTTCCATTAATATCTACTCCATTTTTCAAAATATAACCAAAATTCACTGAATCAAATCTTATCTCACCAATAATATTTTCAAGCTGTTTTGGGTTCTCAATGTCGGGAATATCTACTTTTTCCTCGAGTAACGTAAATATTCTATCGCTCGCTGCTAAAGCAGAAGCGATCATTTCCTGAATTTGCATCAATGTCATAAAAGGTTTAAAGAATTGACCCAGAATACCAATATATGCACTTAGAACTCCTACTGTAACTGTTATACCAAAAACAGAAACATTTCCTAAGACAGTAAACCCTCCCGCTAATAGAATACTTGCGGTGAGTAGTGATGTAACAAGATTAATTAGAGGAAAGATAGTTGCCATAAATCGCCTTATTTTCATCATTGCGTTATAATTAGCTGTATTTGCTTCGTCAAACTCAGTAGAAGCCTTCTTCTCTTGTCCATAAGCTTGAACAACCTTTGCTCCTGCAATATTTTCTTGGATTGAGGAGGTTACTTTACCAATTGTTTTTCTTGATTCCTTAAAAAGGCCCATTGCTACTTTTCTAAAGAGAAATGTGAATAAAAAGAACACTGGAAAAATCACTAAAGAAAGCAGAGCTAGATATGGATTGAGGAAAAACATTATGAAGATTGTAAGAATCAAACTAACAATACTCGTTATAATTGCTACAAATTGGCCTCCGACTAATTGATTCAACTGAGTCACATCGTTGGTTGTTATAGACATTATATCCCCTGATGATCGTCTATCAAAATAACTTAAAGACATATTTTGTAGTTTATGGAAGAGGTCATTTCTAATTTCATAAGTTATATTTTGCGATATTTTTCCCATACCATACCACGCAAAATAGGTTGCTATCGCCATGAATACGAGTAAAGAGAAGTAGATGGTACTCATAAAAATAATATATAAACTATCTTTTGCTACGATACCATAGTCTACTATGTTTGCTGAAATAATAGGACTTACCGATGTTACTAGTGTTCCGATTAGTAACAAGATTAGAAAGGATATGAATTTCCACTTATAACGGCCCAAATATGAAAAAAGCCATTTCCATAATTCCCGTCGAGGGTGTTCTAATTTAGAGCCAGTGTCCATCATAAAACCCTTATGCATACCACTTACGCTCGGTTGAATAATTTCCTTCTCTTCTTCTTCCTTCGGTTTGTTGCTACTCATTGATGATTCCACCTTTCGATTTTTGTTTTTGATACAATGTCTCAAATATTTGTCTGTATAGTATATTTGATTCTATTAACTCTTCGTGATTACCAAACCCAACTACGCGACCTCTATCTAATATTAAGATTAAATCCGCATTCCGAATCGTGGATATACGCTGTGTTATAATAATAGTTGTAGTTTCTCTCATTATTTTCATTAAAGCTTCTTGAATTTTAAATTCGGTTTCTACATCAACCGAACTGGTAGAGTCATCAAAAATTAGGATCTTGGGTTTCACAATTAGAGCTCGGGCAATAGATAATCGTTGTTTCTGTCCTCCAGACAGTCTAGTTCCTCTTTCCCCGACTATTGAATTATAACCATCTGGTAGGTTTTCGATAAAATCGTGTAATTCTGCGATTTTAGCAGCCTCTACGATGTCCTCATAAGTTGCATCTTCCTTGCCATAGGCTATATTTTCTGCAATACTTTTATTAAATAAGTAAGTTTCTTGGGAGACTAGCCCAATATTTCTTCTTAAATCTTTTAATACATACTTGTCTATACCAACACCATCGATCTTGATATTGCCCCCATTGATTTCGTAAAATCTTGGGATTAAGTTTATAATCGTTGATTTACCTGAACCTGTTGTTCCCAGTATTGCCAACTTCTTTCCTTCCGGAATTTTAAAGGATACATCCTTTAATATTCTATGTTCGGAAGTGTAACCAAAAGAAACATTATCAAAAATAATTTCACCCTTCATTTGTTTTATTGGCACTGCGTCAGGAGCATCCTCAATTTCTGGTGCAGATTCAATAATCTCTCTCACGCGCGTAAGTGCAGCATCAGCTTGTACATAAATTAACATAATTTGTCCTAACATCACTAAGGGGAACCCTAGAGACGCTACATATGATATTAGTGTAATAATCACACTGAACTCCATTTTACCCTCAATAAACCATATTCCACCAAGGAAAAAAGTAATAATTGTCATGAAACCTATTACTATATATACAAGAGGCATGTACAAAGAGTTAAATTTAACAGATTTAACGCTAGCCTTGTAGAATCTTGTATTACTTTCTTGGAACTTATGCTGCTCTTTATCTTGTGTACTAAACATCCTAACAACCTCAGCTCCAACGATGTTTTCCCTTATTGTATTGGTTAAATCGCCAAAACTTTCGCGAGTTTCTAGAAAAATTGGTTTTAGTTTTTTTGCGATGAAATAAGATACAGTTAGAGAGCCTCCAAATACAATTATTAATAATATCGATAGTTCGAAACTAAAAAGGAAAAAACCTACCAATACACCTACCAATTGAAGAATAGATTGCAATCCCATAATTAATCCCATACCAAAAATCATTTGAGTTTCCTCAATATCGCTTGTAGCTCTTGAAATTAATTGGCCAGTTTCTGTTTTATCAAAAAACGAAAAAGATTGGCGATATATTGCATTACTAATATCTGTCCGTAAATGATAAATAGCTCTTGCAGATACTTCGGCCCCTTTAAGTCTGCCAGCTCGGTTGGCAAAATATACAATAAGTGAGAATCCTATCACGAATAAGAAATTTATTAGTAATTCGTTAACATTAACCAAGGCTCCAATCATTCTTCCTATAAATATAGGAACAAACGTGTAAAAAATTGTTGATAAAAAGAGAAATAACATTTGGAAAATGAGATCTTTTTTCGATCTTGCCCAATATTTAACTATCATTCGCATTGAATTCATTATTATGCTACACCTGTGATTTCATACTATTTAATTATTGTAACTTTACTTTTTCTTTTCTAATTTTTTGCAATATCTCATTTACATCTTTTTCCATATAGATCAGAAAATTCAGTTTTTCTTCATTAGGTATCTCTTTTTGCATTATATACTCAACTGGACTAGACCATACACAAAACGTCGCTTCCTTGAGAAATTTCTCATGATCAAATTCTATACCGCTTTCTGGGAATCTGTGTTTGATAAATTCAAAAATTTTTCCAATTTTTTGACGAAGCTCTATTAGTTTACTTTCACCTTTATCAGTTAGGAAATAGAGGTGTTTAGGTCGTCCAGTATCCTTACTTACATCGTCCTTTATTGATAAAAAGCCTTCTTCTGCTAACTCTTTCATCATTCGATATACCTTCGAATGTGGTATATTTCCAAACTTCTTTAAATCGTAGTAAGTTAAACCTTCAGGAAAATCTTTTACTGTATTGAACATAAAAAGCGTTTTTAAATCCTCTGAGAATTCTATGAAGAATTTAAATCCTTTAGGCCACATTTTTGTATAAAAATAATGAATAAGAATATTTTTTTCAAAATGAAATATTATGAAACTCAAAATAATCTTTAATTTATAATTTTTTTCATTTTGAAATATTACTTTAATTTTGAAATTCTTTTATAATCAATGGCGATTATTTATATTAAAGCTATTTTTAAATGACTAAAATGACTGAAGTTATTATATCAGATACAAAAAAGGGTATAAGCAAGGCTGTAAATGAGATATTTTCGAATTTACAAAAATCTGGATCGATCTTAAAAAGCTCAAATGAAGTATATATTAAAGTAAATGGAATAGATTTCAAAAAACACGCTTATACGTCTCCAGAAGTGCTTAAAGAGGTAATAGAGTATTTAAAGGAAAAAGATGCTAAGATTTATGTAATGGAGAATTCTACTCAAGCAAATATGACTCGAATTGTTTTTGCAATCAACGGGTTTAAAGAAGTGTGCGAACAAACCGGCGCTGAAATCATATATTTAGACGAAGAGGACACCGAATCATTTGAATTTAAGGAAAAACCTTCTGAAAAAGATAAACCTTCGGGTTACAAATTAAAATCTTTTAGATTGCCTAAAACAATAGTGAAAATCATGAAAAATAGGAATTCAATAACATACATAAATCTTCCCAAGCTTAAGACTCATTCAATGGCAGTGGTGACGCTTGGAATAAAAAATCAGTGGGGTTTTCCTCAACATGCAGATCGAGGTATAGATCATAACTATAATCTGCATTCTAAATTAGTAGATGTCTACGAATACATCAAACCAGACATAACGATTATTGATGGAACTGAAGGATTAATTCATGGGCATTATCCTCCTACAGCATGGGAAGATCGCCTTATTAAAAAGTTTGAGATATTAATTGGTGGAAGAGATACTCTGGCTGTTGATGTTGTTGGAGCAAGAATTTTTGGTCTGACAATAGATGAAGTACCACATCTTAAAATAGCTTACGAGAGAGGCCTAGGAGAAGGAGATTTAAGCAAAATTCTTGTAATAGGTAAAAATCTTGATGAATATACTGAGAAATATGACTGGGATTTATTGCAAGAATTCCCTGAGAATGTTATGATTGTGAAGGGCACTAAATTATTATGTAGAGAAGGTTGTCAAAACAATCCATTGACTACTTTGCAAGTATTTGCCTATGATCATAAAGAAAAATTTAAAGGTGGATGGTTTTTAGTAATGGGTAAAGGTCACGACGAAAATATTGTTGAAATCTTGAAGGAAAAAGGTTTTACTAAGGGATTAGTAGCGGGATATTGTGCTATTAATGAAGTGGGTAAAAAACTTCAGAACGAATTTGGGAAACGGAAAGTTCATTTTTCTGGTAATTGTAATAATTTAGCTGAAACAGTTAAAGCAATACTTAAATTGTCAGGCATGACCGTTTTTGATTTAGTTCCACTTCCCGTCGGAGAATTAATGGCTCTAATTGATAGTGCTAAGGAACACGGTAGTACAGCTTTAGTCCCATTGTAATTTCTATTTTTTCACTTTTTTGTAAAAGTAAAACAATGTTTTATTAATAAGATGGTTCAATAAATTTAATAATGGATTTTGAATCTAAATATATTGAAATCAGACAATACCTATCGGTTTCTGAGTTAGATTTTAACTTGGATAAAAAGATCGACGCCCTTTTTGAACCAGATAATCTTAAGATGGAAATCCTAAGTAAAATTACTCAATTTATCAATTATTTTTCGATTTTTAAGAATGTTAAACCATTCATGAATTCTGTATACAATTGCATTGATACTACTTTAGATTTCGGAGTGGATTCCGTAAGTGATTTTAAAGAGCTTTTAATAAAAAATGCTTTAATGAGATTTGTTCAGGAATATGTCGATTACGCTCAATTAACGCAGAAAAGGCAAATTCTAAAAGTTTTATCTGATTCACTTGAAAAACTTCAAATTCAACCCATAATAATAAATTTAGGGCTACTGCTTAAACCAATGTATCAAAATAATGCTTATCTTGATAGGGCAAAAAACATTAAGGAAGAAGAAATCTCTTATTCCCTTGTTGATGATGTTGAAAGTGAAATTAAGGCGATCATTGATAAATGGCTGAAGACTCAAGCAATTACGTTAAATAATCAAAATAAAATTAAAACTGAATTGAAAAAAGAATATGAATTTTTAGCAAGTAGTTTTAAAATTGTCAAAAATTCCGAAGTTTACTTAAAACTCTTGACCGAAGTGATGGAAATGTTTTCGATGAGGCTTACGATGATTAGTTTAATGGAATCGATATCAGACGATTCATTTGAACCTATTCCAATAAATTAACTCTCTTGTTCGAATATTTGATTGTTGTTACACTCCAAAGTTCTCTGTTCTTCAAAATCTTAATAATTTGGAAATTTAAAATATTGAAATCTATTAAATCTTAGATAAGTAAATTATTAAATACAAATTTTGATATTATATTTAAAAAGACTTTATTTAACTCTTTAGGTGAGAAAATTGGAAGAAAACGAAAAAGCGTTAACTCCCGAAGAAATAGAAAAACAAAAGAAGATTGTTGATGACCTTTTTAAGAAAGAAAAGGAAGACAGAGAAAATTACTTAAAAAGTTTCGAGGAAGAACGAAAAGCCTCTTTCGAAGAAAGCAAAGCTATGATTTCTTCCTTAATCTCTGAAAAAAGTTTCATGAGAGAGAAACAACGAGAGCGAGATATAGAGAGAATGAAAATAAAATCCGATATTGAAAAAACTGGCGAAGTAATTGAGAAATCTATCAGCGAAAAAGCATTTATAATAGCAAAACGCAAAGAAGAAGATCAAATTAGGAAAGATATAACTCCCGATATTAGAGGTTTAGGAGGCGTAATTAGTAAAATCATTGAGGATAAAGCATTTCTAATCGAAAAAAAAAGAGAAACAGACGCGCAACGATTAAAATTAAAGCCCGATATTGAGAGCACTGGACAAGCAATTAGTGATAACATTGACA
>JAHQWP010000200.1 GCA_029856235.1 Promethearchaeia archaeon
ATATAGCATGTTTAACTATATTCTTCCCTAATTAATTTTTCAACCGCACTTAAAGGTAATGAAAAGGGTTCGATTGATTCCATTTTAAGTGATGTTAGCGCTGCAGAAAATTTTAATGAATCTTCTGGAGTTTTGGTTATTCTTGATCCTAAATAACTTATAAAAGCCGTATCACCCCTACCTGTTCTTCCTACGCTGTTTTTATTTTTCCAAGGAAAAAAGTAGGATTTGTCTTTTAGACTTAAGTTAATTCCGCTTTGATGGGTAATAAGGACTTCTTTCGGACCTAAGTTATTTAGTTGCTTTCCTGCTTTTGATATCGAGGAAAGATTTGTAAGTACTTTTGCTTCAGTTTCGTCAACTTTCAAGAAATCTACTTTAGATATTATTTCAACCTTCTCATTTTCAGTTAGGCTGAAATATTGTATTTTATTACTTTTTAATCCTCTAATAAATCCTTGGATATCAAGCCCTAACCTACTGTTATACTTATTATGTAAATATTCTAACAGCTCTATGTCGATTTCACCAGCAATTATCGAACCTATTACAAAAAATTTTGTATCAAAATCTGGGATTTCTTCCTTTTTAAATGCCCCCGCAAATCCCAGAGGCTCGTAACTTCTGTATTCCATATTTTGCGATGAGTAAATATTCTTCAGTCCTGATGTTTCTTTTGCTGGATATGCAAAGTATCTGATATTGTTTTTCTTAAATGAATCTAATATTTGGAAATCTTTTTGGTTTAACCTCGTGATGATCGCTAACTTCAATCCCATTCTATTACCAGCTAACCCTCCGTAATACACAGCACCTCCAAGTACAGATTTGCTCGCTCCGTCGATTTCTATGATATCCTTTGCTATGTGCCCAAGTAGTACAATATCGAACTCAATTACTTCTTTAACCATAATGAATGGTTTTAAAATGAAATTATTGTTTAAGAAATTATCTTTTTTAATTTGTAATGGTTGAAATTTCAAGTATTTAGAGAAAAAAAGATAAAATAAAAATAATTAAAGTGAAATTAATCGTAAATTAATAGCGGGTTTTCTTTTGGATTGTTTAAAATGCTATCTAAAATTCTCTCCTCAATCTTATATATGCTTGAAGCGTCTGTTATAAAACAGTTCCAATCGTAACATTTTTGGTCGTCTTGAAACACTACTCCATGACCTATTGTAATTTGATTACAATCGTGGTATAGAGCGTGGACTTTACCGCATTTTTCGCATTTTATCACTTTTTTTTTCACATCACCTTTATTTGTGAGTGGGAATGACCTCCCAATTAATATATAAATATGAAAAAAGCTTAATAAATATTACGATCTTTTTCATTTTTTCGTGATTTTTCTGTATAGATTTTCTATTCTTAGAATATAAATGAAAAGAATTCAGGTTTCACACATTTTTTTGGTACAAAATAACAAAACTTAGTTCTAATTTTATAGATGTCTGAACTTTTTTCAGAGAAAATCCGTTTAAACCGGCGAAAAAAGAAGTTATTTGAGTCAAATGGATAATAATAATTGATTTTTTACTTAATATTAATCTCTTATTCACACAAAATTAGAGGCATAAGTCTTAAAGAGAGGTAATCATTTAATAGAATAATGAAGAAGGAAAGGAAAATGGCATTTCTAAAGAACCTAATATTCTTCGCGGTTTTTTTAGTTAGCGCCGCATTGTCTATAACATTTCTGGTTCTCAGAGAATTTGAAAATTGGGTAGAATATCAGATTTCTATTAGTATAATGGTAACGATAATTTTCTTTATGGGATTTTTTTTCTTTTCTGCTCTGCATTATGTAATACGGAAAGATTCTTCTCCGTAATTTGTAAGAAATTGAATTAATTTTCATTAATAGACTTAATAATGGCCTTTGTGAACGCTTTAACAAGTTTTTTTGTAAGTGATGCGTCCGTTCGAATGTTTTTTGCGACCTCAACTTGAATTGTATTTATGTTCTTAGTCTTTAAAAATTGGTGAGTAATATATCCGCCTGAATATGCTAAGCTATATTCTGAATCTGCAAATCCATTATCAATACTAAAATGCTTTGAAATCTCTTTTTCTAAATGATAACATCCCCAGAATCTTTCACACGCATCACTCATAGGATCTTGAATAAGATCAAGTGTTTTACCGAAGATGTGACCAAAAATTACATCAGGATAGTTTTTATAGGGACGTGTAAACCCATGGAAATCTATCACCAATGCTTTATCAAACTGAGTAAGGCACTCTTGAGAGAATTTAATTAGTTGGTCGTGAAAAGCATGAAAGATACCGTTCGCTTCGGTAGAAGATATGTTTAAAGCCGAGGGAGAGAGTGGTGGTCGGTTTAAATCTAATTTACTTCTGTGAATTTTATTTAGAATATAGTAAATATTGATTCCTTCTTTTTTTAGTGTATTGATTATTAATTTAGAGATGAAATAAGTGTTCTTATCGGCGATATTTGGCCCCATAGTTTTATCTGGTATCCTTTTGGGCTTTTTATAACCTCCGTGAGGGCAAGATAAAATCACTGGCGTGGTGCCTTCAGCGAAATCAAAATATTTGCGAAAATCCATTCAAGATAAAAAATTAATATCAAATTATAAAGTTTGATAAATAATTTTAAAGTGGATAAACTTATGCATATTAAGGGTTTTTTGAAGGCTTAAACCTTAATAGAATTATTTGTCGGTATTTATTTTGAGCTTTCTCGTTAGGTTATAAGTGTGATTCATTATTGACTTAATAATTATTTTCGCAATGTTTTTTAAATTTGTTAATTTTTATTTATTACAATTTAGTAAATAATAATGTTACCATTAAATTGAGGTTAAGGATAGATTGACAATTGACGACTTAATAAGTTTTTTAAAGAAGAAGGGTTTTAGGGATACTTTAGAAGTTTTAATGAATTCTAAAGAGCATAAGATTGACAAGCACGCCTTCTATAGCGAATTAAACAAATTTAGTTACTATAATTCGTATTTTCGCGTTAAGGAGGATTTAATCGAACGAGGCTTGATTACTATCGAGCAGAACAATAAAAAGAAATTCGTTAAACTAACACCTAAGGGTTTAGATGTGTATAATAAGCTGGTAGAAATTAATAACTTAATAAATAATAAGTAGAAAAACCTTCTTAGACATTTTTTTAAAACTCCAGTAAAAATTTTTTTATTCTTTCTTTCTTTTTATAACCTATTGAACCTTTTTATTGATGAGTTAGGAGTAGGGATATTATGATTTTCAAAAAACTAGTAGTTGGATCCTTAGCAACAAATTGCTACATTTTTGGCTCTAAAAAAACAAGTGAACTTGTTATAATAGACCCTGGAGGAAACGCGGATGTGATTATTAAATCTATAGAGGAATTAGGGGGAAAACCTGTAGCTGTTCTGTTAACACATGGACATTTCGATCACACTACAAAAGTTAGTAGAATCTCGCGACACTATCAAATTCCATTGATGTATAATAAAAAAGAATATGAATTTGGAACATTCACTCAAAAAGAGGCTGATAGATGGTTAATAGAAGGGGATGAGATCAATATCGGAGAAATGGTTCTTCACACTTTAGAAACTCCTGGACATAGCCCCGGCTCTCTATGTTTTTATTCTACAGATGTAAAAGAATTCAATGGAAAAAAAATTGACGGAATATTATTTTCGGGCGATTTAATCTTCCAAGGGAGCGTAGGTAGATCTGACTTTCAAGGTGGTGACCAAAATCTTCTATTTTCAAGTATTAAAAACAAAATAATGAATAATAAAGAACTCACTGATAACTTTATTATTTGCTCTGGGCATATGGGTTTGACTACGATCGGGGAAGAAAAAGCCCATAATATGTTTAGAAAGTTTTTCCTTTAAAGATTTAGCAAAATAAATTAGTAAAGTTAAGATTATGAAAGAGAGTCTTACTTTAGGATAATTAGAATAAGTTGTTCCTCTAAAGCAATCATAGTTTCTCCTTTCGAAGTTTCCAAGCGTATAAATTTCAAACCCCCTTCTTTCAAAGCATTGACTACTTGTTTTCCTTTTCCTATCAACGAAGTTACATAAGCAGAGATCTCTTCACTTATTTCAATTTCCATGTTGGAATCTATTGGCAAGCCGCTTGAGTCGCAAATAATTACTCCACGAATGCCTTCTCTTTCTTCAAAACGACGTATGATAGCTTTTACTTCTTGTCTATTAATCATATTCTAGTTATCACCATTCAAACGTAAAATAAATTATATTTAATTTTAATGATATAATTATAATATATTCAGTATTTAAAAAATTATCATCTTCTTTTAATTCCTTTAATAAGCTATAAATAATTTAAGGGAATTTTGGACTACAATATCTGGACTAAAGATACTAAAATAAATTTAAATTACTTTAAATAATATATATATTTAAGAATTTATCTGTACTAATTTAGATAAGCTAATTCAGAATTCAAACTGATAATAAAAAATAAAGAGTAGCGTTACTATGGTAGACAAAAAAGTTATTGAACAGAAATTGGCAGAGTTATTTGATGTTGTACCCGAGACAGAAGGGCTTATTGCTGCTGATCTTGAAGGAAAAGTTATCGTAGGACAAACTTTAACCGATATGGATCACAACGGAATCGCTAAAAAATGTAGCGCCATTATAAAGGAATTTAATGGATTAGGCGAAAATACGGGAAAAGGAGCGTTAAAATCTGCCACTGTCGAACTTGAAAATGGATATGCGGTCATTGTCGGGTCTGATACGGGAATTTTGATTGCATTAGCAGGATTAGACGGAAAATCATCTCTAAGCCTTCTTAAAAGAAATTTAGTTTCAATTTCAAACTTATAATTTTATTTCCTCTTTTTTAAAATAAAGAGTATAAATGAAGTAGAGAATTAGTTTTAATCTTTAAGACCTTTTTCTTCTAGTAAAGAATCTAAATCTGTAGCTTGTTTGTCTTTTTCCTCAACTTCAGTTTTTTTAGATTTCTTCTTACTTAGTTTTTTAGGTTTCTTAGCTGGAATTTCTTCCAACTTTTCTTCCTGTTCTTCAGCGGGTAGTTCACTCACCGATACGTACTTCCCTTTTCTTGGTCTAGCTTTTATTGGTTCTTCGAAAGGAGTTTCAATTTTCTTGATTGTTCTTCTAACATACATATACATAACTGCCCACACTATCACGAAAATACCAATCATTATTAAAGTAAAAAAGCCTAAGATTAAATCTTCTAGAAGAGGGGCGTAGATGTCAAACATTTCAGAGGTTTGAAAAATTACTTCTTCTTGAGTTACCTTGTTTCTTGCTCCTATAGATACTGAAATGTTCATTTGATTTATGGCTGGGACATTTATTTTTATCAAAATCTCCGTCACATCTCCAGGTTTAAATTGTGCTAATGCCAAATAATCTATCTGCACAATACTATAAGTTAAAGTAGGAGAGATATCAATAGAAATATCGGGGATTGACACATTGAGCTCAGAATCACCTACATTATTTAATAATATCTGTATCGTCGATGGTTTGTTTTTATACATCTGATCTACATTCGAAATTATCCGTAATGTTATGTTGTTAAATGCTCTAAACAAAGGAACAGAAATATTTTGTGAAATAGCTGAAGTATATTGATCCCCTTGCCAGGTTAACCGAAATTTGAACTCATCTTCACTTAGTAACAATAAGGTATCAATTTCAAAATTCGTTGTACCATTAACTCCCGAGATTTGACTCGAGAAGTTTTCCCATATGTCATTATTTAAGTATTGGAGTGAAACATTCTTGTTAGGGATTTCGTCACCAAGCTCAGTAGTTAAAGCAGAACTGATATTAAATTTATGCCCGTAAATAGGTGTGTTGGGGTCAATATCGATGTTTGAGAATTTGCTATTAATTTTCAAGGAGAAGGATTCAATGAATTGGTTATAACTGCTAATGTAATTTTTATCGAAGATATTAATTAGGAATGTAGTTTGATTTGGTAGGTACATACATTCGTCTCTGTCGAAAGGTTTTAATATTGAGGCTCCTGTAATGTCTTTATCATATTTTAAAGCAATTAAATAGCCTTCAAACTCAGATTGTGTACTATTTACGATTAAAGCATAATCTTTACTCTCAAAAGTATCGACTTCATGACTTTCTCCACCGTATACAAAGAAAATGGTAAACTTAGTCTTGACTCCTCCTTTTCGGATTGGTGCATTAACGCCTTGCCAAACACCATTTCCAAAAAGGGTGGGTATTGAAAGATCAACAAAAAACTCTTGTGAATCAGCACCATTAGGATCAATACTAGGTTTTAATGTTTTAATATCCGTAGTTTTTTCAGCAACTATCCATTCTTCGTTAACTAAAGACACCAATTGAACATTGACTTTAACTTTTAAATCGAGAAATCCATGTAAATTACGGATTCGAGTGCCAATTCTAACATCTTCGTTAGGGTTAAGGACCGATTCATTCTGTAAAAAGGTTTCTACTACAATCGGTATTTTTTCTTTGTTTATTTCGTAAATAAATTCTTGATCTACGCTAGAGTCATTAATAGCGTAGAATTCAGGATAGTATTGATCATCTGTAACATTTACAGTACCAATTAGTATCGAATATTTATTGAAGACTCTATCTACGATTCCATCTAGGACATTTTGGTCAAAAGTTGGTTCATAAAAGAAGTCGTTCATATCAATATCGTAAGTATCGATGTATAATTTAAGCTTACTACATCCAATCGAGGAGCCGTTCTCCCAGAAGAAACCTAAATAGTAATTTCCAAGAAGGGGAGTATCTTGGGTAACATCTAGAATTGTTTGGTTGTTAAAATCATATATAAGATGAGTACCATCGACTTCTCCCGCTCCAGAATTCATTTCAGCTCCCGGAAATTTAGTGCTATTCTCAGGATAAAATAAAATAACATTTGCGTTTCCCGTAGAAGGCGGTATACTACCAGGACCTTGAATGTCTAACTTAACAGAAATATTATCCCCATACATAAAACCATTTGTTTCCCATAAAATGTCGTTATAGTTGATGTAACTATGCATTTTATCAATGGCATTGCTACTGGTTAAAGCCAGAGAATACACGCCGCTTATACCACTAACAATGTAGTCAGGAACAGCTGTAAAATCGTAAGAGGGTCTGGAGATTAAGCTGCTTTCACCTCCTGTTTTGTTCAAGACTTCTTCGTAAATATCGACATAATTCGGATTTGTCAAATTGTGCGCATAGTAATCGTTAGGATACACAAACCAAAATTCTTGGAAGTTCCAATTGTTTAGGTTAGGATCTGCGAGGTTTAGCGTGAAATTTAACTGCCATTCGGGAGCTATATCATACGATACGTTATAATAACTGTTTGCGTTTTCTACCCAGTACGCCTTTGCTGTATAGCTTACATTGAATTCAAATCCTTTGATGATGCTTGTATTCCAGGAAAGGTCTATTGGAAAATTATACGATCCGTCGTTAACAATTGGAGTTGTAAAGCTGTTATTCCAAAGACCTAAACCCCACGTTAAAGATGAGCTTCCGTCATAAGGAGGATCGCTAATAACACTGTTATTTAATGGCATATCTTGGATTTTTAATGTGTCTTGATTATCATAAGGATTCATAAAATCTGAAGGCATATACGCCCTAGTTAAATTCAATTTAAACGCAGCAGCGTCTAATTGTTCAGAGAGATATAGTGGCGAGGAAGGTACTTGTTTTTTAGCAATATTCCACGTAGATCCACTGTTAAGAGAAGTTATTAATTGGTGGTCTAATTGCGAATCTGGATCACCATAAGTTTCTCGCGGTATCGTTACTAAACTATAAATCTCATCTGTACGGTTTGATTTTATCACTACGAAATAATTGTAAAGTCTTAAGTTCTGAGTATTTGCTTGATTAAATTCGAAGTAAGTTAAAGAATCCCCATGGTATTCGTTAAAATCAACTATCATTGAATCAATAAGTTTAGCATTATCAGGTTTTAGATTATTTGAAGCTAAATTTGGTTGAGTTCGTTCTATTGTGGCGTTTGCTTCGTATAAAGTTACATTTAATTCTGCGTTTACGGCTGCGGTGAGGTTTAAAGTTCGAATCCAGGCGTAAAAACCATTTATTGTAGAACTTTTCCCCTTTAAATCAAACTCTAAAGCTACTTGCTTGCTATCGGTAATTGGTAAATCGAATCCGTATGTAGACGCTAACTCAAATTCTCTTAATGTAAGAATAAAATCAGTAGCAACGGATTTTTGGAAGTAAAATTGAATTTGGCTAATATCAAAGGCGTTAATATAGTTTAGATTTTCGTTTACGAATCGGTCTTCAAAGAAGGGAGGTTCTGAACTGCTATTTATAAACATTCTTTCAGTTACATTTACCCAAGCAGAATCGAAGCTATCAAACATTTTTAACGTAAGATAAGCGTCTTCGGTGAGGCTACCTGAAAATTTCGATATTAAACCCAATATTAAGGTTCTATCGAAATTAAGATCGAATAATGATCCATCGTAAGCAGTACCTGCAAAATTTGAGGAAATTGTAAAATTCAGTATTCCACCTAAAGATTCTAATCGTATGTAAGTGGATGGGTTGCCGTCGACTAAATAATTAAAATTGATCGGATCAAGGATATTCCCGGTATAATTACTCAATGACGAAGCATCTTCATCATAAACAAATTTTATAAAATCATCTGCATACAACGCATCAGTGTCTTCGATTATATAATCTGTGGTATAATTATTCTGAAATTCGAAGTTAAAATTACCATATGTTAGGTATGTTGTATCTGTAGTTGACATAGAAGGAATGTCAAAAGATGCTTGATTATTAATGTTAGATGAGGAACTATTTTCCGCGTAAATTCTAACATCTTGATTGTCCCCTGAACCAGTAATATAGTAATCTGTTAAATAGGGATCAATGCCAGATGACATAATGTTGTTATCGTTATTTAACCAATTTTGGTCATGGTTATTATTTACATCATAATTAACATTACTAAAAAGCTGAATATTTACTAACAGCATAGAAATCATGAATATGCTGGCCACTACAATTCTTTTAACATCCTTTTTTCGTTGTTGAATCAAAAAAACCAACCGTAATTGTCAATATTTTAGTTATTAAATAATTTAAGAATATTAAAATTTGCCAATTTATATTAAATTTATTCGATAGATTACTAAATGACAAGATATTCAGATTATTAGTACGATAAAAAATAAATTGAAAAGATAGTTAAATTAGATTATGAGTGAAGAATTAATTATAGATAAAATTGAACAAGAAAAAGAAGAGTATATCGAATTCTTTAGGAAACTTGTGCAGAGCGACTCTATAAACCCACCTGGAAATGAAAAAAATGTTGCAGTAATTATCGAAGAATTTTTGAAAGATGTAGGAATTAAAACTGAAGTTTTTCCATTTGGGAATAATCGTGCTAATTTAGTAGCGTATTTAAATGAATCCTTTGATGGTAGAAATTTGTTATATAATGGGCACATGGATACCGTTCCTACGGGTTCCGAAGAAGACTGGAAATATCCCCCGTTATCTGCTGTGATAAAGCGAAACAAGCTTATATTTGGTAGAGGCACTATTGATATGAAAGGGGCGCTAGCTGCTATGGTTATTGCCTTAAAAATTTTAAAAGAGTTAAAAATAGAAGTTGGGGGAAATTTAATTTTAAACGCCGTAGCTGATGAGGAAACAGGGGGAGAATTTGGGACTGGTTGGTGCATTGATAATCCATTAAAGCTTATAAAGTGTGATTTTGCAGTGATAGGGGAACCAACAGATTTTTTTCCGCTTACTAAAGTAATTCATGTAGGGGAAAAAGGGCATCTTATCATAAAAATAAAAACATGTGGGATTTCAGGTCATTCTTCATTCCCCGCAATAAGTAAAAACGCAATTTATATGATGAGCGAAATCATCGAAAAACTCGATAAAATTGATGACTATATCCCTAAAAGCGAACCACCGATTAAATTGGAAAAACTCAAAAAATTAATAGCAGATTCTTTTCCAAGCGAAGATCTTTTTAACAGAATCTTAAACGAACAACCTGAAATTCAAAGCTTACTCCAATCTCTTACTAGTTATTCAAAAGCGCTTACCATGATAAAGGGGGGTATTAAAGAGAATATAATTCCCGACTCTTGTGAGGCTATTCTTGATGTAAGACTTTTACCAGGACAACAAATCGAACCCATTATAGAGGCTATTAAGAAACTTATTAGGGATGATGTAGGATATTTAGTAAAGGATGATTCAACTAGTCCTCCAGGGGATGTTTTTGTTGAGATTGAAATAGTAACGGCTTCTGAAGGCTCTTACTGGGAAGATTGGGAAGAATCAGACGAATTACGTGATTTTTATAAGCTTGTGGAAACGATCTACGAGAAGAAACCATTTTATTTTCTTATGCCTGGTTCTGCTGATGCGAAATATTTGCGTAACGATGGATACTGTCCACAAACTATCTTATTCGGGCCTGGTAAATCAAGAAACGCTCACGCAATTGATGAAAATATTGAAATTCTAGATTTTATTAGAGCAATAAAGGTTTACGCGATTTTTGCTTATAGATTTCTTACCAAAAAATAAAGAGATGTTAAGTAGGAAACTGTTTTAAATAACAAATTAGAATAGAAATTTATTTAAGACCTTTTTATTTTAATACTTTTAAATTTATTGATGATTATTTAGAATACAAGAAAGTGCAAGATTTAGTAAAGATAGAAGACTGCGTTATTCTTATAGATTCCTCAAGATCTATGGTAAGGAAAGATTTCAAACCTAATCGACTAGTAGTTGCATTAGAAACCGCAAAAAGGTTTATTCACGAGAAATTCCTAATAGATCCCAAGGATCGTATAGCAATTTTCTCGTTTGGGGCAAATATTGCTAAAATAAGTCCATTTAGCTTCGAAAAGGATAAATTAATAGAAGCTTTAAGCCGAATTCATATTTCAGGGAAAGGAACGTTGGACGAGGGTCTCGCATTTTCACTTCAATTTTTAGTTGGTGAGATGCGAAAGTTAGGAGGTAGAACAAGTAGGATTTTCATTATATCTGACAATAAACTAGAATATAGTGACAAAATCCACAAAATTATTGGGATAGCAAAAGGTTTGGGAATTTACATTGACGCATGTCAATTAGGGAAAACTGAAGACCACTCAGAGAGTATCTTAAAAAACCTAGCTAAAAATACTGGAGGGCAGTATGGCTTTTTTAACAATTCAAAAGCTTTATTAAATGCTGGAGCTTCGTATGCTTCAAAAAAAGAACTCAAAGATTCTACCGATTATTTTGATCCCGCTAAAAAAAGCGACATAGCCCCTTTAATTAGCGAGATTGCTTTACAACTTAGGAGACCAAGCGTACTCGATATTCGTCTAATGATGAGCAATAAAGAACGAGGTCAAGAAAAATGTCAAATTTGCCATTCTGTGAAAGCCCAGATTACAGGGGCCGATTTTTATAGCGAGGGACGCTACTGTCCATCTTGTGAGAGACCAATGCATCTTTCTTGCGTTGCTATGTGGGCAAAGAAGACAGAATATAGGGAAAATGTATTCAGATGTCCATTTTGTTATTTCTTGTTAGAACTCCCAGCTAGTGCGTCAAAGTTAGTTGAAGAAAAGGTTGAAGTAGAAGAGCCTAAAATAAAATTAATTGATGAGAGCGGGATAAATGTCACAAAAATGACTCAAATTCAGGAATCTGAAATCGGTAAAATCGACGCTTCATGTACGCTTTGTCATAGCATATTTTTAGGCGATTATAATGTATTTCAATGCGATAAATGTGGAGCGTACTACCACGAACCGTGTTTAAATAAAATGCATAACGAAATCAATGCTTGTAGAAATTGTGGCGCTCAAATCACTTTAAAATAGTATATTATTTATCAACCAAACCTTAAAATTTTAACTCTTTTTGTTGAAAATATTTAAGCTAACCTTCGTTATATTTATAAACGAGAGTAAATAGGTGATCAATTTAACGAGCAATCCAAAAGGTAAATGGGTTGTAACATCTGCATGGCCTTATGTAAATGCTACACCACATTTGGGCAATATGATTGGAAGCACACTGTCCGCGGATGTGTTTGCAAGATTTTTGAGAATGAAGGGTGAAGATGTGGTCTTTGTTTCAGGATCTGATTCTCATGGAACGCCCATTTCTGTGGAAGCAAAAAGACTTAGAGTTCCTGCCGAAGATTTAGCTGTGAAATATCATAAAATTATTAAAGCCTTACACGAGAAATGGCAGATCTCATTTGATAATTACACAATAACTCATAATCCTACTCATATTGAATACGTAAAAAAGATGTATTTAGATATTCAAAAAAATGGATATGTAAAAGAAAAAGAAATAGAATCGCTCTATTGTGAAAATGATAACTTGTTCTTACCTGATAGGTTTGTAGAAGGTACTTGTCCTAACTGTAATGATGAAGGAGCGAGAGGAGATCAGTGCGATAAGTGCCAAAAAATCCTCACACCGTTAGAATTGATAAAACCAAGATGCGCAATATGTGGGAACACGCCTGTAAACAAGAAAACAAAACATTGGTATTTGAATTTACCTAAATTACAAGACCGATTGAAAAAATTGATTGATGAAAATGAAATACTCCCCCCTAATGCACGAAAAATGTGCTTAAATAGTATTGAAGAGGGATTACCAGAACGAGCAATTACACGAGATCTTGAATGGGGGATTCCTGCACCTTTCAAAGGTGCTGAACATAAGACTATTTATGTATGGTTTGAAGCTGTATTGGGGTATATCACAGCAGTGAAAGAATGGGCAGATAAAATTATCAAGGAACCCGATAGATTTGATTCCTTTTGGAAAGATCCTAATACAAAAACAGTCTATTTTATAGGGAAGGATAACATTATATTTCACTTAATTGTTTTTCCAGGTTTGTTGATTGCATATAATGAAGACAAAGTAGATAGTGAAAAACTTGTGTTACCATATAATGTCTCCTCAACAGAATGGTTGCTTTATGAGAATGAGAAACTTTCTAAATCTAGAGGAATTGGGATATGGATTGATGAGGCACTAGAATTAGCTCCCCTTGATTACTGGAGATTTAATTTGTTATTTAATCGCCCAGAAACAAGTGACACATCGTTTTTATGGTCTGAATTTGAGAATAATATAAAAACTCTTAATGATAATATTGGTAATTTCATCCATCGTACGTTAACTTTTATTGAAAAGCAATTTAATAATACTATTCCTGCAAAAATAGAATCTGTTGAAACTGATAAAAAGTTTATAGAGAAAATAAATACAATAAGCCTAATGGTGGGAGATAGTTTACAAAACTTTAAAATAAGAAAAGCTATAAGAGATATCGTCAATTTTGGAAAAGAGGGGAATATATTTTTAAATGAAAGAGCTCCTTGGCATTTAATCAAGGAAAACAAAGAAGCTGCCGGACATGTATTTAATATATGTGCTCAAGCAGTGTATGCATTAGCGATTCTATTAGGTCCATTTATACCAGATACTTCTGAAAAGATTCTATCTTATTTAAATGCTCCAAAATTGAGCGAATTGTCATGGGATAGTATCAATGCTGACTCGATAAAAGCAGGACAAAAAATCAAGAAACCCCAACCTCTTTTTCAAAAATTAGAGATTGGAGAAGTTAAAGAAGAATATAAGAAGTTAAAAGAAGGAAAACCCAAAAAAGGTGGTAAAGAATTGGTTTCATATGAAGAATTTAAGAAGCTTGATATACGAATAGCACTCATTGAGAAGGTAGAGAAGGTTCCTAAAGCAGACAAATTATATAAACTTTCTATTGCTTTAGGTGATGAAAAACGGACTTTAGTCGCCGGATTAGCTGAAAAATATAAAGCAGACGAACTAAAAGGTAAAAAAATCGCAATACTTGCAAACTTAGAGCCGAGAAAACTTAAAGGGATTCTAAGCGAAGGCATGCTTCTTGCTGCTGTTGATGGGGATATTGTATCCGTTTTAACACCTGATAAGGAAATCCCCTCAGGAGCAAAAATAGAATAGGCTATAACTTCAAAGAAAATATTGGATTTAATCGAGCAATAATTTCGCCAAGTTCCAATTGAAGAGTTTTAAGTATTACATCTCTTCCTCTATATTCAAATTGTAAATCCTTTACATTGCGGACGATCTTTAATTTATTCCTATCTTTTACTAATTCACATGCAAAATATCTCTGGTGTTTATACTCTAATACTTTTTGCACTCGGCTTATGTCAGGTAACAAGTATCCCCCTCCGTGGGGCAACAAATTAGCATTCATTAATAGGTCTTCTAATTCAAAATTTACCGCTCTTTTTAAAAATTCATTATTTTTTAAAGTCGTTTCAGAAAAACTTTTTCGACCTCTAAAAAGATAAGCTGCCAAGTCTGCTCGTAATGCGGTTGGGAAGATATTATTTGAGATAAAATCACTTTGTACATCAGTACAGTTGCTTCCTAGGTACATATTATTGAAATCTTTTAAAAATTGATGTGGTGTATTACAAATTACCTTATAATCAGAACTGAACAGATTCATAGCAATTATCTCTCTTTTAAATTTCGAAAAGTCTATTGCCTTCTTGTTAAATTCGAGATATTCTTTAGCATCTGAGTCAAGTAAAATAAATTGATCTCCAAATTTACTAGCTTCCTTAATTGCACGATCCATTAAAGATTTTGAGCTGTCAATATATAAACCAAAACCATAGCGATCATCGCGAAATTCTGGTGCAGAACCATGTATCATAAAAATATAGGGAGGTAAATTTATATCTGAAAGATTTTTTGTTTCATAACAGTTAATGAAATGATTAGAAATCCCATAATCCCAATTTATAAGAACTTCTCCACTGTATAATTCTGTACTCTTTACATTGTCTATTTTTTTTATGATATCGTACGCGTCTGGTAATTCTTCTAATCCTCCTACTAATATTCCGCAACAATTTGGTTTAACATTCAAAAAAACAATTTGATCTTTCCCAGAACCCCAATTTAATCTCCCACCATAACCAAGTCCGGAATTCCATCGAAAATTATTCTTTGAAATAGTTTCATCTGGAGAAGATATAAAAGTAGCTTTAGGTTCAAATCCATATTTCTCTTGAATGAGGTGAAATTGAGCTAGACCATATTTCATATTCGCTTTACATAATTTCGAAGCACCATCGTTCAAACCAGTAGAAAAAATGTAATCGTTTGCTCTTTGAAGTAGCTCTATTTTAGACAATTCAGAAATTT
>JAHQWP010000201.1 GCA_029856235.1 Promethearchaeia archaeon
CCCTAGATCAATGAGGCACCTAAAGCTTTTGAAAAATATAATTGTAAGAGGAACTCAAATTGCGGAAATTCCTGAATTTCTTAATGTCAAACGCTTTGATGAATATAGTAAGATTATTTATTTTTAGTATTTAGGTATGATAAGATATAATCTGAAGATTTTTAAGTCCGAATTGTCATCTAGTTCTTGACAATAACAAGTTCTTTTTGTCATTTTTAAAAAGGTGATAGTTTTGTCTGACGAGTATGATGATGATTATAATGAGTTTTTAGAGCGTATTAAGAAATACCTTAATATAGACTCAGATATTTTTGATGTAGATTTTTTATTTATGCCTGAACATAATTTTGATCCAAACCTGAATCTGAAAGATGAAAATGTAAAAGCGTTTAAGGTTACGTATCATTTTGAACCTGGCATGGATAAACCAGAGATAAGAATTGAGGGTAATTACGATAAGAAAAAACTTAAAGATTATTTTAAAAGGTTTAATATTTCTAACCTTTCACAGTTTAAACAATTAGGACAGTCAGGAAATAAACAAGCTATTGATGTAGGAACTTTATCTTTAGAACCAAATATAAAACATAAAAAATCTACTGCAAAAGAACTTTATCATGAAATTAATATACATGAAGATTTTACCGATATTCTTATAGAGGCACCTGGAATTGAAATGGGGCACATTCTTCTGAGTTTAAGTGAGGATGGAAGAAATCTTAAGGTATCAATAGAAATCAATTTTGTAAATGTAGTAAAAGAAATACGATTGCCGTTCGAGTCCACGATGGATGATCATGTATTAGAAGTTAATAATGGAATCGTATCAATTATAATGAAAAAGAAGAATTCTTAGAGGGGGTTTTAACTATGAGTGGAATTTCAAGTGGAATTGAAGGAAAAGGAATTAGGTTAAGAGTAAAGGACGCTTTCAAGGACGATCCTGCTACAGGTAGAGTAAGAATCGATCCTGAGGTAGCTAGAAAGTTAGATTTAAAAACTGGTGATGCTATAGAAATATCTCATCCGATTTCAAAATCTAAAACGGCAGCATTGTTATATCCAGGGAAACTCGAAGATAGCGGGACTGGCACAATAAGACTGGATACTTCTTTAAGAAGAAATATAGATGCAGCAATTGATGATTTCGTAGAAGTTCGCAAAATAAAAGTTGCTTTGGCAGAAATGGTTGTCATTGCGAGTTTGACTGAGTCCGTTGTATTCAATCCTAGCCAGCTAAATAAAAAATTAGAAAATAGAGTCGTTACAAAAAACGACATATTAAGCTTTTATTCTGGTACTAGAAGATACGATATGATCGTCGTTGATTTTCAACCAAAAACTGATGCTGTAAGAATCGATCTAAACACAGACATTAGATTAAGCGAAAAAACGCACAAGGAATTACAAGAAAGAGAAAAAGCTAGGGTAAGTTACGAAGATATAGGTGGATTAGCAGACGAAATTCAGAGAATTCGTGAAATGATAGAATTGCCTATGAGACATCCAGAACTATTTCAAAGAATTGGAATAGATCCTCCAAAAGGGGTATTATTGCACGGACCTCCTGGAACGGGAAAAACATTATTGGCAAGGGCTGTAGCTTTTGAAACTGACGCTCATTTCATTACGATTAGTGGCCCTGAAATTATGAGTAAATTTTATGGACAGAGTGAGGAAAATCTAAGAAATATTTTTGAAGATGCAAAAAAAAACGCGCCTTCAATAATATTTATAGACGAATTAGATTCCATTGCCCCAAAAAGAGGAGAAGTTACTGGAGAAGTTGAAAGAAGGGTAGTAGCTCAGTTACTTTCTTTGCTTGATGGTTTGGAAGGCAGAGGTGAAATCATCGTAATCGGGGCAACAAATAGAGTTAACGATATTGATATTGCTCTCCGAAGACCGGGGAGATTTGATAAAGAAATCGAAATTGGAGTACCCGACACAGATGGAAGATACGAAATACTGCAAATTCACACTCGAGGTATGCCTTTATTCGAGGATGTTGATTTAAGAACGCTTGCAGAGAGAACCCACGGCTTTGTTGGTGCTGATGTTGAAGCTCTAGCTAAGGAAGCAGCGATGTTAGCGATAAGAAAAATGCTTCCAAAAATAGACTTAGACAAACCAATTCCTTTCGAAATTTTAAATTCACTAAAAATAAACATGGAGAACTTTACATCGGCTTTAAATAATATCGAACCTTCAGCATTAAGAGAAGTAGTTATTTCTCAGCCTAAGGAGACCTGGGCTGATGTGGGAGGTTTAGAAGATGCAAAATTACAATTAAGAGAAATTATTGAGTGGCCTCTAAAATTCCCCGAATTATATAAGCACTTATCTTCAAAACCTCCAAGTGGGATATTGTTATTCGGACCTCCAGGAACGGGAAAAACCTTGTTAGCGAAAGCATTAGCTCACGAAAGTGAAGTAAATTTTATCTCAGTTAAAGGTCCCGAATTTCTATCGAAATGGGTCGGTGAAAGCGAAAAAGCGGTCAGAGAAACTTTTAGGAAGGCTAGATCGGCCTCTCCTTGTATTATCTTTTTCGATGAGATTGATGCAATCGCAGGTATGAGGGGTAGATCTGCGAGCTCGGAGGTAACCGATCAAGTGATTTCTCAACTTCTAACTGAAATGGACGGTTTAGAAGATTTAAAAGATGTGATTCTATTAGCTGCTACGAATAGACCTGATATGCTCGATCCCGCTTTATTAAGATCAGGACGGTTTGGAAGACACGTTGAAATTTCGATGCCCGATTTCGAAACACGAAAGGAGATTTTCAAGATACATCTCAAAAATAAACCCATGGCTAAAAATGTAAATTACGATAAACTATCTGAAGCTTTAGAAGATTACACTGGTGCTGATATTCAAGCCATAAGTGAGGAAGCAACGTTGTTAACAATCCGTAAAAATATTCCCGCTTTTAACGAGAAAAAACAAGATTTACATAATTACGAAGAGCATTTAGAGCAATTACAACAACAAAAAGCATCGAGTAAAAACATCAAAGAGTTAGAGGATAAGATTAAAAACTTACGTTCCAATCTCGTAAGCAAAATAGAGATAAATCAAGCTGAGTTAGACGATGCAATTGATAAAATCATCAAAGGAGCTGATAGAGCTAAAAAAGTTCACGATAAATCTTCGGAAGGATTAGAAGATATGTATAGGTAATAATCATCCTTACTTGGTAAAATAAAGTGATGTAAATGGAAATAGAAAGAGAAGATGAGACAAAACAATTCATTGGTTTAGATAATTTATTAGAAATGTTAGGAAATCCAACTCGACGTATAATATTGTCTAAACTAGCTAAAGTTCCCCACTCTGCTTCGGAATTATCTAAAATTTTAGGAATATCAAGACAAGCAGTGCACAGCCAGTTAGACATTTTAAGCTCTAATAATGTTTTAGAGCGAATAGGGGACGAAAAGCGAGGTGGGAAATACAGAATTAAAAGCAATCTTTCTATAAGAATTGATATAACGCCCGATTATTATAATATCACATACAACATGGCTCAAATCGATGATGATATTAAGTCTATTGATCTTAAAGATATTGGATGTTCTACTAAATTTGAGAGCATTAAAACCCCTGATGATAAAATAAGATTTTTAGGGCAACAGATTAGAGATATCGAGAATAATATTAGGAACTTAGAAATAGAGAGAAGTAAATTACTACAAAATAAAGAGTGCTTCATCGTCGAACTTAAAAACATAATTAACGATACTTACAAAAAAAATTTCTTAAAACCAAAATCCGAAGTCGAAAATCTAGAACGGGAAATTTTCTATACTTTATTCTACAATCCAGTACAATTTCGTAAAAGAATTAGTATCGATAATCTTGTAGATAAATTATTTTTCTCTGATTTAGATAATTTTACAAGAGATTCCAAAATAGCAAATGTTAGAACCCTTATGAAAGATATGTCATCATTTATGGATTTTCTTTGGGAGGATGACGATGATTGGTTTTTTGATTTTTAATATTAAAATTCTCATTATTACTATTTTATTTAGAAATTAGTAAATCAAGGAGGAAATTATGAACCTAAAAGAATTAAAGCAAGTTATGCCCGAAATATTTGAAACCGTTAAAGATGATGTAAGGAAAATATATGATCGTCATCGTGCAGGTTTAAGATTAGGACTTGCAGAAATGGGAATGTTCCAAGGCGGATTTATAGGAGGAATGCATTTCTACCCAGGCACGGATATAGTAATGAATACTTCACCTCTGAAGATCATTTTAGAAGAAAAAACAGAGGACATTATTATTTGGGCATACACTTATCACATTCTCCTTCACGAATACATCCATTCTCTTGGTGTTCTTGACGAAAAGCAATGCAAAACCATTACACTTAATGTTAGCGAGAAAATATTTAAGAATAAAAATCATCCTGCAGTAATTATGGCAGAGAACGGAATTGGTTATTATATAGATAACTTACTAATTCGATATGTTCCCCCTGATCGGCGACCAGATGGTATTCATATTGAATATTTGTACGGTTTCGATAAAGAAAGCCAATCCTATTTTTCTTAATCTTATTTGTTAAATTTATTTAAGAGTTAAAATTAATTAATCTCCGTAATTAAAATTAATTAGAAAATTTTTAATAAAGTATTAGGGAGAATCAATATTACTGAAACTTCAGGAAAGGATAAAGTAAACCCCGATAAAGAAGAAGAGATCGAAAAGACCTTAGATGTAATTATCGATCAGTTAGTTTTAAATTGGCAATATAAGGACGTTAAGAAAAAATTAACTTACGATATTAAAAAATGTGTAGGTTGCAGTTTATGTAAACTTGTTTGTCCCGTCGATGCCATAGAACTTGGACCAATCCCCGAAATTGCCCAAAATATATTAGACGATTCAAATCCAAAACTCTTTATTGATTACGATAAATGCTGTTATTGCATGTTATGTGTCGTAGTATGCCCGACAAACGCATTCCACGAAAATATTGTGCCGGAAGGACAAATTGATATGGACGAATTTCCTACGATCGAAAAATTCTATGAGATAGATTTCGATAAGTGCACTGAAGATGCGGAAAATGAAGTTTGTCAATTATGTTTATCGGTAAGAGAAAGTAATTCCATCCAAGATTATTTTAAAATTTCAAAAGAGTGCCCAGCAGATTGCTTTTCTATTGCTACTCCTATTGAAGGAGAAGTAATTATTAAGAAAAATATGTTACACAAGTGCGACCCACAAGGTTGCAAAGCTTGCGTCAATATTTGTCCCGTAGAATCATTTTACATTCCTGAGAGCGCAGAGGATGTAGTGAAATATGGTAAAATTGCATGCAATGAGGAAGACTGTTTTTATTGTGGAGCATGCGAAAATTCTTGTCCCGACGATTTAATTGTGGTTAAAAGGAAAAATATTCAGATAATTGATCCGAAAAAAAGAGGATCTTATCCTTGGATAGAAGGCTGGGTTAAAAATATAAAAGAAGTATTGAGAAAGGCTCTTATTGAAGGAAAGGAGCAAGTAGAAATCCCCACTGTAGAAGAACATATTAAAAAAATTAGCAAATCTCAACCGATAGAAGTTCCTCAATTATCTAAGGAGGAAAAACAAGAATTATATGAGCTGAACAAAAAAATTCAGTCACTTTTAAGTAATTCCAAAATAAGATACTGGATCAAAGATAATAAAGTAGATAAAATTTTGAAAGAGCTTAAAAAAACAACTAAATCTAATTAATGGGTATAACCATGAGTGAAAACGAAAGAAGAACATATAAAATAGTTGGTACCATAAAAGATGTTAAAGGTCGATGCAACGCAAAGCATAAAAAAGGAGATATTATCGAATTGAGTGGACACGATTCTGGAGGATTGTGTGGTTTCTTCTATCACGACATTTTTCCTTCCATTATTACACTACAATTTGGTGGCACATTTCCTTGGTCGCAAAATCCAGATGTAGTTGAATTAGAATGTCCAGATCGTTACAATGTTGTAAAAATCGAACTAAAAAGGATTAGAGAATGACTAACTAATAACTAGATATATGTTCTTTTTTTTAACTTAATTAAGTAGTTCTCCTTTATACGAATTAAGGATTAAATATGATATATCTTATGCAAAATCAAAAATATTCAAGTTTTTATAATTAGAAATAAAAGAATAATAACTAATACTCTAAGAATTAAAAATAAAATTTTTCGATAATCATGATATTAAAATTAAAAATTAAATCAAATAGTAAAACTAAAAAGAAGCAAATCTTCGTTTGGATTGAGAAAAATAAAGAGTTTAAAGAAGATGTCCAGCAATTAATCCAGTTCTTTAAGAAACAGATTCAAGTAAAAAAGAGATTAGGTGTTCATATATACTACAAAATTACTTCAGATAATCCCGCAATAATGTTATCGCTCCTTACAACAGTTCAAGAATTAATTCCCGACATTTACTTTAATCCAAACGACTCAGTAAATGTAGAAGAATATACCGAAATATAATCCATTTTCCTTTTAAATCTTCTTTTCGTTTTATTTAAGTTAGCATTCCATAAGAAAGAGAAGTAGGAAAATGGGAGAGGGGGGATTCGAACCCCCGGCCACCTGGTCCCAAACCAGGAATCATACCAAGCTAGACCACCCTCCCATTAAATTCGAGGAGTAAATTGATAACTTATGTTCTCGTGATGAAAAATAAAATCACAAAATATCAATAATAATGATCCAAATCTTTTTTCGATTTTTAATTTTTTTATTTCTTTATTCCATCTAAGCAGTTTTTGTTAAATCTAATAAATTAGGTTATATTTAACTTCCTTAGGAAAGCTCTTTAAATTAGCTCTAAAATGACGAAAACAATTTATCTGCAGAAAATTGGAGATATCGAACCCGGAATATTGATAATTCTTAGAAAGAATTTAAAGTGGTTCTTTAAAAAATATAATCTTAAAATTGTTGTCCTTCCTGACCAGCTCCCTGTACTGGATTCCGAGTATGAATCCACTAAGAGACAATACGATGCTTTAAAAATTAAAAAGAGATTAGTTTCTCACGTTAAAAATAAGAATTATTATCGCGTTCTGGGGGTTGCAGATGTTGACATTTTCTCTAAATTCTTAAATTTTGTGTTCGGTGTTGCCGATCTACCTAGAAATAAATCTTTTGGGAGTGCATTAATTTCAGTTTCTCGTTTAAGAGAAGAATTTTATAGAAGAACCGAAGATATAGCTCAATTTGAGCAAAGAGTTCTCAAAGAAGCAATTCACGAGCTCGGTCACACTTTTGGTTTGGAACATTGCGAGAATCGATGTGTGATGCGCTTTTCAAACTCTATAGATGATACTGATAAAAAACCACATGATTTTTGTGAAAAATGCTTAAAACAACTGAACAATGATTTAAATAATTCTGCTTAGCCTAATCTATATTTTCCTCTAAATTTAAGGTATAATTGTTCGCTAACTTTTAGAATATCCCTATGTTGTTTTACAATATTTATTAAATTTTCAGGAATATTTCCTAAACCGAAGTAGGCTCCAGCTAAACTTCCCCCTATGGCGCCAACCGTATCGCTATCTCCCCCCGCAGTCGCTAATTGAATAATACAATCTTCAAACGAATCAAGGTTTTTTAAAAAGACGAAAATTGCACAAGCAACGGTACTTAGTGTATAAGGATGAACAAAAGCTTTACCTAGATAATCTTCTATAAAGAACGGAGATTTTACACCCACTTGGGAGAATTTAATTAACCCTGCCTCAACTGAAATGTTGAGATTTTCTTTTACTTTATTTAAAATCTCTATAAATTCTTCCCAAATTTTTTCTTGTGTGCCAGAAATTGAGGATATGATGGTTTCAAAAAAATCCTCAATAGAAAAACCAGATTTTATTGATTTATCAATTAGAAAAGCAATTGCTCTTGCTATAACGATAGCACCTGCCGAAGCTGCGGGGTGTGAATGAGTAATTACGCTTGATTTTAACGCTGCACTATTTAAGCTCTTTATATCTTTACAGTAAAATAGTCCAATAGGAGAAACGCGCATTGCAGTGCCATTACCTCCGGAATTTGAAGCTGCTTTTTTCCATGAAATTCCATATTTTAATTTTCGAATGGAAGATATGCACCCAAATCCAGGACCTATAGGAGGATCGTCAAGCCAACTAACATATTCCCTAATGAAATTATTTTCATTGAATCCAGATCCCTGGATAAGAGCTTCTGCCGTGTGCAGTGTCAGTTGAGTGTCATCTGTGTAAGTTCTGAAGATTTTTTTGTTTTCTTTCATAAATTCTTTGAAGTTCTTAAAATGCGAATATATTCGTTCTCTAATCATTCCTTCAAACGGATGACCTAAGGTGTCTCCAATGCTAACTCCCAATAAGGTTCCAGAAAATTTATCTAAATAATCAATTTTCATGTTCATATTGAATTTTATACCAAAATCATAATCATTTTCCTATTTATTTTTTGACTAAATAAATAATCATGATCCTCAAATACAAAAGCGGGTTCAATAATCTCAAATTGTATAGCGTTTTATTTATGATGCGCTTAGCAATAATGCTTATAAGTGTTTTTTAACAATTTATACCTTAATTAGAATTTTTTATTTAAATAATTAAGGCAATAAAAACCTATAGAATATTACAAACTAAGTTGAAAGTTTATGAATAAATTAGAAAAACTACAAAATGTCATTACTGCCATGATTACACCCTTCACAGAGGATTTGGTAATAGACGAGGAAGAATATAGAAAGTTTATCAGATTCCAGATTGATAGTGGGTGTCAACCACTAACTATGGGCACTACGGGAGAGTCTGCAACCCTATCTCACGAAGAACATCATGTTGCAATGGATATAGCTATTGATGAAGGGAAGAAGAGTGGAAAAGATCCCTTTATTTTAGCAGGTTGTGGAAGTAATTCAACTAAAGAAGCGATTTCTCTTTGTCAATACGCTGAAGGTGCAGGCGCAGACGGGTGTTTAGTGGTCGTTCCGTATTATAATAAACCGGTCCAACATTCACTGATCGACCATTTTTCCACAGTTGCGGATTCAATTTCTTTGCCGATAGTTCTTTATAATGTTCCCAGTAGGACCGGGCGTAATCTAGAGGCTGAAACAGTGTCAAAGTTGGCATATAAAAAAGATAACATCGTAGGGATTAAATGCGCGAGCGGAAACATAGATCAAATTACGACGATTATAAAAACAACTCCAGATGATTTCATAGTACTTAGCGGTGATGACGGAATGACATATCACATAATGGCTCTAGGTGGTAAAGGCGTTGTGAGCGTAGCCTCTAATATTATACCCGCAAAACTAGTGGACTTTACTAGTACTATGCTTAATGGAAATTGGGACAAAGCAAGGGAAATGCAATTTGAACTTTTTGATCTCTTTAAAATTCTATTCGTAGAAACTAATCCCGGTCCCGTAAAGCTTGCTGCTGAGTTAATGGGAATCATGAATAAAAGGATGAGATTACCTTTAACTCCGCCCTTAGAAGAAAATCAAGATAAGATAAAGAATGTATTAAGAGTTCTAAACTTAATATAGATCAATTGTATAATTGAGGGATTGAGATGATAAAATTACTAATACTAGGTCCGACGGGATCAATGGGAAAATTAATTTCTTCACTCGCAATTACTGATAGTGAAATACAGGTTGTAGCTGCATGCGACTTAACCGAAATAGGTAAAAAATTAGGTTCTTTGATTGCAACCGATGATCCTGATAAGGTTACCATAACAGATGTTAACAATCTTCGAGAAGTTATTAACGAAACTAAACCAGATGTGGTTGTCGATTTCACAGTCGCTAAGGCTACCGAAAAAAATTGCTTAATTTGTGTTGAAAATGGTATACGGTGCGTTATTGGGACAACTGCTATGTCCGATGATTTTTTAGATAAATTCAAAAAACTTGTAGAAAAGAATAAAGCTCCAGCTATAATATCACCAAATATGGCTACTGGAGTCAACATTTTGTTTAAAATCTCTAGCATATTAGCAAGCTACTTGAAGGAGTGGGATATTGAAGTAATTGAAAGTCATCATCATCGCAAGGCAGATGTGCCTTCAGGGACAGCATTGATGATTGCTAATACAATCTGTGATACTCTTAGGTGCGATCCAGAGGAAACTTTAAAATTTGGACGTTCAAAAGGACCTAATAAAAGGAAAGTGGGTGCTAAAAACGAAATAGGTATCCATTCAGTTCGAGGCGGTGATATTGTTGGCGATCATACTGTTCTCTACGCTGGAGCCGGTGAAAGAATTGAATTGAAACATCAAGCTCATAGTAGAGGATGCTTCGCTGCCGGGGCAATAAAAGCAATTAAATTTATCGCTAAACAAAATGAAATCCGTATTTATTCAATGAAAGATGTTTTAAGTCTATAAAAACATTCATGGAAGGCTTACTATAAAATTCACGTGAAATTTTAAAATCTATTCTAAGAGAATCAGAGAAAAAAACTATATAAGTTGACTTATGTATCATTATTTGTCAAGAAAAGGATATTCTCTCTGTCAATATTTTCTTTTTTTAATAGTATTGAACCCGTGGTAAATTTATGAATAGGAAAGGCATAATAGTAATATCATTAGCTCTCATTATTGGTTTTTCTGTAGTTGGAACAACTATTTTTATATTTTCTCAAGATTCAAAAGAAACTTCTGGCTATTATGAAATCTCTGAGGAGGGAAAAGTTGTCTCTAAAATTGAAATAGATAATCAAATTCAGAAGGGTAATATTAATTTTATGACTTTACCTGAAAACTCAAGTAATATTTTAGAAGCAGAATGGACAATCAATTATAAGGGGTTCAATGATCCGGAAAATTTTATTGTAATTACTTATGTAGAACAACAACCTAGTTTAAAAATTTTAAGCACTCTCAATATGCCGGATGATATTATAAATTTAGATCTCAACATATCCTTTAACCCAAATTATTATAACTATAGCTTTAAAAGCGATAGCGGAAGTTGTAATTTAAAAATCAATACACATAAAATTAATTATAGTGTATTTGAAATTAAAACCAGTTCAGGAAATGTTGATGTTCAGCTAAATAAAAGCTCGATTTATAACGATTTTAAAATATCAACGACTTCTGGAGTTATAAATTTAATTCTAGATCACACAATTTTCTCAAAAAATTTTCTATGTACATCAGATTCAGGAGATCAATGGTTTGATATCTGGAATATTCGATTTTTATCTTATTCAGATTTTAACGCTTCAGGCCTATCGGGACGAATTAACGTAAAATGGGCAAATCATTTCAATAAATCTCATAACATAAATATAAACTTAAAATCTATTAACGATGTTTATATAAAAATGTGGTCCCCTAGAGAAATTATAAAATTTGATATATCTTATGAAGCTATAAATGGAACAACGCAGTTTTCAGCGGTTACAAGTCAGTTTGAAGAAGTAGGTTTTAATCATTATCATTCTGTTAACATAAATAATTCAGGTATAGATTTTTGTAATATTAGTGCAATAACTACCTATGGTAAAGTTCATGTTTTTATAGTAGATTGCTTTAAATGGCAACGATTTTGTAGTCAGACTCAAGATTTCTGGCCATATGATGTTCACACTTCAGGAGAATATGTAATTCCTAAGGAAGATCATAGTGTTACAACAATTGAATTTTACAATTTGAATTATATAAATTTGAATAGAACTGAACATTTGAATATTAGTTTTGTATTTCTTCCACTCACTAGCGAAAATGCTATTCATTTAGTTTGGGATCTAACGTATCAACATGCCATGGGCATTGGAGTTGGTTTAATTGAAGTATTAACCTCAAATAAAACAGAAGGGAATATACTTAAATTTTATATTGATCTTGGATTTGAGTTAGATCGAATAATCCCAACATTCTCTAATTGCAATATTACCGCATTTATTCATCTAGGTTATAGTTTTTATAATTATACTACATAAATTGGCTATACCAATAATTACATCATTATTAGCAAGAAAATCTAAAGATTTTTTCTTAAACCTTTTTTATAACTTTGATGAATTTATCGTTCATGACTAGCTCTATTGTTGTATACTGCTATTATTTTTGTAGAAAGAGATAAAATTATAAAAATTTATCAGAGCAGATCAGTATTATCATCAACCTGAATTCACAGATTTCATTTTGCCAACTCTTCATCTAGAAGGTCTAAAGGGTATCCAGTCCTTAAAGCTTCCTTTTTTATAATTCTATCTCTGATAATTAACGTTATAGATGATTTAATTCTTTTTTCTTATTTTAAATGTTCTGGAATTTTTTGGGTGTTTAAAAGATCATCGAAAGTTTCAGCTCTCCTAATCTCATAAACTGAATTATTATTAATTAAAACTTCAGCAGGTCTAGGTCTTGAGTTATAAGGACTACTCATGACAAAACCGTATGCTCCAGTATCAAGAATAGCAAGATAATCTCCCTCTTTTAATTCTTTTAAATTCCTTGCTTTTCCAAGAACATCTCCAGACTCACAAATAGGCCCGACAATATCATACTCAGCTACCTTCTCTTTTCCTTTTATATCACAAGGAATTATATGATGATAACTATTGTATAATGTTGGACGAATTAGAATATTAAAACCCGCGTTAACTCCCGCAAAAAGCTTAAATCCATTGTTTTTTATTGTATTTATCTGTGTTAATAAAATAGTAGATTCTGCGCTTAAATAACGCCCCGGTTCGATTTTAAAAATTGGGGTACCTAAACCTTTTGACTTTACCAAATCTAAAAATGGATTTAAAATTAAGTTTTTATATTTCTCTAAATCTAAAGGTTCTTCTTCTGGGCGATAAGGTATCCCCAAACCACCACCAAAATCGATGAATTCAAAGTTTATATCGAGTACTTCAATTATTTTCTCGATAATACTAATAAATTTTTCTGCTGGTTTCCCAAAATCGAGGGCGTTTATTATTCCAGAGCCGATATGTTGATGAATGCCAAACTTCTCAAAGCCTGCCTCTTTAGCTTTTCTATACGCTTCTATTGCTTGTTCTTCCAATATCCCAAATTTTATATCCTTTCCTGCTGTTATTGTGTGCTTATGGTGTCCTGCTCCAAATTCTGGATTTATCCTAAAAGAGATAGCTTTTTTTTCCTTACCAAGACTCTCATGAATTCGTACCAAACGGTTCAATTGGCTTAAACTGTCTAAATTGACGAATACATCATTATTTACTGCGAAAGTAAAATCAGTATCGGTAAACATATTTCCTGTAAATATCATTTTTTCTGAAGATATGCCCGCTTTTAAACAAGTGTACACTTCCCCCATAGATGTACAATCGAAGGAAGCTCCTTCTGAATTCAGAATTCTTAAAATAGACAGGTTTGAATTAGCTTTAACAGCATAGTTTATTTGGTTATTTCTATATTCGAGATTTAAAACATTTTTTAAGCTTCTGTAGCGCTCGCGAATCATTTGTTCGTTAATTACATAAAGGGGGGTGCCATAACTGTTAGCGATATCCAATGTATTTTTATCTGCAAAATACAATATCTCTTTTCTATATTCTAAACCTTTTCTACTTAGCCAATCAGAATAATTCATAATTTTTTACCTCAATTACAATAAAAAACTTACTTCGTTAAATAAAAATAATCAAAGTATCAATAAAAATAAATCAAAATTCAATCTTTTCAATTACTCCATCAAACACTTTTACAGCTGGACCTTCCATAAAAACTGATTTCCCGTCATAGGTGATTTTCAAATCACCACCGTCGTTATGAACTGTAACTGGAGTATTTTTACTAAACAATCCTATTGTAGTCCCTGCAACCACGGCAGCGCACGTACCAGTTCCACAAGAATTAGTTACACCAACCCCTCTTTCAAAAACTCTCAGAATAGCTTCTTCTTTGGACAATACTTTTACAAATTCCACGTTGGTTTTTTTTGGAAAAAGGATGTTAGACTCGATTGCAGCACCATACTTATTTAAATCGTCGTCATTAATAATGTCTTTTGAAAAAATAACAGCGTGAGGGTTACCTGTTGAAACTGCTGTAAATTTAAAAATTTTATCTAAAACTACTATTGGTTCGTTAACGCATTGATTAACTGGGCTTTCTAAATCAACTGGAATACTTTCACAATCCATAGTTGGAATACCCATATCAATTGTTACTGTGTTAACTTTATCATTAATAATAGTGAGTTCAGCAACTACAATCCCTTTAAGCGTTTCAATCTCTATTTTATCTTTTTTATAAATATCGTTTTCATACAGAAATTTTGCAAAACATCGAACTCCATTACCGCACATCTCAGCTTGAGAACCGTCGGGATTAAACATTTTCATCCTCACATCTGTTTTTTTAGAATGACATACAAATAAAACTCCATCAGCCCCAATAGAAAAATGATGCCTACATAATATTTTTGCTAAATCTGATTTTCTATCGTCTGGAATTCCATATTTTAAATTGTTTATTATTATATAATCGTTACCAAGACCATGGTACTTACCAAACTCTAAATTTTGTAGCAGAATTTTATCCATTTTCAGCAAACTCACACATATTTTCGTGTTTCAAATTTCAATAAAGCTTAATTTTGTTTAAACGTTATATCAAACTTAAAATTATTACAATAACCAAGACTATGAAACGAAAGTATCTCGCAATTACTCTTCTTACTATAATGAGCTTAATCCCAACTGTAAGTGTTATGGGTTTTGAACATATAGATAATATAAACGACGGGATTTCTGTTTATTTTCTCGTTCACTTAGAAGACGATGAAAACATAGTAATTAATGTAACTCACATCGATGAAGGAAACTTCAACCTGTTTCTTTATGATGAACGTCCTACTGAATCTTTCATAAATCTTGATAATAGCCTTAATCCAGAAATTTTTGCTGTAGCAATAATTTACAGTTTAGAAGATAATCCTTACATCAACTACACAGCCTCAGAATCTAAGATATATTACATTGAATTAATTTTACTTGAAAACGGACCTGATACTTTCTTTTTCTATTGTAGTAATGATGAGTTAACAAGATATTACCTTCCAATTATTCCAGGTTATCAAATGGGATTCTTAATTCTAAGTCTTATCATAACTTCAATCTTGATTATCTTTTTTAAGACGAGAATTACGAAGAAGAATTTATAATAACACAATTATTTGTAAGGTCTTTCTTTATCATTTTCATTCATATTTGACGAATTCCGAAGTGAATAGTATTTAAAGAAT
>JAHQWP010000202.1 GCA_029856235.1 Promethearchaeia archaeon
TCGTGCTGCTGTGGAAATTACTATGTTTGCTTTAATTGCGGCTTTAGCATTCGCAATTATATCCGACATAATTCGTATCGTGTGGGGTCCTGAATATTCTGTTTTTAATTTTTTAACAAAATCTATGTTAAGAAATAAAGAAAAAAACGCTGCCGGGCCTCAAATTTACATTATTACAGGATTTATTTTTTCTTACATGCTCTATATGGCAAAAATTATCCCCGATATTCGAGTTTACTTTGCGGGAATCCTCATAGCATGCCTCTCAGACGCATCTGCTGCATTAATTGGAAGAAGATTTGGAAGGCACAAGATAACGCTAAGAAATAACGATGTCAAATCGATCGAAGGGTTTATCGCTGGTGTGGCAGTCGCCTACATTATTGGTCTTGTGCTTGTAGGCCCAGTTTATGCCATTATGGGCGCTATCGTGTTTTTTCTTACTGATTATTTGCCAGCATTGACAGCAGATAATATATTAAATCCAATTTTTATACCTATTGGTATCCAACTGATGGTAGTTCTATTAGGTCTGCCAGTAGGTTGGATTTAAAAAATGGTAATAATATTTCACATCTAAGACGCTCAAATCAATATGCGAGAATTAAGTAAAGAGTTTAAAGATATAACATTAGCGATTTTTGACTTAGACGGAGTCATATACAGAGGAAATTCCTTAATTCCTAAAAGTGATGAAGTGATTAAGGATTTAAAAGAGAATTCCGTTAAGATTGTATATAACACTAATAATTCTACAGCTACTAGAAGAATGTACGTTGATCGACTGAAAAAATTTAACATAATAAGCGAAATAAATGATTTTTTTACAAGCGCGTCAATCACCGCAGGAGAAATTACTAGTTTAAAACAGAATGCAACTATCTTTGTCATTGGTGAAATCGGGTTAAGGGAAGAATTGGAAATGAAGGGGCATACTATTGTCAATTTTAACTCTGATAGCAATGAAGTTGATTATGTAATAGTTGGTATGGACCGGGACTTTAACTACAAAAAACTAGCTTTCGCCCAAAACTGCATTTTACAAGGAAATGCACAGTTTTACGCCACTAATGCAGATAGTACCTTCCCTGTAGCCAATAGATTATTGCCTGGAGCAGGAGTAATGGTCAACGCCCTTCAAACATGTACTAATCAGAAACCGTTAAAAATTTTTGGGAAACCAAATCCATTTGGCATTAGTTCAATCCTAAAGAATACTAACACCCATCCTGAAAAATCTGTAATTTTCGGAGATCGATTAAATACGGATATTTTAGCAGGGAATCGGGCAAATATCAATACGGTTCTTGTATTAACAGGAGTCGCTAAAGAAGCGGATGTTAAGAAACTTCGACAAGATCTTGCTCAATCACTAATAATTGATAAAGATTTGAATCCACACTTAGTTATTAATTCATTAGAAGATATCTTTAAAAAATGAGTATTTACAATCCAGCTCTATCTAGCATTAATTTTGCTATTTCTGTGAATATATCTTCTACATTTCTCCCATCTTTAGATGAGCATTCGATATAACCATATAAATCTTGTTCTTTTGCAAGATCGAATGCTTCTTTGCTTGAAACAGCTCTTTTATAGCCTAAATCTAGCTTGCTTCCAACCATCAATACAGGTAATTGCTTATCTTGAGCCCCAGCGAATCCTTTTTTAAAAATTTCAATCCATTCTGTGAAATTTTTCAAGCTAGAAAACCTCGTTATGTCATACATAAAAATTCCTCCAGACGCGCCAAGAACGTAACTCGGTAAAAGAAATCTGAAGCGACTTTCGCCAGCAAAATCCCAAATTTGAAGTGATACTATTAAATTGCCGATCTTTATCTTTTTAACATGGAAATCTACTCCAATGGTTAGCGTTTGATCAGTTTTAAATACCCCAGTTAGGTATCTACCGATCAGGCTTGTTTTTCCGACACCTCCATCCCCAAAGAAACAGACCTTAAACAGTACATCGGGTTTTGTCTCATCTTTTAGATTCTGGTTGTTATTAAGCTTCATAAGTATGTATTTGAAATCGAATTACCGTCCTATTTTGTAATTAAAGTATTTCAAAAGTATAATTATAATAATAATAAAAGTCTCTTATTAAAATATTAATGGTTTATAAAAAAAATATTTAGTTTTCTTCCAAAAGCGTATAAAACATCAAACTAAATAAATTTTTCAATTAAGGACATATTTTAATTAAGTACTATACTGTTTAATTAGGGGTTACTATGTCAACGAAAATCAGTATTGTAAACGTTAAAAATTATGAAAATATCCCGGATGCTATTGTTGCTGCTATTAAACTGATTGAAAATGATGTAAACTTTAATCTCCTTGAATGCAAAAATATTTTACTAAAACCCAACTTATTAAGAGCTTCTAAAGAAGCGTGCACTCAACCTGTTTTTGTTGAAGGCGTAATAAAATACCTAAAAGAATCTGGAGTTCAAATGAAACATGTTAGCATAGGGGATTCTCCGGGACAAATAAAAATTTCAGCTACACAAATAGCTAAAAAAATAGGCTTATACGAGGTTTGTGAAAAAGCAGGAATTAAATTTCTTAATTTTGAGCAGGACATTCCCGTTCACGAAAAGATTGAAGGCTCATTAAGACTGGAAGATTATTACGTATCTAAATCTGTAAAAGATTGTGATTTATTAATTAATTTACCAAAATTAAAAACTCACGGAGAAGCAACTATTACGGGAGCAATTAAAAACTACTGGGGAGTCATTCCCGGAGGTTTAAAAGCAAAATACCATATGGTTGGAAATACTCCGGATAAATTTGGGGAGGCGTTAGCGGACAACTTTTCGTGGATTGTTACTAATAAACCAAATCGACTCACTGTATATGATTGCGTTAGGATTATGGAAGGGCCAATGGGACCTGTGTCTGGTAATATGAAACAATGGGATTTAATACTAGTAGGAACGGATGAATTAGCATTAGATGTTGTGGCATTAGAGATTGGTAAATTTAAAAGCTCTAAATACGTCCCTCATTTGAGAAATGCTTCTGAAAGAGGTTTAGGGGAGTATCATCTAGAAAATATAGAGATTTTGGGATTAAGCTTAGAAGAAGCTAGAAAAATAACTCCAAAGTTTAAAGTTCCTGGAAGAAGAATGACCAAATTTGCTAGTTTTATTACTAGGAGAATTATATATAAAGTTACAAAAAAGATTCCAATTCTTAAGAAAAAAATGTGTATCAAATGTGGACAATGTTCTGAGGTTTGTCCTGCAAACGCTATCAAATTTTTGAGTGGGTCGTATCCCGAATTTCTTAGAAGAGATTGTATCTCTTGTCTCTGTTGTATGGAAATGTGTCCTCAAGAAGCTATCAAACCAAAATTACGAGGAATCGGCGGACTTTTTCATTCGTACTAAATTATATCTGTAATTATTTAGAAATAGATAATTTGATAGTCTTGAATTTTGAATAGAATTTATTTGAACGAATTCGTTTGGTGAATGTGCGTAGCCTCCAATTCCTAAACCGCCGACTATAAAATTAACCCCCAAATGGCTTTGTATCTGACTTAAAGGTGCTGCTGCTGCGCTAATCGGCCAAATTTGGGTAGGAAAACCCAGTTTTTTAAAACTATCTGTAAGACTTTTTACTAAAATTGTATCTTCTCTTATTTTTGATCGGTCATAACCTATGTTGTGTATAATTTCAAATTTGGATTTTAAATTTCTCTTTAATTCTCTAATTCTTTCTTTAATCTCGTCCAATATTAAATTTGTTGATACATTATGAGCAAATCTAATGTCAATATTGCACTCCGCTTTGTTGGCTACCATATTTTTTACACCGTTTTCCAAATAACCCGATTTTAAAGTAGAGATATTAAAAGTTGGATTAAACAAGTAATCAATAAAATTTTGCATAGGATCATCAAAGAGAGTTTGTTTAATTCCCGCTTTTTCTTTTATTATTTCTAAATCAATACTTTTCATTAACTCATTCATAATGTCGTTTTCTCTTTTTGTCATATTGTAAGGAGCGCTTAACGATTTAATTTTAAACCTCCGATCAGAATAAATTCCGTTAAGAACGAATATTAAATCTTGAGCAGGGTTAGGTATCATTGAACTGAACGAAGAGTGAGATTCGGCATTGGAAGATGAAGTTTTAATATTTAAAGATAAAATGCCTTTATAACCAAGTTTTAGAACCGAAGTTCCGTTTAAATCTTGCTTTAATGAAGGATAATATGCATTAATGCATGTGTTAAAGGGGGAGTTTTTTGTTTTAAGAGTATCTAATAGCGTAGGCGAACCTTGTTCTTCTTCCCCATCGATTAAAATCAATAGCGACATAGGAAGTTTTTCTTGTTCTTTCAAAAGTTTCACTACATTTAAAAAGCATAATAAAGGAGTTTTCGAATTATAAGCTCCCCTAGCAATAATAACTTTACCTAACTTATCTAAAGGCTTTGGTAACTCTGTGATTTCCGCTCCAAAAGGTTTCTTTAACCAATCTTTTTCTTTACTAACAGGTTGTGTATCGTACATCCCGTAGATTAATAATCTCTCTTTAATATCACCATCAACTTTAGCTAACAGTAATGGATTCATGTCCCCTTTGATTTCTATAACTTCTTCACAAAAGCTTGAAATATACGCGGTAAGAAAACTTTTAGCGTCAATAATTCCTTTTCTATTCGCGGTATAGCTTGGAATTTTTAAAAAATTAGTTAAATCTTCTTTTATAAACCTTTCATTTGTATTACGGATTAATTCCTTTAAATGATTTTCGCCACCAGAAAAGCTTTCTTCATTCATATATATTAAAAATTTAAAGTCTCATTAATTAAATTATCTATTGAAAACGGAGTATGAAATTAAGCATGGATGAATTAGAACTTCCAAAAGCTGAGAAAGTTAAAAGATTAGCTCAGATTATTGATGTTATTAAAGAGAATGGAAACTTATTAGGTGTTTTATTTGCATACCGCGACGGAGGTCTTATTGCAGAAAATTTTAAAGAAAAAATTAATTTTGATATCTTCACATCCATGTGTGCTTCGGTCTTAGAAAGCGCTATAGGTTTAAGTCATACAATGGGGGATAGAAAAGCAACAAAAATAATCGCAGAGCTCGGAAACCAAACTATCGTTGTTACGGAATGTGACGAGAAAACATTCTTAGTCTTCGATTTAAAGTACGACTCTAATTTTAATGTGATCTTAGAAAAAATGGAAGTAGATTATATTCGGAAGCTAATTTTTCTCTATTAAAAATAACAGACTAACATAAGAAAAAAAATGATTTAATTTTGACTATCTATTAGTTTTAAATATTCTACACATACTTGGGCAAATTGTCCTAAAGCTTCTTTTTCCACTACAGCCGGGATATCATTTCTTGTGTGATAGTATGGCGCAAGTTCTTCTTTCAAATTCAAACCACCTATAGCGGCAGTAGGAATATTTTTTTTGCTAAAAACAGCTCCATCAGTGGCACCAAATGGGAGCGCTAATAATTTCGCATTGAGGTTCAAGTTCTTGGCTATATCAAAAAGGGGTTCAAAGACTAGTGGATCGTGTTTGACACCTATGCCAGACTCTTTATTATGGATTACGATAAAATCTTTTTTTGCAATACTATCCATATTAACAACCTTAGTCCGATTTGACACCAATTCGTCATGGTGCGCTTTTACATATCGCTTTGCACCTCTTAAACCAGCTTCCTCACCTGCGAAAGAAATTAGGTGAACTCTGGTGAATTTAGGGAAGGTTTCATCACTATTTTTATTCTCAGATAGGAATTTAGCGATTCCTAATAGTACAGAAACTCCAGATAAGTTATCGAATGCCCCAAGAACGGGCTTATAACTATGGAAAAAGACATATACTAATATTATGGGGATAAATCCTATAAAGATAATTCCAAAGACCAAGAATAGAATTGGATTTTCAATCAACATTATGAAAAAAATCAACTTTAATATTATAGCAATGAACATAATACCGACCCCTAAATATCCTACATTAATTATGATTTGCCCAAATCGCTTCAAATAGTAAAAAGTATTAAATTCAAAGGCTGAATCGTGATGGGCAGAGAAGATTACCGTGTTTTTCACTTCATTTTTTGGCTCGATAGTACCAATGATGTTGTTTGATTCACGTTTTGGAAAGAGGAAATCAAAGGTTTCGTGGTATTTCATTACTTCCAGAATAAAATAGCTAATTGTAACTACAATAAGGACAATCGCTAAACTTAAGAAAAGGATATTAAAGATACGATTTAGATTAATGGCATTAAGATCACCTAACAACGATATCCAATAAAAAATCCCGGCAATTAATACAATCAGTGCACCATACCTGATTCCGCCCAAAAAAGCATGAGGACTACTAGTGTATGGCTCTTGGTGCGTTTCGTCGCAAAACTTTTTCAATTCTGATTCTACTCTGTTGCCCGCTAGTATTTCTTGTTCTGTTCCGGATTCCCGAGGACCAATTTCGGTGCACACATCTTCGATAAATTTATGCATATAATTATTATCAAACATCTTTATCAATTTGTTATATTTAAACCAAAGATAGTAAGTCAAAATAACAATGCTAAATAAAAATTTGTTATTGAAAAATTGAAAAATAATCTTAAATACCAAATATTGAAGATGTATGAGTAGTTCATTCAATCAAAAAATTATTGATAAGTTGAGAAAGGGATATACACCAATAGAACAAAGTCCAAAAGAAAATTTAGAATCGACCTATAAAAATATATTCAAACCTTTAGTTAATAGAAAGGATTTCAATCTTCTGTTTGTGATTTTTGATACTAATGAAGTCATATTGAGAGCGTGGAGTTTTCTAGGTTTGCATCACATTTTGGAGGAAACACCTGTTTATGAAGAGGAGAGAATAAAAAAAATTCAAAAGATCATATTAGAAGTTTTAAATGATAACAGAGAAATTAGCTATTATAGTGATTCAGGCGAACTTCGAACTTCTCTACGCGAACACCACGTTAGAAGGATTTGCGAAATAAGCGATAAATTAAGCTTCAAACCCACTTTTGAGTATTGTTTATCTTTTGACAAAGTGACAGATGGTGTAGTATCTGATCTGATTGAAAAGGTGGTTTCTAAAACTGCTACACCAGATGGAGAATCGTTATTGTTAAAACACGCCAATAACACAAGCATAAGAGACTTCCATCTAAAAAATCAAATGGTCAAATCATTTGAAAACCTTTTTCAAGAAGGATATGTTTCCAAATTGGATGACATTAACAGTCTTTTTAAATCTTACCTAACTCAAATAAAAGAAGTCAATATTACTGATCAAGAATTCTTAAAAAACGTAAAATCACTTCAAGAAAATATTTTCAAGGTTGGTGCGATATTAGGATTGCCACTCGAGGAAGAAACTCTCGAATTCCTAGATTCCTTACGGTATCCATATAGCTCCTTATTTCTAATTGCAGAGAGATACCATAATAACGACAAATTAGTATCAATAATCTTGAAAAAATTGGAGGAAAGCGAGAACCCTAATTTTATAGCCGAAATTTTGAAGGCAGTTTTGGTGTTAAAAGATAAGATAAAGAACTGGGAAAACATAATCATTGAAAACGTAAGAAATTATCAGATCGTTGATGCACATCTCATTAATTATATGCAGGAATCAAACCTCATTGATCAGGATTTGATCGTGAATTTATTACATAAAGGGGATACGTGGTCTTTGGAATTTATTCGAGAAGTTCTGATCGATAACCCAAAAATGCTTGAACAATGGCAAGATGTTAAAAATGAATTCATAAAGATTTTAAAACTTACTGCAGCACAAACATCAGAATTAAAAACACTTCTGAAAAAGAAAGAAATGATCCTCAAACTAATTATAGATTTACAGATCGAAGAACTGGTAAGGATTTGCTTAGAAAAACTCCCTAGTTTTGAGGATAAAAATTTAATAAAACTTGCGGCTTTCTCTATTCTTAAATTCGGAGAAGAAAATCTCATGTTGGAATTGAAGGAGCTAATGAAGAAAGATACTGCTTTAGCAAAAATTGTCTTAAATTTAATCGATAGTTTGGACAGAAATGAATGGAAATTCTTCTATTGAGTTAAAAATAATACTTCTTTATATTAAATATTAACACTATAATCATTTGAAATTTTAGGGGATATTTATTGGATAATTTAGATATTAGAAAATGTATGACGGAAGAAGAAATTGATGAAGTTGTTAATAAAGCATTAGACATGATGACTTTAAAAGAGAAAGTTGCTACTATGTCAGGACATGATTTTTTCTTGCTTGTAATTAAAGATCATAAATTCGGTGTGCGACCTTATCCTGGTGGAGGGGTCGAACGATTACGAATGCCCCCATTTTTATTCACAGATGGACCTAGGGGAGTTATTTTACCAGGATCAACATGTTTCCCAGTATCGATGGCTCGAGGAGCCTCATGGGATGTATTCCTTGAAGAACGAGTAGGCGAGGTTATTGGGAAGGAATGCCGTGCTCACGGCGCTAATCTTTTTGGAGGTGTTTGTATTAACCTTTTACGTCATCCAGCTTGGGGAAGAGCTCAAGAAACTTACGGGGAGGAATCATTTCACATTGGCGAATTTGGAGCTGCGTTAGTTCGGGGAGTTCAAAAACATAATGTAATGGCAACGGCAAAACATTATGCCGCTAACAGCATAGAATATTCACGATTTAAAGTTGATGTGCAGATTAGTGAAAGAACTTTAAGAGAGGTGTATTTACCTCATTTTAAGCGTTGTATTGAAGAGGATTGTGCTACTGTTATGTCAGCTTATAACAAAGTAAGAGGAGAATATTGTGGCCATAATTCCTATTTATTAAGAGACATATTGAAGGGTGAATGGGATTTTAAAGGTTTTGTTCATTCAGATTGGATGAATGGTCTTAAAAATACTATTAAGGGCATCACGGGGGGTTTAGATGTCGAAATGCCTCGTGCTAAGTATTACGGAAGAAAATTAGAAAAGGCAATAAAATTAGGAAAAGTTCCTATAGACCTCGTAGACGATTCTGTAAGAAGAATATTACATACAGTATTAAAATTCACTACAAAAGAAGATCCCCAAAATTATGGCACAGAACTAATTGGTTGCGACGATCACGTCAAGTTAGCTCGAGAAGTTGCTGAAAAAAGCATGGTTTTACTCAAAAACCAAGGAAAGATTTTACCATTCAATCCTAATAAGATGGAATCCTTGGCTGTGATTGGCCATTTAGCTGACGTGAAAAACACTGGAGATCATGGAAGTAGTAATATTCGCCAGAATAAAATTATAACTCCGTTACAAGGGATAAAAAACAGTATTGGAGATAAAATACACGTAATTTATAATGATGGTACTGATATTGATGTTGCTCAACAAATTTCCCAAAGCGCAGATTCCGTTGTAGTAGTTGTTGGATACACCTATAAAGACGAGGGTGAATATATTCCGCGTATTTCAAGAGGATTAGGAGACCGAACGAACCTTGGATTAAAAGAAGATGATGTTAAATTAATCAATGCCGTGGCTAAAGTAAACGAAAAATGCGTAGTTGTTCTTGTTGGAGGGAGCGCAATCCTTATGGAAGAGTGGAAAGAAAAAGTATCGTCAATAGTAATGGCTTGGTATTCCGGGATGGAAGGCGGAAATGCCTTAGCAGATATTCTTTTTGGTAAAGTGAATCCAAGTGGAAAACTACCGTTTACAATTCCTAAAGATCTCGTTCATTTACCTTATTTCGATGTGCATGTTGACGAGATTGAGTACGGCTATTACCACGGATATACTTTGATGGAAAAGGAAAATTTAGAACCCTCGTTCCCCTTTGGATTTGGGTTGAGTTATACAGAATACTCATATAAAAAAATCCGAATCAAATCAGAGAAAGAGAAAATTATTGTGAGGGTAGATATTGCGAACATTGGAGCTATGGCAGGGGAAGAGATCGTACAATTATACATAGGTTTTGAGAATTCTAGCCTAGAACGCCCTATAAAACTCCTACGTGGTTTTAAGCGGGTTGCGTTGAATCCTAACGAAACAAAAACTGTATCTATCGAAGTTAAGAAAAAAGATTTAGCATGGTATAACCCTGAAAATAACACATGGGAGGTTGAGAATATTACATACACCATTTACATCGGAGCTTCTTCGAGTAATAAAGATTTACTTACAAAGAAAATTACTTTATAGTCTTGGATTATTCATTCAATTTTAAGAGACTCGCGATGAGGTTCCCAATCTAAACTTTGATGCTCAAAATATTGTTTGTACAGAGTAGCATATTTTCCTCCTTGTATGAGCAAATCGTTATGAGTGCCCTCTTCAATAATTTGGCCGTTATCCATCACGATTATACGATCAGCATTCATAATAGTTGAAAGCCTATGTGCAATAATTATAGAAGTGCGATTTGCCAAAAGAACTTCAAGAGCTTCTTGTATAATCGCTTCCGTGTATGCATCAACGCTTGAAGTAGCTTCATCAAGAATGAGAATCTTAGGATTAATCAAAATTGCTCGAGCAAAACTAACTAATTGTTTTTGACCTGCTGATAGACCTTTTCCCCGTTCACCGATCTGAGTTTGCAAGCCTTCGGGTAAGTATTCTATTAGTTCTTCAAGGTGTACTGTTCTAATCGCATTCCAAAGATCATCTTCTGATGCCTCTTGTCTGCCATATCTTATGTTTTCTTCTATAGTTCCGGAAAATAAAAAAACATCTTGTTGAACAATTCCCAAATTTCTTCTGAACGATTCTAAAGTCATATCTCTAACGTTAATACCATCAATCTCTATTGATCCACCCTGAAATTCATAATATCGAGCTAGAAGAGAAACAAGTGAAGTCTTTCCTGCTCCTGTATGACCAACAACTGCGATTTTTTCCCCCTTCGATATGTGCAAATTAAATTTGGCAAAAATCCATTCTCCGTCTCTATAACGGAAGTCTAAATTATTGAATTTAATTTCTCCTTCCAATTTACCAACATCAATAGCGTTTGAATTTTGTTTTACACTAGGTCTCGAATCAAGAACATCAAGTATTCGCTCATATGCTGCCATTCCCGAACTAAGTTGGGGGAAAAACACCGAGAGGACCATTATAGGACGGAAAAATTTCTGAAGATATAGAATAAACATAAAAATTGTTCCAGGTTTAGTAAGTCCTTGAAAAACTAATTGACCTCCAAAAAAGATAACGACAATTAGCGCTATTGCGGCTATCGTTTCCAGTAAAGGTCTCCACATATGAGTCGTTGCAGTTATTCTAAATCCTGCTTTAAAATAGTCCTTGTTAGTTTCTTGAAATTGTTTCGAAACGGTAGATTCTTGTCCGTAACTCTTACTTACATGTATACCCTCTATAGACTCAACCATGGCAGCATTAACGTTGCCGATTGCTTTTCTATAAGCTCTACTAACGATTCTGACTACCCGTCTAAGCGAAATAACTAGTATAAAGATGAAGGGAATAGCCGCTAAAGCAATTAGTGCCAGTATTGGATTAAGCCATAGAAGCATTCCAAACGTAAATATACTTATGAGAACGTTGCCGAGAGTATCCGCTAATAGAAGCGTAGTATTCCCAAAATCTAAAGCATCGTTAGACACACGAGTATTTAGTTGACCACTCAGATGTTTGTCGAAAAAGCTCATGTCTTGTTCTTGTAGCTTATCAAAAATATTCATACGCAGCTTCTCCAAAAAATACGGTACAAATTTACCAATTTCTTTACGCCTTAGAAGAAATACTATCCAAATTAAAATAGTAAGAATGAAGTATAACCCCCCTACTCCCAATACTATTAGAAGATTACTGTTAATATTGGAAAGTTCGTCAACCGCAATTCCAACTAATAGAGGATTTAAAGTTTCAGCTATCGTTGTAATGAAGATATACAATGAGATAAGAGCTATACTTTTTCTAAATGGAGCCACACTCTTAAAATACCTGCCCAGTAGTTCACGATCGGTATACTCTCTTTTTTGTTCCTCGTTCATCATTCCTGCATAAAGTCCCATAATAATTCCTCGTTAAGTTTTTAATGTTTTAGCGCCTGATAGAGACGCTTGTTTACCAAATATTCGTCTGTAATCTTCAGATGATTGGAATAATTCAGAGTGAGTTCCCTCGGCTTCAACAGTTCCGTGTTTGAGTACTATTATTTTATCCGAGGTTCGAATAGTATGAAGGCGATGAGTTATTATTAAGGTGGTTCTATTCTCCATTATTTTTTCCAACGCCCGCCCGATTTTCTCTTCTGTTTCACTATCAATTGCAGAAACAGAATCGTCAAGTATTAGAATAGAGGGGTCAGTTAGAAAAGCTCGAGCAATAGCCACACGTTGCCTTTCTCCTCCAGAAAGCCTAGTACCTCTCTCACCCACGATAGTTTTGTACCCATTCGAAAGATTTTGCACAAAATCATCGACTTGAGCAAATTTTGCTACATTTAATATTTCATCGTATTTGGCATCTTGGTTCCCAAAAGCAATATTTTCAAGAATAGTCTGCGAAAATAAGTATATATCTTGTTCTATATAACCAATTCTTCTTCTTAGATGTTCAATGGGATAATCTTGAATAGGTTTTCCATCTAATAAAATAGATCCTTGCTGGGGCTTATAAAGGAGGAGGAGAAGTTTAGCGATCGTTGTTTTTCCACAACCCGTGGGTCCAACAAGGGCGATTTTTTGGTTCGGCTCAATAGTGATATTAAGGTTTTTCAGAACTGGAAGCCTCTTTTCTTTTCCATTTTCATAGGTAAAAGTTACATCTTTAAACTCAATTTTTCCTTTTATCTCTTCCGGCCAAGGTCGTTTCTTTTCTATTTGTACTTCATTATCTTCATCGGATAACGCTGTGAACAAACGCGAGCAAGCAGCAAATCCGCTCATCATGTCGTTGGTAGCCCACCAAATAAGGTTAGTTGGATCTATAAGAGTAACTAATAGAAGATTCGTAGCGGCTAATTCTCCAATGCTTAAAGAATTCTGGAATACAAAAACAAGACTGAGAAGAAATGTAACTCCAATTGCGATGTACAAAATTAACGCAGTATAATATTTCGCTTGTACTAAGTATTCTCCAATAGAGTTATCTCTAAAAGCGTCTACAGCTCTCTTGAATTTTTTCCGTTCTAAACCTTCAGCGGTAAACGATCTGACTACAGAAGCGCCAGTTATGCTGTCTTGTAATACAACTGCTAAGTCGGAATGTTTTCTTAACCTTTTGGCCGCAAATGGTGCTATTTTTTTACGATAATGCAATATAAAATAAACATAAAAAAAAAAAAATGGAATACATGCTAAAGCTAATCTTAAATCTAGTGTTGTAAAAATGAGGAGTAGCGTTATTGCCATTTGAAAAAATGGGTAGAAATAAAAGCTTCCGTGAGCTATCATCGTATTGATAATGCGCACATCATTAGTTGCGAGAGCTTGTAATTCCCCAGCTTTAGCACTATCGTGATATCTCAAAGGTTTATGCTGGATGTTTTCAAAAAATTCCTGCCTCATATTTTGCTCTGTTTTTAAACCTACGTAATGGCCGATCATCATTGTTACGTAATCCATTGCATTACGAATGAGATAAACTACTAATCCAATGATAAGAAGTGATATAAATTTATTATGATCAAGAGCAATTAGTGCGTCATCTACTATTTCGCCAATAATTATAGGTATGAAAGTTCTTGTAAAAGTAACAATTATGATACCTAATATAACTAACAATATCAAGAAAATGTTTTTGTAAAGATGGTGGAGGAGCCATGTTTTATAACTTTTGTATTTCTTTCTTTCTAAATTCATGAATATTGGCCTCAACCAGCTGTATCCTTGATAAAAAAACTATTAATTAATGAAATAACTTCTCAGTTTAATAGTAAAATGAGTAATGACTTAAAAAGCCCAATAAACGATTTGTTAATCCTTTTAAGAAAACCAAATCTATTATAACCATTGATCTAATGTCATATTGCCAACTTGTTTTCTAAGTCTTCGTTTAATTTCTCTTGTTTTCCCCTCAAGCACTTTGGTTTCAAATAAAAAAGGCTGTTGATTAGAGAGAAATACATTACGTTTTCTCCAAAAGAATCTATGTTTTACTTCGAGCGGTTTGATTTGGGAACCACAATTTAAACATAATACTTGATTCTCTGTGACTGGATTATGGCAAAAAAGACAATTAACCATAGTAACCTAATAGAGAAGAACTAGTATATAATTTTATTTCTTCTATGGTTTTACAAATAAGTCATTTTAAAAGAGGAGGTCCCTCTTTAACCCGAGCTTTGATTTGGCTTAAATCAGTCTCGATCCAATTTGATTCAATCCACCAAGTCGCTCCAGCGTCAGCAAAGGGCCTAATAATTGAATCAACAGTATCAGGATCATCTCTAGGAGTTTCTCCTTCAAAGATTATATCAAATGACGAATTCGTAGATCGGGTTACTTTACAAATATTAAAATAATATATCTGGCAAAAATCTTAAACCTTTTTTATCACCAGCGATATCTTTAATAAAAGTAATACATTGAAATTAAAATTGGAGTAGATTTCTCTGCAAAATTTAAAACTTTTAGGGGAACCAGTAGATTTTTGGGACTATTTCTTAAAAATATGTGAAATTCCTCGAGGTACGGCTAAGGAAGATCAAATTCGAGAGTTTATAAAAGAGGAAGCTGAAAAATTTGGATTTCAAACGAAAATTGATGAGATAAAAAACATCGCTATTATAATACCTGCTACGAATAGTTCTCTGGATAAACATACAAAGATAATTATACAGAGTCATATGGATATGGTCTGCATAAAGGATGAAAGTTCTGAGCACGATTTTTCCAGAGATCCTATTAAATTAAAATTGTATGAGATTGATAATGAAAAATGGATTACTGCTGAGGGAACAACATTAGGAGCAGATAATGGAGCTGGTATAGCATTCCAGTTAGCTTTAATGAAAAAAATCCACGAGAAAGAATTAAATTATGATTCTACTGATATTACATTATTGTTTACCGTGTGCGAAGAAATGGGTGGTGATGGTGCTACGTTCATAAATAAAGACCTCTTAGAAGGAGATTATTTAATCAACCTCGATTCTGAAATCGATGATGTATTTACAATAGGGAGTGCTGCTATTCTTCTTTACAGAGTTGGAATAAAAATGAAAAGAATC
>JAHQWP010000203.1 GCA_029856235.1 Promethearchaeia archaeon
AAGTCGAAATAAAGTTTATTGATCCGGAAATAAGAGGAATACAAGAAACTTCTGGAAATTTTATTAACATTTTTCTAAAGGGAGCCCTTATAAAAATAAAAGAAAATAATCCTAACTTGAGTATCAGATATCGGTTTAGGAACGTTGATAAAATTGAATACATTACCATCTCAAATTTAAGCTCAATTGAAGATTATGATTTAATTACCGCAAAAATCCGAGAATTATTGGCTTGTGAACACTAATCTCTTTAAGATTTAGACTAAAACTAAATGAATAGGGAAATACGAATTGTGTAAACACAATTTTAACGATTAACTTTTTCTGGATTTAATTAGGACAATGACCCCCACAAAGAAGATTATTAAACCAATAGTAAGTGTTGAGATTGCAACAGACATCTCTGCCATTTGAATGACATTAAGGGGCGCGCTAGTGAGTTCGTAGAGAGGTCTAAATCCAATGATTACAATAGGAATGGTAACGATGTTGATAGCGGCAACAGCAAATAAGATATAAGCAACAAACCTTTTTACCATCGTGAATTACCTTTCTTAAACCAAATTGTCCAAGGGTAGGTTATTGTTTTTTTAATATTGAGTATGGACTACAAATTAGTAGGAAATGTTTCCTTAAAAGCATTATCAAATTACCATAGTTAGATAAGCTGTTTTTTCAACTGTTCTCTCCAAATGAATATCGATTAATTAAAATATTCCTTTTGATTTTAAAAAATTCTCGTTAAACATAATAAATAAATATTTGAACGGTGCATGCTAAGTTAAATTTACAATATACAAGAATAAATTGAAATAAAATAGAGGAATGGAACAAGAATGGGAATTATTTACAAATTTTATGAACCTGATAATGATTATGAGCAGATTCAAGCCGATTTATACAATAATGCCATTGGAAAATATGGAGCCCCAGGAAATGCAACAGCCGACCAGATCAAAGAAAGATATAAGGTCGAAGGTTTTGATAATAAGGGTGTCCAATATGCATTTGATGATGATAAGCCAATTGCATATATTCAAACAAGGAAAGTAGTCGAAACAAAACTGGTTTATATCGGATATCCTTGGTCAACAACTGAATGTCCTGAAGAAGTTAAGGATGAGATGTTCAAAAATATGGCAAATTATCTTAATACACGTGATCCTGAGTATAAAATAGTTTGCGGGGTAATCCAAGATTCCTGGATGGATGTACGGAATTTTTTAAAAAAATACGATTGTACTGTAGAAACCGAGTATAAAACTTACCTTTTGGATATAACAAACCTTAGTAAACTCGATAGTAGTGGTTATACGTCTAAAATCGGAACTTCTGATGACGAGGAGGCACTTTTTGAATTATGCATGTCTGAACCCGGTTTCGGTGATACCTTTCCAAACGAAGAAGCAGTGAAAAGTTTTGTTAAAGGCGTCCTTAAGGAACTTGAAACTATACTTATTTACAAAAATGATGAGCTAGTATCCTCTGGTGCGGTTTTTTCTTATGAACCAGATAGAAATAATACTATTAATACACGATTTACAGCTACAAGAGATTATAAGTTCGAGTATTGGAAGGCATACGTTATTGAAATAGCTAAAAGATTACTAAAAAAAGGTTTAGATGGAATGAAATTTACCTTATTTGATCGTCAACCAGAACATTTAGAATTTTATGATAAATATTCTTCAGGTTCTAGGACTGGATTTATATATGCAGTTCCGAAACCTTGAATGCTTTGAAAAATTTCAATTCCAAGAGTTTCAAAAAACTCAATAATTCAGAAAAAGAAAATCGAATTATAAAATTAAAGTCCATTTTACTCATGAAGGAGAATTCACCTATTAACGAAAATGAGACAGTAACTTGTATTCAATGTTTTCCCAATCCATGATTTGGAGAGATAAAAAAAATTCATCAGTGTGCGATACATGTGACGAGCTTTGTCCTAAAATAGTTATTCCTTAATATTGTAAGATTTAACTTCGCTATATATTGACTAAACGACATTTCTTTTTTTTGTTTTATTTTTTTATATTTTTTTTTGTGGTCAACTTCTTTTGGAAACACTGAATGACCTACCAAATTTTAATGCGCAACAGAAACACCCAGACATGTCTAGAGGATGAAAATAAAAGCTTTTACATCCTTCGATCGATTTTTACATACCCCGTTAATGGGGTGGTGGTGATAAGCGTAGGTAAAAAAACAAATGGGTATTTTATGATCAATAAGTAGGTGAAATTCGTATAAAAAAAATTTGAATTAACAGTTTCATCCGAAGAGTTTCGATTGATCGAAGCGATTAGTGACTCTTCAAGAAACGCGTATTTGATAAAGTTTGAATATTATATTCTATTATAAAAAGATATAGTATCGATATTATATCGATTAATTAAAATACAAAGTATTAATTATTCAAATTCTCATATGTATCTTAACATCTATTCTATATTAATTTGGAGCGCATAAACCATGGCAAAGAAGAAAAAATTTTTAATGATGCCCGTCATTCATTCGAAGTTTAACGACAAAGAGCTGGAAAATTCACTCCTCACCATGTCAAGAACTCTCTTAACGGAAAAAAAAGGGGCACCACCCTCGTTTATCTTCCTCTCGGGAAGCTTTTTCGACGTAAAAGGGTTTGTCTACACCGGACTGCGTGCTTGGAAAGGGGCGGTTAAACCATCTGATGATGGAAGACGCCCCTTGCTCGAAGCTACCTTCGCATCTCTCTCAGTTTATCTAAGTTCGTTGCTCGCTTTCCAATTCGATTTTTACTTTGCGTTTTCTGAAATCAAAGACATATTATTGGAAAAGAAACGGGAAGATCTATGGACCATTGTCTCAGAAAAATTACCATTCATTTCCCTCCCGCCTAAAGAAATGTACGGAAGCCAATCCTCACCCATATCGCCATATTTTGTCATCGAACAAGACGACGAACTCATACTAGGCGAGATCTATCCATCGGCTTACTTGACGAAAGTCATTACCAACATCAAAACAAGGTTCTTCGTCTTCTTCCAATATCAAGGATACTCCGCCTTTGGTTTCTTCGACACATTACCCGATAGGGCAAAGTTTGGGTTTGAAGAAAAAGCTAGAGAATTCAACGAGGAACCTACGTCAGAAAACCTTCAGAAGTATGCGAACGGCGCGAAAAATCTGAAAGAAGTGCTGATCGCCCTCATCGAAGCGCATAATAACGCATATCTAGGCCAATACCTAATTGAGGATTACGAACTCCTTTTAAATAAACTACTAGAATCGGAGGAGCTCTAAAATGGTAAACATTGGATTACTGGGAGATATAAGCGCTGGTAAGACGAGCATCCTACGCCTCTTCGTGAAATATCTAAAAGTTGGAGACATAGAAAAAATTGAGGGCGGGAAAAAATGCACCATTGTGAAAACCGATTTCTCTGGCGAAGCAACCGTCCCTAGAGGGGCTAAAGAAGATTCCCTCAACCAAAAAGAAACCAAAACAATCCATCCGAATCGTGTCGTGTTTAGAGAAGACAGTTCAGGAAAAGCGCACACCATCTTCGCGCCAGGAGGTGATCGGGCTCGCTCAGTTATCCGAATGGGGATTATCACCATTTCTCGAATTGCAACCCAGATTATAGCGGTTTTTTCGTGCGATCGTCCTTTAGAGAAGCAGTTTGAGTTTTTCCGCGATGTAAGGTTTTTTCCGGATAATATTTTTGTCTGCATAAATAAAATTGATTTAATCGAGAAAGATGCAGAGAAGAAAGTTGAAGAGGCGAAAACTAAAATAACTGATTTCTTTAAGCAGAGGAAAATAACGATTAAGGAGTTTTTCATAACTTGTGCTGAATCTGTAGAGGGTTTTGAGGATGTACAAACTTACAACGATCGTACTGCTGAGATGATACTTAATATAACAACAGATATTTAATTTTTTTCCTTTTCATAATTTAAACCCCGCGGGCCGAGGGGTTTGATCTTACCACAACCACTTTTTTATTACACTAATTTTGAGGATATCTGCCACCTTCTAAAGATATTTAAAGATACATACGAATCTTAATTTGCCAGTAAAAACTTTTTCTTACTGAGAGAAGAGAGTCTTCTCTCAGGAAATAGTTTCAAAATTTTAGTTAATTTGAAAAAAATTGGAAAAATTAAAAAGTCAAAAGATTATTAGTGTTGAATAGGACTAATGAATATCCCTGAGAAATTTATGGAACAAACCATATGTGCCATAGAGAATATAATCAGATATAAATATACGTCGCTAATAACCGTAAAAAAGATAAGAAAATTATACAATATAAAGTCAGGAGACATTTCTAAAATTAATTTTTATTGGAGAAGCTTACAATATCTCGAACAAACTAGAATCTTGAAGATGTTTGGATCTAAAAAGCCGCAAAGATATCAAGTTCAAAATTATTTTAAATTTTATGAACTATTTTATGATGTCTATATGAGATATTCTTCTTCAGATTAAGAAATTTAGAAAATTCCTATTCAATTTTTTTCATTTTAAATTATTCTTTCAATTTTAAAGATAATTTTACTAGCAATTTATGTAAATCTAATTTATAGCCAATTAAAGGTGTGAGTTGGACTTGGTTAGCCGTTTTATCTATTACTAAGTAACCCTTTTTCTCCAGCTCTTTTAAATCGTTAATTATCTCCTTTTTACTTCTCAATTTTTTAATTTCCTGAATTGAAGAAGCACCAGAATTCTTTAAACATGATGTAAGTGTGCACAGTAAAGTTGCTGCTAAACTAGGTCTTCCTTCAAAAGGATTAGCCGAAATTAATTCTGTAACCTCATTATCGTAATTTATATACCAATGTGAATTCAACGAATTGAATTTAATTTGAAGTCCCAGTGGTATAAGATAATTTGATAAGCCATTTATCAGATTTTGGAAATGAATCGAAGTATTCTTCCCTTTAACATTTAATATTTCTAGTATCTCCCCTCTAGTGGCTCCTATTTGAGATATTTTCTTCTTTCTACTAAGTAAATGCATTAAAATTGAAATTTCATTCATTTTTATTATCACCTTATATATATAATGTATTTGTCTCTTTTTGGTATTTAACTTTCCCTAATTGAAGTAAGTGTAACAAATATACGAACTGTTCGTAAATCTTTAGTTGATCAATATTTTCTTCAAACACTTCTTCAAAATAACATGGGAGTTTATTTCTGATTTTGTTAAAAAATGCATTGACTTTTTCCGTGAATTTAAGCTTAGGAATTTCTAGTAAAAATTCGTAATCGCTTCTCTCTTTATTCAAGTGTTTAATCGTGAAATCCATTGTTTTCTCTTTACAAAAACGATTTTCGGCGTATTCTAAGAAATTTAGAGATATTGCATCTAATTCAAAATAATTATTCCAGCAACCATTAAAAATCTCAACAATCTCATTTTCTTTAGGATTTTCTCTTAAAAAAGCCATGAATTTCTTTTCAATATCTAAAGAACTAAGTAAATTCCTTAATTCCTCAAATTTTCGTTTTAGTAATTCAAAGGCGTTCACGTAACTCTGAGAATAATTTTCAATGTTAAAAATGCTAAGTGAATCTTTAATATCGCTAAAAATTGGATTTAGTTCGAATTCTAATAAGTTAATTTTACCTGAAAGAATATCATCTTTAATAATTTCGATCTTTTTATTGATATCCTCTGAAAAATCTATTTCTTCCATGCTTACTTTTCCTCTAAAATTTTGGGTTTGAATATGGTAGACACTTCTTTTTTTCCGACTCTTGCCACCCCAATTAACTTGTCAGCAAGTGAATACAACACATTTGATGATTTTGGAAGAAACATTAATAATTGAATTGAGTTGTTCTCTAAAGTGGATTTTATCATGTGATACGAAGCTTCTGAATTCTTATCGTCTAAAAACATTCCTGCTTCGTCAAACATGCATAATGGAGACGGTTTAATTTCTTGTAGGGATAAAATTAAACTAATAGAAATCATTGAAATTTGGCCACCGCTTAAGGCTGTACAAGATTTTAACTGGTCTTTTGAAATTGCAGCTTTGATGTCTACACCCAAATCTTCAAAATTTCCTATTAAATCAAGAGTACAATAAGCTTTAATATTTGCGGAGCTAAATTTTTGGTTGATTTTAGAATTCAAATCCTTAAGAACTAATTGAAACTTAGTGAAATATGTGGTTTCCAGTTTTTTTTCAGTTTTTATTGCTGCTTTTATATCTCTTTCTATTTCTTTCTGATTTTTAATAATTTCTTTTAATCCTGTTATAATCTGTTCTTTTTCTATTAGAAGAGAATCGTCAACATCTAAATAGTTTAAAAGTTGCTTATCGATTTTTAGAATGTCTATATTAATATCTTCCACTGGACGAATTGTGATTCCTTCCTCTCTAATATACTGCCCGATCTTAGATAAAATGCGTTTTAGATCTTCCCTCTTCATCCCCAATTCATGTTGTAATGAAGATTGTTTAAAAATTTCTTGTTCTAAGCTTAATTTTACTTGAATATGAGCTTTCTCTATCTCACCCTTTTCTTTCTGGACCATGACTTTTCGTGCATGCAATTCAGAGATTTTTGTATTAATAGATAGAATCTCATCTTCCAAATTTTCTAACTTTCTATAGATTTCAAATGCTTTTTTATCTGACTTTTGGAATTCAGCTTTTTTCGCGTTGTAATTTATTTTTTCTATGCTTACCTTATTCTCATTAAAATTTATGTTTTTATTGATATCCTCTAATGATCCTAGATTATTATCTAATTTTTCATCCCATTTTTTTAGCTCATTGTTCATATTATTCAGTTCGTTCGGAATTTCCTTTATTCTATTGTTCCAATCAAAGAATTCGGGTTCTTTTTGAACTTCAAGATCCATGATTTTTTTCCCGAGGTTTTTGATGTTTTCTTTAATATCTCCATTTCTTTGTTCTAATGTATAAATCTCATTATATAATTGATTCTTTTTTGAAGTTAACCTTTCTTTTTGCTTGAAATTGAATAAAAGGTCGGTAAACGATTCTTTTTTTCTAAATATCTCACCTTGCTGCTTATCAAATTTTGCTTGATTCACTTTTAATTCTAATATTCTATCGTTGACCGACTTAATTTCTTTTTCTAAAAGTTCAGATTGTTCCCTTTGAGTCCCTGCGCTTAATAAACCTTTAAGTCGCTTTATATGAGGGCTTTCATAGACATATTTATACGATATAATCTGTTTACCCTGTAAAGTCACACACTTGCCCTTGAAAGTGTTTGTTTTATAAAGCTCTTTTGCAGAAAGATTGTCTTTAACAACAAGGCAATTCTTGACCTTCGAATAAATAACTTTTTGAACGTTTACATCGTCATTAACGATTTTAATTAATTCAGCTAGGTAACCTATTACTCCTGTTGCTGAAATTGTTGGAAAGGGAGTAATATTTACCTTCTTTGGAATATAAATATTGCAATAAGCGTTATATTTCTTTTTTAATCTCTCTAACAAATTTAAAGAGTCCCAATCGCTCGCAATAAAACTATTAAGTAAGCGTTCTCCTAAGACAGATTCAATAGCATAGCTTAACTCATCGTCATATTTTAAATATTCGATTATTGGGCCGATAACTCGATCATCTAATTCTCTGTTCTTAATTTCTTCCTTGAGAATATTAATATTAGGCGATAAGACGATTTTTCGTTCTCTTAATGCTGTTTGTAGTACTTTAAACTTTTGCATCTTTTTAGATTTGTCGTATTCTAATCGCTCGATTTCATCTCCTAAATTCAGTATATTAACTGTGATTTTCTTTAAATCCGCATCTAATTGCTTCAACAAATTGATTGAGGGATTTTCTAAGAACCATTTATTTTTTTCCAGTTTGTGGTCAATATCCATCAAACTTTGAAATATATCGTTGATATCTTTATTTATACTTTCAATTTTTCGTTCATTCTCTTGGATACTTCTTATGTGTTCTTCTTTATCATTATTTAAAGTGTTATATTTTTCTAAGAAAGCTTCATTCTCTTTAATCGTTCTAATAAGATCATTTTGTTCCTTAATCAATTTGTCAACATTACTCTTGACAGATTGTTTCTTTCTTTTAATTATTTTAATTTCGTCTTCAAATTTTTGTTTTTGTTTATTAATCTTTCTTAATAACTCCTCTATTTCCGAGACTTTTCCTGATAACTCATCTAATTCCTGTTTCGCTTTTATTTTTTCGTTCTGCCAAGCATTAATCTTATTGACGAGTTCTTTTTTTTTATATTCTAATTCTCCAATTTTTTTTGATAATGTGTTAAGGTTGTCATCTACTTCAATTACCATTTTTTCTTTTTCTATTATTAAGCTTCGGTACTTTTCAGCCTCTTTAGATATAGAATTTATTTTATTTTGGCTCTCTTTGAATGATAACTCCAAATTCTCAATATCTTTTTGTAATATATCCTTATTTGCCCATAATAATTCATCGGTATATTTATCTCTAACATCTACTAGTTTCTTTTTCTCATCTAACCTTTCTAATTTTGGCGTTAATAAATCCAGGTTAAAGTTTAACGTATTTTTTCTGGTTACTAATGATTGAAATTCCGTATCTAAAGAAAAAACTCCGTTTTTCTGTTGAAGTATCTCCTCTCTAAGGCCTTTAAGCCCTATACCTTCTTCTAAAAATGAACATAACACAATAGGTTTTAAACTTTTAATAGCATCGATTTTACCTTGGCTTACAAATGCGAATTGATTGTCAGGATTAATTTCTAAATCGTTAATGAGTTTTTGAATTTCATTAACATGAACTTTTTTAAAATTTGGGTCATACTTAAGTTGAATTTCATAAAAAGGAGATTTTCCTCTTATTACAGTCCTTCTAACTTTAATTATCTCACCTTGAGACTGAATATGAAGCTCAACCATAGCATGAGGTTGACCATTTCTAATAAAATCAGACCATTTTTTATAACGCTCATCTCTTTCATTACTACCTAAAGCAAATTTAATAGCTTGAAATATCGATGTTTTTCCGCTCCAATTCGGGCCAATAATTAAAATAAAACGAGGAGGTTCCTTTTTTTGTGGAATTAAAAAATCTACTTCGTCTTTTTGAAACGATAAAAAGTTTTCTAATATAACTTTGCGAAGAAATACTCTTTTTCTTGTAGAATCTTTTTTAACATTTTCATTTTTTTTAGAAGAAGTAGCCGTTCATTTTCACCTGTTTTATTAGTGTTGTCCAAAAGCTCGTTTTAAATTATCTATCCGTTTTTTTGCCTTTTCTAAATTAATTTGAGCCATATTAGGACTATCGTTCAGAATAAAGGCGTATTTTGCGAGCAATTTTCTATCATTTTCTTCCAAAGTTTCTTCCTTATTCATTTTATCAATGATAAGTAAAAGCTCACTGTAATTTTTAGAAACTGCGTTTTCATATAGTTGGTTAAGCATAAATTCAGAGAATCTCTCTTCTTTTATCTGATTAATTAGTTCAGTTGAATTATTACCTTCTGCAAGTACAACTCCTTCTTTTTTGAATTTTTTATCCTGATATTCTTGATTTTCGTGAACATTATTATACAAAAATTCCATTTTTACCTGTTCTGAAGAAATAGAAGGAATATATTCTCCTGATTCTATTAGGTCAATTAATACATCTGTAATTTCATTACTTGATTCATTTAATTCAGAATTAAGAAAATGCTTGAAGATACCCACTTTTAATAAATGATTTATATCTTTTACTTCCCAATTAACTGTGTAGTCTACCAGAGTTTTTATGTCGAATACGATTTTGGGATTTTTTTCTGAAAAGTTACGAAAAATCGTTTCTCTCTCTATTTTATCAACCAAAGGGATTTTTATGAATAGATCAAAAACTTCAAAGATTAACCTCGAATTAGATTCGATATCTTTAATATTATTACTAATCCAGATGAATAATAAACTCTCTTTTATCATACTTTTCTTATCTTTAAACGATGTCATAAACAACTCTAAAAAATTTCTTTCTCTTATTTTGACATTGGAAAAATTTTCTTGATTTATCAAAAATATTCCTTGAATTCTATTCTCTTGAGGTTGATTATTAGTTGGTTGAGACTCCTCGACATCTTCAGTCGTACTTTCCTTAGCTGTTCGATTAACTTGTATTAAATTTTCCAAAATGGATGTAAAGTTGCGGAAAAACTCATCAGGTTTCTTAATTATTTCTTCTTGGTTCAATTCATAAAAATTTAAATAATAGTTTTTAGAAATTAGTTTTAAATAATCAACTACATCTGTTCCAACACTTATATTAATCAAAATAGCTCCTTTTGGCTGGATAAATTTATTATAACTCTGTACGATCGTTTCCTCGTGATTAGTTAACATTATTTTCAAATAATTAATAATATCATTATACTTATCTCGATAAAAAATCTCCTGTCTATCAATATCAATTTCATTTGGTGTAATTACCCGATAGTATTTAGAGAATTCTATACCGTTATCTATATCTTCCATAGAGCATATCATCTATCTGATATATATTTTTTTTAAACATTATTTTCATGGCAATAATCACATAAATATTTAGCGTTTAATTGTCTACCGACAAAAACTCACGCATTTAAATATCTTAATTTAAAATATCAATCGCTCAATTATTTAGTTCAACACGCAAATATTAATAAAATAAATAGAGCTAAAGAATTTACAAAATTTTTGAATCACGAATAAAAAAAAGAGTGGAAAACTAATATAATTTTACTTTCTTCCACCAATACCGTGCATACAGAAAAATCCGCCTTCTAATTCATATTTTAGAAACAATCCACAACCAAAGCAATTACAACCATTATCTTTAACTTCTGACAGATGTTTTTCGGTTTGACCGCGAGAACAAAAAAGAGCGTGTGGTTCGACTTCATTTATTTTGTTTGGTTTGAACGAAGGACAAGAGCCACAGAATATACGACATTGGGTCATACTTTCTTCATTATCAGGAACGGGTTTTGGCATAAAATATTTAGACCTATATTTTATCTTTAAACAACTTAATTTGTTAATTATTAACGAAATAATCTTTCTAACTATTAAAGTTAATATTTATAGATTATTAATTTAGATGGCGTTTACTAATCATTTATGAATTTACTTACTGACAAACTAAACTTGATGCTTTAGTTGAAAGCTAAGACTTGATTAAATATATCTAAGTAATGCTTTATTTCTTCCTTATTTAAGTGATAATAAGTAAATTTTTGTTTTTTATATCCCTGTATTATACCAGCCGCAACTAGCTTTCTTAAATGATGGGAAATTGTAGATTGGGACTTATTTAATATAATTTCTAACTCGCATACACATCTATCGATATTTTTAAGAGCTTTTATAATTATTAATCGTTCCTTTGAAGCAATAGCTGATGCAAATCTTTCGAGCTCCTCAAGATTAGTTTGGTCTCCTAAACTACTTCCTATTTTCTGTAAATCGTTAAAACATGAACTTGGATCGGTACTTTCTTTACAACTGCATAACATATTTTTAACTTGAACTTCTCTTTTTTGCTTAATCTAATCCACCTTGACTATTCTAAGAAATTGTTCTTCTATATATCTAGATAATAAATCGATAAATATAAATTTATACAATCTTCAATCCTATATTAAGTCAAATCGATAACCTTAAATTTGAAGTATGATATACTATCTCAAACTCTCAACATCAAAAATAATAAAATATGCGAAGTATTGAAGATGGTTGAAGAAGATATTGAAAATAAAATACTAGAACGAGTAAATGAAACAGAAGAAGCAAAACAAGAATCAAGAAAGATTAATTATTTTGAGAAGCTCCTTCCTGTTTGGGTAGTGTTATGTATTATATTTGGCCTCATTCTTTCCCAATTTGTTCCAGAGATAAGTCAAGCTATAAATTCTTTACAAATTGGAGGAATTTCTATACCAATTGGGATTTGTTTATTTTTAATGATGTACCCTGCGATGTTAAATCTACAAGCGTCAGAATTGAGAAAACTACGTAGAAATCCAAAACCTATAATCTTAACATTAGTTTCTAATTGGCTCATCGCTCCTTTTGTGGGTTTGGCAATGGTAAATATATTTCTACCTGGTACAACTGAATCTATACAACAACTAAAAGTTGCGATAATCTTACTCTCAAGTTCGCCTTGTACGGCTATGGTTTTAGTTTGGGGTTGGATGGCGAAGGGCAATCAAGAACAAAACGTAGTAAATACCAGTTTAAATACGATAACAATAATCTTCCTATATGTAGGGATGGTTTCCTTATTAACAGGTATTCAAAATATTCTCACGCCTGGGATTATGCTTGATCCGTGGTTGCTTTTAATCTCTTTAGTATTCTTCATTGGTATTCCGTTATTACTAGGGATAGTAAGCAAGAGATTACTCATCACATCAAAAGGATTAACATGGTTTAATGATACCTACAAGCCAGTTGTTGGGAAAATTTCAATTATTGCTCTATTGACAACTTTAGTTGTTTTATTTTCTCTGAACGGGAATGTTATTATAAATAGACCCGATTTGTTGCTTCTAATCTCAATTCCACTCTTAGTAGGGTTTGTTATAGTGGTTGCTTATAACGTTTTTATTACTAAAATCTTCAAAATGAAGTATAAAGAGGCGATAATTACTGTAATTATCGGTTCATCGAGTCATTTTGAAATCGCAATAGCAACAGCTGTAGCTATGTATGGAGTTGGTTCCATAGCCGCTTTAGGAACTACAATGGGCTTATTTTGGGAGGTACCCGTAATGCTTGCAATAGTATATCTTGGGAAATTCCTTGAGAAGCGGGGTTTCTGGAAATCTAATTCAAAATAATAAAAAAAATAGTAAACAACAAAAGAGGATTGATTTTAATGGCAGTAGTATATATGCGTAAACTGGAGCAGGAGCCTGATAGTTATGACTCTAATTTCACAGCACTTACAAAGGGTGTAAACCTAGAAGTTAGAGAATGGATACTTGATAAAATTGGTAATTCCAAGTCTATCCTAGAAGTTGGGTGTGGAACTGGTAGTCTCGCTTCTCAAATGGCGTTAAAAGGAAATGATGTTACAGCGATAGATATTAATTTTCAAATGATCAACTATGCCATGCAGAACTACCCTTCTGATTTAAAAGAAGGTTCGCTTCTATATCAAACTGGATCGTTTTCCAATTTGCCAGTAGAGGCTAATTCACAAGATTTGGTAGTTAGTACTTTTATGTTATCAGAACTACGACCTTTTGAACAACAGATTTTTCTTAGAAATGCCTGGAAGGTCTTAAAACCGCATGGGAGCTTATTAATCGCAGCAGAATTTGTTCCAAATGGTTTTTGGAAACTGATTTTCAAAATAAAGAGATGGAGATATAAAAAAAGACTTAGGCGCCTTAAATTACGAAGCACTTTTCTCTTGAAATGGTTCTTCAGATATATTAAACCAATTGGATTTAAAATAAATACAAAAAAAGATTGGAAACATGGGACTATTCAAGCACTTGAATTAATTAGGGTTGATGATAAAGGAACTAACGAACCGGGATATTATCAACCCGAACCAAAAAAATTTAAGGGTATTATATCGCAGTTAAGAATATATCGTTGCATTTATACCGGACAAGTTGATCTCGTTCCGATAGATCCTGGGCTTTACAAGTCGGGGAATCCTGATAAAACATCTCCTATAATTGTTACCGCAAACTATGAATTTACTTTTATTAAAGTAATGAGAGATCTAAAAGGTCTTGACGCCTGGGTGTTATGTGTTGATTCCAATGGGATAAATGTGTGGTGTGCTGCTAGAGGAAACGACTTTGGGAATAATCAATTAATAGAAGCAGTTGAAGCTACTGGATTAAAGGAAATTACCGAGAGAAAAACTTTAATTCTCCCACAATTATCTGCGGGAGGAGTAGCTACTCCAGAATTACAAAAAAAATCTAAAAATTTCCCCTTTCGAGTGGTGTTTGGGCCTGTGTGGTCTAAGGACCTACCCGAATTCATTAAAAATAGACCTGCTCGAAAACCAGATAAAATGAAGCTTGCTAAATTTACAATAAAACATCGTTTTCGAGGTTTTATCACGCATACTACCTTTCTACTCCGAAAAATATTCCTCTTGCCCTTGATTGCTTTATTTTTTATTTTGCTTACTCTTAATTCAATTGGGATAACCATTAAATTATGGTGGCCTCTCGAATTCATTCTTTGGATAATAATTTCGAATTTTTTAATAACATTTTTAATTCCAATGTCTAAATTTACGAGGAGATTTATAAATAAAGGGATTTTCTTTGGAATCCTAAATACTATTGCTCTTGGAGCTTTAACATATATCATACATAATTCAATCATCTATGTCCTATGGAACATAGGGATTTTCTTTTGGATTTCTTTTTTCTCTACTATGTCTTTTAGCGGCTATACGATGGCTACAAGCCATCGTGAGATTCAAGAAGAATATCCAATTTTTAATATCATAAACAAAATTTTATTGTTAATTAGTTTGGTATCAGTGGTTTTTGGAATGATTTTATTGTAATAATAAATAATACATAAAAATAAAAAGAAATTGCTATATAAAAGGTATGTATAATGACAGAATCGGAATTTAAAGTGAGTTTGGATAAGTTATCTATTAAGGATTTTAAAATATTCATAAACGAAAGTTTATGTAATGGTTGCGGATTATGTGGAGAAGTATGTCCTTTTGGACTTCCTCAACCTCTGGATAACGGAAAATTTGACATTAAAAATCCTAAGCTTTGTACTGAGTGTAGTGCTTGCCAACGGAATTGTCCCGAAAATGCAATCATTATGAATGAAAAAACAGGATGTGGTTGCCTTTGGAACGCGAGAGCGAAAGCTAAGAATTCCAAATCGGGTAATAAGGATATCAATGCTTGTGCCTGCGGCCCTGATGATAGCGATTCAAACACGAGTTGTTGTGGCTAATCGAATTAATCGATTAATTAAAAAAAGTAATGAATTCTTTAGAAAAAGGTTTAAATTATGGAAAAGGAAGAATCGAAGGCTTGTATTAGTGAGGAACAAAATACAGCATGTTGTAATTCATCATCTTCTTGTTGTGGGAATACAGATTCAGCAAAAGTTTCTGAAATCCATGAC
>JAHQWP010000204.1 GCA_029856235.1 Promethearchaeia archaeon
AGCTCAGAAAACACTTCCACAGGCTCTAGAACCATCTCATATTCTTCCAAATCTGCGAGTGTTCTGACATTTCTGATCAACTTTTTACCTCGAGTTAATTGTTGTGCAATTAATTGGAAATATTCCAAGATGTCTTCCGATATTGCTCCTTCCTTTAACAATGATCCACACATTTCTATAGAATTACTTATTATTTGAAATAAATTCGAAATATCGTGGATGAATAATCCTTCAAGGCACTTCGTCCTGTTATAAGCATTTTGATACACATTTTCTACATCTTGCATGATTTTTCTACTTCATAATCTATTTTGTTTGTTATTTTAAGGTAGAATAATAATTAATTTATAGTTTTTAGTGCGAAACTTAGTGTGAAGTTCGAATGAAATATTAAGTAGAGAATAGTTTAAAAAGTAAAAAATCTAATTATATATTATACAACTTAATTTGTTAATTAGTATTTTAGCGAAATATGGCTGTAATTAACTATCCTCCAGAAGAGATTTATAAGAGTTTTAAATTTCGAAAGAGAGATTCTGAGCATATTATCCTATGGATGCTCACTAATAACGATCATTGTCAATGGTCCGACTTCAGGCAAGCTCCGCTTAGTTTTACTGAATCTACGCTTTCTAAATATATAAATCTGTTAATAAGCAAGAATTTTATTGTTCGATTCGTTCGAGGTAAATATAAAATAACAAAAGAAGGGCTCAAGAGATTCCACGAGATATCGAGTACTCACGGTGAGATAAAGAGATTAAATTATCCACCGGTAGTTATTACTCGAAAAAGAAACTATGAAGATTGGATTCTCTGGATGGTTTATAACAATACTATTTGCAAATGGTCAAATTTTCTTGAACCTCCACTTGCTATTAATCAATCTTCATTATCGAAGAAAATTAATTTCTTATTAGTCAAGGAATTAGTTGTAAGAGAAAATAAGGAGTATAGCATAACAAATGCGGGCAAAATCGAATATTCAAAAATGCTGAAAAAATACGACTTGGACAGGCAATCGATTTTAAACGAAGAAAGCAAAAGGATTGACGAGATTACAAGAAAGACAATTAAGTTTTTTGCTGATTATAAAGTGGATGACGAGAACGTACAATTTAGATATCTCGAAACCATTTTGGGACTCGATTATGGCAGAGTTAAATCCATGTTAACAAACGAAACTGATTTTGAGAAAATTATCCTATATCTTATGCTTAATCATCCAGATCAGTTCCCAAATTATATCTCACTTAAAGAATTTGCGAATAAATATGGTATCAAGCAATCCAAATTGGAATATTATGTTGATGAAATTGTTGACAATCATATTTATCCTATCAGATTTTTTACATTGAGCCCTTCACCAGAGATTATTTACTATTTTCAAGAATACGGGAAAGTGGAATCAATGTTGCGGACTATTACCGAGAATCACATTACGAAATTCACTTATCTTAACAGGTTATTTTCAAGGGATTTCGACAAATTCACCATCGAAAAAGCGGTTTTAGAAGATATATGTGGGTATTTGTTTAATGACGCATTAAGAGATTCGCTACGGAATTTTTTACCTAGTTATATTAAATATCTAGCTTATAAAATCGAGGCAAAAGTTGAATTAAAAGAAACTTACGATAAATTAGATGCGATTATTTGGCAAAATATGATAGACGTATTTCAATCAAGAAGTCCTGAGGATCTCGAATATCAATTCATGGGCCAAAACGAAGTAAATTATCAGGTAGATACCGTATTATTAGAATTACTCAAACCGTATTACATTGAGCACCTCGAGGCTCTTAATAAGGAGTGTCAAAGTTTAATAGACAATAAAGAATACTATAAAGCTCTAGAAAGTATTGAGAATACCTTAGAGTCAGAAGAAGAAGATAGGGTTTTAGTTATCGTTAAAGCGATGGTTTTATGTTATATGAACAGGTATAAGGATGCTCTAATATTGTTAAACGAGGAGTTAAAATTATCAGACAGTAGGTATCGAATTGAAGTTCTATGTTATTTCCTTACTGCTTTTTCGAGCCTAACTATTGGAGATTTCAACCGTGCATTAGAGCTCGGAAATGAGATCATATGGAAATCCCCAGAACACGCTCTTTCTCATGCGACAAGAGGATTAGTACTTGCTTACAACTATATTTACAAGTTTGATAGTGAAAAAGCTAAGGAAGATTATGGGTTAAACGATCTTGATAAAGCTCTCATGATGGAATCCTTCAAACCTAATATGGCATTATTGTTTATGTTAAAAAGTAGGGCATTACTTGAATCAAACAATTTTGAAGAATCAATTCAGCTAACAGATAGAGCGATTAGTCTCGTACCAACCAAGGTTGATTTATATCTTTCCAAGACAACTATTCTCATGTATTTCAACGAATATCCCGATTTGTTGGAATTACTTGATGATATGCTTGAGAAATTCCCAAATATCGAAAAAGACCTCAAAATGAAAAAAGCGTCTGTGTATAAATTACTTGGCGATTTGGATGCAGGATTTAAGGTTGTTGACGAACTGCTGGAAAAAAATCCAGGAGATAAAGAGTTACGTAGTTTTAAGGCTTATTGGTATCAATACATGAATAAAAAAGAGGAGGCTTTAAGGCTTATAGAGGAACTTATAGAGCTTGAGCGAGATAACGGGGAATTTTATGACTCATACGGTGAAATTTTAATGAATTACGAGGAATACGAAAAAGCGGTCAAAGCTTTTCAAAAAGCAATTGAATTGAGTAGTGACGGATGGTTTATTTATCAAACATATATTAAACTGGGAATTTGTTTTAAAGACCTGGGAAATAACGAATTAGCTGTTGAATATTTAAATAAGGGAAAAGACTATACAAATAGGTGTTTCTGCGATTTCGAACTGAAGAAGAAGTGGTTAATTATAGCAGACATTTTTCTCACAGATATTGAAAGCGCCTAATCCTAAAGTTTTATATACAGAAACATCTAAATATACTAGAACGTAAAAAGATTTTTGAGTTGTGAATTTTAGTTTGGAAGGGGAACCAGAAAAGAAAAAAATAAAGATAAAAGTTACCGTCATAGGGGACGGGAGCGTTGGGAAAACTTCCTTAATTCAAAAATTCACTCAAGGAACCTTTAAAGATGATTATATTAAAACTATAGGAGCACAACTCACTAATTATAAAGCGGAAATTGATGGATATAGGATCGAATTAATATTCTGGGATATTGCCGGGCAAGATGATTTTCATTTCTTGCGTCCTTCTTTTTACCGAGCAAGCAGAGCAGCAATTATTGTATATAGTCTAGAAGAAAATGATTTGGGTAGGAGGAGTTTTGAACACATAACTAAGTGGTATCAAGATGTCAAACAATTTTGCGGAGAGATTCCTGTTGTAGTTTTTGCTAATAAAGTCGACTTGATAGAGGAACAGAGTTTAGATAAAACACAGATTCAAAATCTTGTTAAAGAGCATAATTTCGTTGGATACTATATAACTTCAGCAAAAACAGGACAAGGGCTTGACGAAGCTTTTAACGATTTAATTAAAGGGAGACTAAGATAATAATAAATCAATAATTCTTAGATCGAATTACGTGAAACCATTCATTCCAAATATTTAATAATTTTACAAATTTTTCTCTGGAAATTGAGTATTCCTTGAATTTTCCTTTTTTTGAACTATGAATAAAATTATGTTCTTCTAAAATTCTAACGTGATGGGAGATGGAGGGTTGATTTCTATTCAAAGATTTCTCTATATCAGAGAGTAGACATGGTTTTTTATTTAAAAGATCTAAAATTAAAAATCGGTCTTCGTTGCCGATGATTTCCATACATTCTTGTAAGTATTTATAGGAAGTATTATTCTTGAATTCCTTTTTTATATCTTTAATTTTATTCTTTGTCAATTCTTCCATGAGTTTCTTCCTATTTTCTTCTCGATATTATCTTTTAAATAATTAAGACGAGAGCTTTTTAATCCAATTCTCCCATAAATACACAAATTCCATTAATTTAGGCTTATTTAATGAGTAATAAATATATTTTCCATCTTTCCATCCTTTAATGAATCCCGTTCCTTCTAATTTCTTAATATGGTGTGAAGATGTAGGTTGAGATTTGCTGATCAACGTCTGGATCTCATCCAATTTTAGAGGACGAGATTTTAATAATTCCAATATTAAAAATCTGTCAGGGTTTGAGAACGATTTCAACCATTCAACTAAATTGATTTTATCCCCAAAAATTTCTATTTCAAGCATAGGATCTACATCTTCCTTTGCTTGTTCAAGATAATTTCTTGTTTCTAAGGGCTTATTAATTTGGGAAGGTAAAGTTCTTTTATCTGGTTGAATCAATTGTTTAATCTGTTCAAATTTTTCATGACCTTTTTTAAGCTTATTTTTTATTTGATGATTATAAATTGCGAGTTCGATTGCAGGTAGAAGGTCATCTTCATTCGTGATAGGTTTTACTATATATCCGTAAGGTTCCGATAATTTGGCTCTATCTAAGGTTTTTTTATCTCCATATGCGGTTATAAATATAGTGGGAATATTATAGTTTGTTTTAATAAATTGCGCTGTTTCAATTCCATCCATAGTTCCTGCAAGAATTATATCCATTAATATTAAATCAAGATTTAATTTCTTGAGTTTGGAAATTGCTTCTTCTCCAGAAGAAACAATAGCAACAGGATCATAGTTTAATTTTTTTAAAAGAATCGCTATTGCTTCAGCGGTAATTAATTCGTCCTCAACGATCATTACTTTTATTTGTGCCATTGCGATCTTTCTTTTAATGATTTTTTTGATTACCAGGTGATTTTAACATGAGTTCCCTTATTTCTTTCGATGGAAATCTTTCCATCCATTTGTTTGGTTATAGTGGATATCAGTTTTAACCCTAATGAATCTGAGCCTTCATAATCTACATCTTTGGGAAAACCTATTCCATTATCGTAGACCTCTAATAATATTCTATTGTTATTCGTTTTTTTCAGTGTAACCACAATTTTTCCATCATCGTTCTTAGAAAATGCATGTTTTAATGAGTTAGATACAAGTTCATTTATAATTAAACCACAAGCATTAGCGATGTCGAGATTGAAATCAATATTATCAATATTTAATTGCAGTTTAATCTTTTTGGAATTTGCTGAATATACTTTAAATAGGTTGTTAACAAGGTTTTTTATGTATTCTGAAAGATATATCTTATTCAAGTTTTCAGCATTATATAATGTTTGGTGTATTAACGCCATGACTTTAATACGACTTTGGAAATCTTTAAAAATATGGATAATTCTCTCATCTTTTACATACTGTTCTTGTAATACTATTAAACTTGAAATTATTTGTAAATTGTTCTTCACTCTATGATGGATCTCTTTCAAGAGTATTTCTTTTTCCGCTAGGGAAGATTCCAGTAGGATTTCATTCTTTTTCTGTTCAGATATATCGATTATGTTAATAAATAAAGCAGAACTTCCTTGAAATTGAATCCTTTTTGAATATTGTTGAATATACAAATAATCATTATTTTTTTTCTTCATTCGAATTTCGGACTGAAAAGAAGATTTATCATCGTTTAAGACCTTATTATAATTTTCAATTATCATTTGTCTATCTTCAGGATGAATGTGCTGATTTATGGTGTTTAGATCCCAAGACAGTAGTTCATTTATGGAAAATCCTAAAATGTTAGATATGCCTTTGTTTGCAAAAATTAAATGTCCATTAGAAAGAATAAGCGTGCCCAGCAATGATTGTTCTGTCAACATTCGATATTTTTCTTCGCTCTCTCTTAACTCTTTCTCAGTAGAATCACGAACAATAACACCCGCAAGAACGTTCGCTATAGTTTGTAAAAAATTAATATCGTCTTTTGAAAATATCCGATGTTTTTTTGTATGAATTCCTAAAATACCGAAAGGTGTATTTTTTCCTTGAATGATAACACTCATTCCGCTAATAACCTCATGATCCGCTAGAAGTTTGGGGGCAAAAAATCTCGTTTCAGTTTTCAAGTTTTCCACAATTACTGGAGCAGTTGTTAACAATGTAAAACCCGCTTGTGAATTTTTATTATTTTCAACAGTTGCATTTCCAACTAATCCTTTATGCCAACCAACTCCTGTCCGTAATTTTAAAAATTTCTTATCAGGAAGAATTTCAAGTACCTTTGTATATTCAACATCCAATATTTTTGCCAATAAAGATGTTGCCTTTTTAAATACATTATCGAGTCTTATTTCTGTAATAGTTTCCATACCAAATTTTGCAATTAAAGCTTGTCTATGAATATGGTCATCAATGGACTTTTGGATTTCCCTGCTTTTCGTTATATCTTGGGAAACGCAGAGAATTCCGATGATTTTATTTTGATTGTCAAAAATCGGTGCTTGATTTGATGAAAGTTGTATATAGGTTCCATTCTTCTTTTTTAATCGATATTCAATATTTTTAATAAATGTGCCTTCCAATACTTTTTTAATTCCATTAGTAATAATCGTTTTATCATTAGGATGAATTAATTTGTAAATGTTTGAGGATGAATCAAGGATTTCTTTGGTACTATATCCTGAAAAATCATTAAAAGCACTATTAACTTCAATTAAATTTGCATTTAGATCGAATGTATAAATCATGAATTCAGAAATTTTAAGCAATGTTTGAAATCTCTCTTTAGTTATACATTGCAAACATTGTGAAAAATTATAATTAATTAGTTCATTGAAGGAATTTGTATTTTTTATCTCTCGTTTAATAGTAGGAATTAATCGATTTAGATTATCTTCTTTGATATAATCATTTATTCCAGTTTCTATCAAGGATATCATCGCTTTTTCATCCAATTCTTTTCCAATAACAATATAGGGAATTATTAAATCTCTTTCTTTAATAATTCTTAATATTTCTGTTCCGTGTAGTTCCCACGCCTTATAGTCGGATAATATAATATCCCATGTTTTTCTTAATAACACTGAACATAAATTAATATAATTTTCGAAGAATTCTAAGTGTACATCGAAGTTATTGATATTTAGCTTTTGAATTATTGGAGATACTAAATCTTTGGAATCAGAAATAAATAAAATATTATTTTTTTCATTCAAATTTCATGCACTACTCTAGATTTTTTGTTTTATTAACTTTATCTATATATAGAAATTCTTTAATTAGAATATTGGATTTTTCTTTAAAAAAATATCTGTTTATATTAGATACATCCAAGCCTTTAATCTGATTTTCTTAATAATATTAAAAAAGGTTTTAAATTAAATTTTTTGGATATGGATTGAAACGATTTTATGTATAATTCTTAATCGTATATTAGTTTTAAATCTTTAATAAAACACAGTAAAATTTATAATAAAAAAAAATAAATAAGACTCATATAAAAAATTTTAAATTAATATTTAATATTTTTTGTATTAAAAATTTAAACCATAAAAAAAGGAGAAAAAAATGGTAAAACTAACAAACGAAATGAAGGAAGGATTACGCGTTCCCGGTAAAGGGGGCAGTTTGATTTATTTATGTACATCATCAGTGGATGGTAAACCAAATATAGCAGCAATGCGTTATATAGATACATATAAAGACGATAAGCTTCTGATTTCAGATATGTTTTTACTTAAAACTAAAGCGAATCTTAAAGAGAATCCTGAATGCATCATAGCAATATGTCATCCAATGGATTCTGGAAGAGACTGGATCTTTAAAGGAAAAGCTATCGATATTGAATACGGTTTTCCCCCAGATTTCGATTGGCATGGTGCTAAAGCCAAAGAAATCTTAGATGGTTGGGGTGACTGGCATGAAAAAGAACCTCCAGACGAAGTTCCTCCAGATGTCGTGTATTCAAAACCAGCACAACGTGGAGTCGTAGTGCTACATGTGGAAGAAATTTATTCTATGGAAACAGGAAAAGTAGGAGAGAAAATACAATAGGAGGAGAAAAAAATGACTGTAAAACTAACTGATAGAATGAAAGCTTGGGTTAAAATTGGTTGTCACTTAAATGTGGCAAGTAAAACTGGAGTCCCATTTGTCACTGTTTCAAGAAATGTAAAATCAGTCTCTGACGATGAGGTTGTCTTTGCATTGTCTCAAGACGAATATTCCGTAATTGAGTCGGCTTTATCTGAGAATCCCTGGGTTGCATTCGGAGTATCTCGAGCAGGAGGTATCCGAGCTTGTTATCAATTCAAAGGTAGAGGTAGCGTAGACAAAGAAGGTGATATTGTCAATTTAAAAGTAAAATTATCTGAACTCTATTGCACCAAACCAGGATGCTATGCAGGACAAAGACTTGATACTAAACCCGCTCAAGAATGCGAAGAATGGGAACACGGTCTTTGGACCGACGTACCAAAATAAGGAAATAATTAATAAAACATAATTTTTTTTTTTGAATTTAAGTTAGAATATTAATTGAAATTTTATTGGATATTATAATTTAAAGGAATACATAATTAAAATGACTGAAATTAAAACTGAAGAAGGAAAGGTAGTCAAAGTAAAGAAGAAGCCAAAAAAACCTCCAAAATCTATGCCGTGGTTTATGCCCTTTGTGTGTGATGGGTGTGGCGATTGCGTTAAAGCTTGTCCCCAAGGAGGTATTGAACTATTAGGTCTCGACAGAAAGGTTCCAAAGGCTTGGCTAATTGCTCCAGAGTATTGTATTGGATGCGCGAAATGTGCAGAAGCTTGTCAGAGCTCAGCTGTTCAAATGACGGCATATGTGGAACAAGCTCTTGAAAGATATAAAGATAGAACAAAAAGGCCTTTCCAATAAAGTTTTGTAAAATAAACAAACAAAATACTAAAAATAAAAGAGGAAATTAAAAATGGTATTTGATTTAAGAAGATGTGATTTTTCCAAATGTAAGGGAGAATGTCTCGCAAGGTGTTTGTTCGTTGATTACGATGAGGAACAAGCTAAAGCAGATATGGCTAAATTAATTCATCAACAGCCCGCAGATATACTTGCCAAATGTGTTACATGTTATGCATGTAATGAGTTTTGTCCTCAAGGTGCGAATCCATGGGATTTGATTAACCAGATGCAGGAAAAAACGGGTTTATATATATATCCAGAAGAGGCTAAAAAAACAGCATTAGGGTGGGCACAAAAAGAGGATAAAATTATTAAAGGAGATCCTGGTAAACCTGCATTGTCTATAGGAGGTTTTGCTGATGCCCTTCCATACGATAAAGTGTTTATAGGAAAACTTTTTGAGGGTCTCTCTTTAATAATGGGAGGATCTTACGCTTGTAGGGCACCTGAAACTCATATGTGTGACGCGAATTCTTGTTTAGATAATCTACCCTCAATGATTAAAAATCTTGCAGATACAGGTTATGAAGAGATAATTTTCTACCATGACGCATGTTATGGGTTTGTAACCTCGGAAGCGTTAGCATTGATGATTGAAGTTCCCTTTAAAGCTACACACATTATGGAATATATCAGAAATTGGCTCCGCGATAATAAAGATCTTATTACTCCACTGAATATAAAAATTGCTTATCAACGACCTTGTACTTCAAGATATAATCCCCATGGAGAACTTGAAGAAAACATATATGATTGGATTGAGCAAACTTTTGAATTACTCGGTTGCGAGCTAGTAGAACGAAAATATCAAAAGGAGAACTCTATGTGCTGTAGTTCTGGAATATTTCCAACTCAGAAGAATAGAGCTATGGGCTATGTAAAACAAAACCTTCAGGATGCTAAAGATGCTGGAGCTGAGGCATATATAACATTTTGTCCAATCTGTACCGCAGTAATGCGAAATACAGCTAAAAATATGGAAATGACACCTTATTATATTGCCATGCTTGTCCAAAAAGCTCTTGGAGAAGATTTACCTATAGGTGGCGCTGGAATAGGTGTACCTGTTCATTAAAATTTTATTAAATTATTTTTTTTTATAAACATAGGTGTAATAGATTGAAAGTTTTGATTAGTATCCGTTCCTTTGAGGAGTTATTCCCCGCTATTGAAGGAGGAGCTGATATAATCGATCTGAAAAATCCGAGTGAAGGTTCACTTGGGGCTTCTTTTCCGTGGTTGATAAAGAAAATTAGAAATTATAGTAACGATTTTACTCTAAGCGTTGCTATTGGGGACATGCCAAATTTACCAGGGACTGCTGCCCTTGCTGCTTCGGGTGCGGCAGCTTGTGGTGCTGATATCGTTAAAGTGGGACTACTTGGCCCTAACTCATTTGAAGAAGGAGTAAAATTATTAGAAAGTGTAGTAAAAGCAACAAAAGATATTAACAAAAATATTTTAGTTGTTGGAGCGGGATACTCAGATTTTAAAATATTTAATGGTATTGATTCAATGAATATTCCTGCCATATGTAATTCAGCTGGTGCTGATGTAGCAATGTTAGACACATATATAAAAGATGGTCGAAAATTATTCGATTTCTTAGATATTGAACATTTGAGAAAATTCGTTAGTAAAACTCACGAATACAACTTATTAGCAGCTCTAGCCGGGTCACTCGAACCAAAGGATATAAACATACTTAATGATTTAGGTGCAGATGTTACTGGATTTAGAAGCGCTGTTTGTAGTGAATCTGATAGGAAAAATGGAGTTTTAGAAATTGATAGGGTAAGAGAAATAGTAGAAATCTCACATCACCTAAATGAAAAAAAGAATGTGTTGAAATCTACTATAGCAATATAAAATTTTGTTAAAAAACAAGAAAATATTTTATTTTAAAGAAGAAATAATGTTAAAATAATTAGGATGAAAAGTATGAATAAAATTAAAATTAAACATTTTCCCGAAAAGTGTTATGCGTGTAAAACTTGTGAACTAATATGCTCTTATCATCACAAAAAAGCGTTTCAACCATCAATTTCAAGTATTTCTGTTGAAAGAGATCATATAAATGGGATTTGGAGTTGGAGTTTGAACGATACATGCGATAAATGTCAAGGTGAAGAACAACCGTTATGTGTGAAATTTTGTTTTTACAATGCAATTACTATTGAGGAGGGTGAAGATTAATATGACTAACTTTAATATCCGTGGTGGAATCACTGGAAAAATACTTAGAATAAACTTGAGCGACGATATAGTTAAAGTAGAAGATAATAAATATGCAGAAAGATGGATTGGTGGAAGAGCAATAAGTAGTTGGATTCTTTTAAACGAATTAGAATACAATACAAAATGGTCCGACCCAGAAAATTATCTTATTTTTGGTGCCGGTGCTCTCGTAGGAACTATTCTTCCCGCCTCAAATCGGACGAATATCGATACTTTGAATGTCTTCAATAACGGCAAAGGATCCTCCAATTGTGGGGGTCATTTCAGTCCTGAATTGAAATTTGCCGGCTTTGATCAAATTATAATTAGTGGAAAAGCACAAAAACCAGTATATCTCTTTATACAAGATGGAAAAGCTGAAATACGTGATGCAAGCCATTTATGGGGTAAAACTACTTTTGAAACAGAAGCGCTCCTTAAAACTGAACTTAACGATAATAAAATTGAAGTTGCTTCCATAGGACCTGCTGGAGAAAATCTAGTCCATGGATCCGGTATCATCGTAGATTGCGGTAGAGCTGCTGGAGGGTCGGGTGTTGGATGTATAATGGGAGATAAAAAAATAAAAGCAATCGTAGTTCGAGGGCATAAGGATGTAAAGGTTGCAAATCCTGAAAAATTTGTTGAACGAGCTTATGAAGCATATCAAAAAATCATGAAACGACCTACAGCTAAACTTTTTAGAAAAAAAACCCTCGGAGGACTTGTATACAACGATTCTGAACAATTCGATGAACTCTGGGAAATGATGCACACCGTTAGAAATTCTCAAGATGTTCATTGGTCTCGTGAAAAAAGGACAAAAATGATGGGTAAAGATGGCGTTGGAAAGTATTTCAAAAAAATTCAAGCGTGTTATGCTTGTCCTGTAGGATGTCAACCATTTTCAGAAATTGGAGAAGGAAAATATAAAGGTGCTAAGGGTCTAGGTTATTGGATAAATTCTGTAATGTGGTCCGGTAAGATGGATGTTGTCGAACCTGATGCATCGTTAAAATACCATCTTCGTGCCAATCAGTTAGGTTTGGATGGAGATAACTCTTCTGTCGTGATGTCATGGGCGTTTGAGGCGTACGAGAAAGGATTACTAACGAAAGACGATACAGATGGTCTTGAATTAACTTGGGGAAATACGGAAGCGATGATGGAATTACAAGAAAAAATCGCTCATCGTAAAGGTTTCGGCGATTTTCTCGCAGATGGAGTAGTTGAGGCAGCAAAGAAACTCGGAAAAGGATCAGAACGATTTGCTATCCACCAAAAGAATCAAGATACTCTTGACCCTTATAGACTCGCAAAAGGTTGGTCACTTGCGTGTGCAACATCTCCTGTAGCAGGCCGCCATATGAGAGGTAGTCTCAATTTACCTATCGCATTTGGTCCTAAAGGAGCTAAATTTAATCCGTATTCCTATGCAGACCAGCCACCGATGGTATTCTGGGAACTTCGCTCAAAAGAAATTGAAGATATTATAGGAATATGCGTGTATGTTGGAACCTGGTCCGGTGTCTACGCACTTGAACCCTCCGATTACATTGACTTAACTAATTTAGCGCTTGGAACTAATTTAAACGAAGAAGAATTCATGCTACTTGGACAGAAATCGTATAATTTAGAAAAAGCGTTTAATACGCTACATGTGGGATTCACGCGTAAGGATGATTTACCACATCGAAGATTCTTTGAAGATCCGATCCAATCTGGGCCCCATAAAGGTGAAAAACTAGATATGGATAAGTACAATTCAATGCTGGATAATTTTTATGAGCTTCATGGATGGGATAAAAAAACCGGATGGCAAACCCGCGAAACCTTAGAAAAAATAGGTTTAAAAGATGTAGCTGAAAAATTAGCTAACGCAGGACGCTTAATAGAATAAAAATATTAATTGTAGGATTGAAACCTACAATAATTACTCTTTTTTTTTACTCGAGAATAGAATTGAAATTTAACTTCTTAAAATTTGAAAATGCTCGTTTTCCATTATTTTTCTGTAAATCAGAGAGGATTTCTTTTAGCAACTTAAAAAAGGAGTATTTTTGAAGTTTAGAACTAGTCTTCATTTTTAGAAGATATGCAGGCTCATTAGTTTTGGGAATTTTTGCTCGCATGTAACCACCAGGCGTGTATAACTTGTCAGTTTTAATCTCTAACTCCGTGCTTATCCCAAATTCTAACAGCATATCAAAAATGGTTTTCCAACCTTCTTCGTTGTTTGGGAGGGATATAGGTTTTCTATTATCATATAGAGTGCCGCTATCGATACTTAATTCATTTTCGCTAATATCCCCAAATATTCCAATAAGCCAAAGAAATCTCCAAAAGAATTCTTCCCTCTCTTTATGCAGTTCAAGGCCAGAAACAGTATCAATACCCTTAATCCCCAAAGTTGAGTTAGCAATTTCAAATAATTTATCATAAACAAATTTGAAATTAGGGTTTGTAAATGTTCCAGTTAACTCAGGTATTTTCGGCTGATGATCTACGAGTTTTGGATTTTTAATCTGAGTTTCCTTTAGTCCGCTCCGAATTTCGTTTAGATTTGTCATTGAATCAAACATTTTAATATAGCGTTCATACTCGTCTTCACTAATATCTTTTCCTAGTTTTTCTGAAATTTTCTCGTTAGTAAACTTAGTGCTTGCTACAGTATTTGCACACGGGAATCGTCCACAATAAGCACAATTCGGAATCTCATTATATTGTCCACATTTTCTCGTGCGACACTTTTTCAAGAAGTTAAAGAAAGGGTGACTTGGTAATTCTTCATTAGGGGTATGACACCCTACACATCCTTCCCATTCGTATTTAACCGGTTTGAATCCAGTGTACTTCTTAAATTGTTCAGAATACTCTTCCCAGTCTTCTTTAGCAATCTTTTTCCTCACGTAAGAGGACCAAGGACATTCAGAACAGATGTTTCCACAACGAGAGATAATTTGTTCCATCACTTCTTCACTAATGATATTCAATGGAATTTTATTTTTAAAGATATACTCAACTATTATTTTTACATTTATTCATTAAAAATCATTGTTTAAAGACACTTTTCATCTTTTAAAAGGAGATCAAATAATTTTGAACCAAAAACTTGAAGTAGGTCGATATTCAAAGGGTCAACTTGCTATTTTTATTCAAGATTATCATGATGAACCGATAGCGAAGTTGCTATACCCGCAAATTAGCCAGAAAATGAGCTTTTTGGAGATAATGTTATAATTCCCCCCGCTAAGGATGTCAAAACTGCTAAAGAAATGCTAAAAAATGAGGGAAAGGATTATGAATGTTTAGATTTTTATTTTTTTTTTTTTATTCCAGCGATCGGCATAGACGCCAGTAGATGGAATTAAAATTATAACTGGGGTAGAACTTAGGAAGGAAATTTAGATAAAAATTAATCGTTTAATTGACCTATTTTCTCAAACTGCATTTTATTTTGATTATTTATGTCAACTCTGATTATGTCTCCATCTAAAAAATTACCCTCCAATAATTCGAGAGATAATGGATTTTGAATGTAATTCTGAATGGCCCGTTTCAGAGGGCGGGCACCGAAATCGGGATCGAAACCCTTTTCTGCTAGATATGTTTTCACTTTTTCGGTTAATTCCAATTGAATTTTATGTTCAGCAAGAGTTTTATTTAATAGGCTTATTTGGATATCGACAATATTCTTGATTTGATCTTTATGCAAGAAATTGAATATGATAATCTCATCAATCCTATTTAGGAATTCCGGTTTAAAGTATTGTCTTAATGTGTTCTGAAGCATCTCTGAATTCTTTTCTTCGTCTTGACTACGCGATTCTAAAATAAATTGACTCCCCACATTACTGGTCATAATTATTATTGTGTTCTTGAAATCCACAGTTCTTCCGTGTCCATCTGTTAAACGCCCATCATCTAAAATTTGGAGGAGGAGGTTAAAAACATCGGAGTGAGCTTTTTCTATCTCGTCAAATAACAAGACGGAATATGGTCT
>JAHQWP010000205.1 GCA_029856235.1 Promethearchaeia archaeon
TCCTCGATCCCTATCTTCGCATATAATAAATTAGGGCCCGTTGTCATAAGATTGTTTGCCGTAAATTTGTATCTCGCAACCCCGTTAACATCAGTAGTGTTTACTCCTATTTGAATTCCACTCCAATAATCGAAAAATTGGACATTTTGATTTGGAATAGGATAATTAGTTTCATTGACTACCTTTGCTTTTAGGATTAAATCATCATATCTATCCACTACAGGGGAATCTGGGATGAATGAGGGAACATCATTAATGTAAAACCATACATATTTGAGAATTCCTTTAGTGACATTAAAATCCATTCTATTACTTGAATCGTTAACAAAACCATTGGCGTACGGAAAAAAATACCAACTTCCATTCGTATCTACCCTTAAATCGTATTGACCGACGGATACAGATGGATCAACATTGATATAAATATCAAAATAGCCATAGGGATCCGCGTTGAAATAAGTCATATCAAATGGCGGAGCACCAACTCTATTATTTGTACCTTTTTGAAATAATATTACTTCTAAAGTCGTCCCACCTACATTTAAGTTAGCAATGGGATCATATACATAACCTTGAATATTTGTCATTGTATCTAATGAAATATTAACTTCTTGGGGATTAATGCTTTGAAGATTTACTTCAATATCACCATATACTGTATAAACAGTGGTGTCGTTAACACTAGGATTAAATTGAGCAAAAATATAATGTGGTCCAACGACCTGCGTATCATCAATATTAATTAAGAGAGAAGCTTCACCATCTATGTTAGTACTGATTTGACCAAGACTTTGAGTAGATGTTAAATCGAAGAATTCTATAGGTCGACCATCAACAGGATTACCATCAAGTGTCAATGTTGCAGTAAGATTTGCCACATTTCCCCTATATCCCGCAGTAAAGTTTGTATTTAAAACTAACGAATAGTTAGCTTGACTCGGAGGATTTCCTCCATAATTATCGTAATAAACATCCATTTGGACCCACATACCACTTCCAACTATATCTGTAGGAACATAAATCTCTGCCCAGGTATACATATGTTTATATTTTATCGCAAAAGTATTCTTCCACTCGGTTGTATCGAACATCTCTTGGATTGTAAAGCTATTGAATCCATTAACAAAACGGCTTGCTACACCAAAAACTCGGGCAAAAGCACAAAACGCTGAAGTAAAATCCGCCCAATAGCCAATACCTTGCTCGCAAAAGTATTCCACCTGATCATATCCTTCTGGGGCATTATTGTACTGGCTTGGGTCAGTAATTCTTGTGAAATTGTATTGAAGATAATTCCTAATTTTATCAGCGACAATAAAAGCATTATCAGAGCCTGAAATAGTTTTGTTTAATTCATTAACGTAATAAGCAAAATCATCGTTGTTGCTTATATAGACATCAAGCGTATCTCCTTTTAGCTGCAGGTATTTATTTTGAATAAGGGGAGATGTATATATTGGTTCTACGGCCATTGCATCAATTTCAGAGCCAGTCGGTAAATCTAAACCAAATAACTCATAAGTCATGTTTACATCTCCTTGAGTAGAAGGATCAAAATCTATATCCAAAGTTGTACAATTAAAATCGTCTTTGTACAAATTTGGAGGTCCCGTCATAAAAAAGGGGTTGGTAAAAACACTTCCTTCCATAATGTAAGGGTTAGGGAATAAAGAGGGGATAACCATTGAATTTAAACCAGCGTAAGGTGTAAGTGGCATTTTCAAAGAATATATATCCTTATCAGAATGATAATTTGAATAATTTAAAAAGGAATAAAAATCAAAAATCTGTTTAGCAGCAGTTGAATGCCATCCATCACCAGTGTATTCATCAAAACTTTCGAATTTCCATAACTTGGTTCGCATTTCATTAAAATCGTCATAGTCATATAATCTGAATACCTCAACTTCAGATGCCATAAGACCTGCTAGAGCTTGAGAGTAATTAGATAAATCTAAATCGTCAATGTCTCCATCAAACATCTCTTGTAAGGCGTCTAATAGGTCACTTAGTTGGTCTAAGGTTAGATTTTGATCTGAAAACATATCTTGAAAATCTGATAAGTTATAGGGGAATGGAGGAAGTACTAGGATAACATCCTCATCTTCAGCGTCAGCCAATCGGTCACTTGGAGGGGGTCTTTTAGTGTTCCAAAGAAGACTAAAGAACACTGTTGAAAAAGCAAACGCACCAACTAATATAATAGCTGTAAGAATGATTTTGATAACTCTTTTTTTGTTGATTGGGGTCGCTAATAAATCCTCACGAAATTCAGACATGTTTACTCTAGTATACCCTTAACTTTTCCATATTAAGTTTGCAATATTAATTAAAATTATACTATAAATAATTTTCCTAATAATTCAGATTGATATGAAATATTGAATAAAAATAATTTAAATCGGCAAAAAAATGATTTTGGAGCGTAATTAAAACATATTTAAAAAAGGTGAAAAATAAAAATAATTTAAAATTCAAAACCACATTTTGTGCAAATACTCTTCTTTGCGTATTGGGGTTTGGGGATGTAACTCAAAATTTTTGATTTATCCTCAACCTCTTTAATAGCAAATCCAGTAGCACCACAATTAGGGCAAATTCTCCTACCTGATCCAATTCCTCCTCCTATACTCGGAGCAGGTGCTGCTGTTGATGGAGAAGAAGTTGGCGAGGCACCAAAAGAGGGGGTACTCCCGATCGTTGCAGATTGGGAAGTAATTCCTTGAGCTAGGCTTGAGGGCATTACTGCTTTAGGTTCTTTTAATTCTTGGATTCTTTTATCTTTATAAGCTGATTCTTCTTGTAGCTTGCTAATTTGAGTCTGTAAAGGTCCAATTTGTTGTTGTAAGTTCATACTTTGCTGTTGAACTTGTTGAAGTTGACTCTCTAATTGAGGAATGTGAGCTTGTAATTGGGCTTTCTCGTTGTTTAATTGAGTAATCTGACCTTGAAATCCTTCTATTGTTGTTTGAAGACTATGAATTTGTCCAGTTAATTGGTTTATTTGGTTATCTTTACTCATAATTTGAGCATTTAAATTAGCACATTCAGCATTCACTTGGTTAATTTGATTTTGCATTTGACTTAACGCACTGTCCTTCTCTTGAACTTGTGAGATTACAGCGTTGTAGTCTGCTTGTGAAGGACCACTTGGGATTGTAGGCGCGGACTCATATACTGGAGCTTCATATGAGGGTACAAGCGGTGGAGGCGATGTTGGTGGTGTCATCGTTGGCGGGGGTATTACTGGAGGAGGCATTGACGGAGGTGGCATAGTTGGGGGTTGACCAGGGGGAGGACCACGAGGTTTATACTCTTCTTCGTCATCTTTTTCATATTCATCCGACATTTTTATCTTCTCTTATGTTTAATCCTAAAAATTACATTATTTGTAACTTTAATAGTGAATTTTGTTTATAAACTATAGCACAAAAGTATGAAATGTTTAGATTGAAAGTTCATTAATTAGAAGCAATTCCAATAAGGTTTCAGAGTATCCTTCAAATTAGGGATTACTTTGTTATTGACATAATTTAAAACATCTTTATCAGATTCTTTAGATTTTTCTTCTATTAGCTGGTTATTATTATTTAAGACTTGAAGACAATTATATACTGCTATAGCTTGTTTATCAATCTCATATCCCCCCTCTAAAGTAATTAAAATTCTATCTTTAGCGTATTTTTTGGCTACTTCTTTTATTTTTTTTAGGTAGTTTGCTGGTCCTTGGTATGTCCATCCCATATTTGTAAGTCTATCAGTCCAATGAGTATCAAATCCTGCAGAAATCAGTATGAATTCTGGTTTAAATTCATCGCAAACTGGAGCAATAATTTCATTAAAGAATATTATGTTCACATCGTCACCGGCTCTTGGGGGCATTGGAAAATTTATAATCCTTCCCAATCCAGCTTCCCTTCCAATATCGTTAATAAATCCGGTCCCAGGATAAAGAGTTCTTCCATCCTGGTGTGAATCAAAGAAGAGAACTTCTCCATTTTCAGAACCATTATAAAAGATATCAGAAGTTCCATTTCCTGCGTGACAATCCCAATCTATTATTGCAACTCTCTTAAAGTTTTTTTCTCTTAAGAGATATTCGGTAGCGACTGCTATATTATTGAATATGCAAAAACCTGCGCATTTATAAGAGTTTGAATGGTGCCCTGGGGGTCGAACTGAAGCAAAGACATTATTAACTTCACCCTCCAAAATACTATCAATTCCATTTAAATTACCCCCAACGCTGGATAATGAAGCTTCATAAGTTTTAGCCGATACTGCTGTGTCCATATCAAGATTTTGAATATGCCCGGTCATTCTCGCCACTTCACTGGCTTCTTTAACCTCATTTATTAAGCTCTCTTCGTGGACATATTTAATTTGTTTTGTAGTAGCTTTTCTGGATTCGATCAATTTGAAATCTGGATTTTTCAAGACTTTTTTATCCTCTATATAATTCATGATTCCAATAAGTCTTTCGTGAGATTCAACATGTACACCGATGCGATGCTCTAAATAAATGGAATCATATACAATACCTGTCTTCATTTAAACATCCTCTTTGAGTTACTAAGAATAATAATTGATTTACAATTTAGGATTTAATTAATAAACTATTTATAACTTCTTATTATGTTAATTTCTAAATAAATAAAAGATCGAACATAAATTTTGGAATATTAATGGTTTATCGTATCAAAGTTATTATAATTGGAGAAGCAGGAGTAGGTAAAACTTCCTTAGTAAAAAAATTTGTATCCGATCGTTTTACTAGTGATTATCGAGTATCGATAGGTGCGAACTTGTTTGTTAAGGAATTAATTTTATACTCAGATATCGATGTCTCAATTCAAATTTGGGATATTGCCGGCCAAGAAAAATGGGTAAAAATGAGACATTTATATTATAGGGGCGCTCATGGTGCTTTAATTGTTGGAGATCTTACTAGAGAAAATACATTTGAGCAGTTAAAAGATTTCTGGAATCCAGATCTTAAAAAATTTTGTGGAGATATTCCAAAAATTTTAGTTGTAAATAAAGTAGATCTGAAACCCATGGTTTCAAAGCCTGACATTGAAAATTTAGCTCAAACTGTCAATGTAAAAGCAACTATTTGTACATCTGCCAAAAATGGCCAAAATGTAGAGGAAGCATTTCATAAAATAGCTAAAGCGATCGTTACATCTAATTTATGAGCAAAATAGAACAATTTTTACCTAAACACTATAATTTGACAACTAGTTTTATAAAATCTCTTTCTCCAGGATCAATAAAACGTTCAAAAGCTTTCTGAATATCTTGAATTGGTATAATTTGGGATATATACTTATCAGCGTTTATTTTACCTTGAGAAAAAAAATCTATAGCACAAAGAATATCCTCACGATCATGACCTAAAACACCCTTAATACTAACTTCCTTAGAATTCAATAGAAACATAGGAAACGACACTTTACCTTTAAAAACACCCTCTAGGATAACAGCCCCTCCTTTTTTTATTAAATCAATTGCCATTAAGATTGACTTCTGATTTCCAGCACAATCAAAAATGTAAGTTGGTTTTCCATTTCTTTTTATGAATTTTTTAATTTTTGCTGGATTCGGGGGAAAAGAATCTGTAGCCCCAAATTCTTTAGCTTTTTCTCTTAAGAATGTTTGTGGCTCAACTACAATTATATAATTAGGGTTTTTTTCTACCAATAAAAACCTTAAAAAACATAATCCTATATTACCTGCTCCTATTATAATTATATTTTGATTTTCAGTAATATTGGATAGCTTTGTGGCCCTACAAGCGTTAGCGAATGACTCAATCATAACAGCTTCTTTTGTTGAAACAGATTTCGGTATTGTAAACAGATATTTCCTTGGAACTCGTACGAATTCTGCAAATCCTCCATCTTTAAAGATTCCCATACCGTCTAATTCGCCTTGGTCAAGATCTAGTGCAACATTTATTCCGCACACTTTATCACCTATTTTTACATCGTTAATTTCTTTCCCTAATTCAACAACTTCTCCTGTGAATTCATGCCCCATTATTAAAGGTACTTGATACATTTTTAGTTTAAAATTAGTAATATCGCTTCCGCATATTCCACAGTATTCAACTTTAACTATTACATCATTAAGTCCTGCCGTAGGGTGGGGGTAATCTTCTTTAAATGCAATTTTTTTAATATCCTCAAAAACAGCGGCTCTCATATTTGATCATCTCAAGCTTTATTAGTTATTTTATTCTTTAAGAAAATAATGATTTCAACATTTTAACATTTTAACATTTTAATTATTTGAAATAATTAATGCTAAATGGGATATCTACTATGGAAGAAAGAAAAGAAGAACATATTACTGGGGGAGAAAAGATCCGAAGTGTTTTATTAGGATTAAATGACGGTCTAATATCGACTTTTACGTTATTAGTTGGTGTTGCTGCAGCGACTTTAGCATCTAGTGGAAGCATTTTAGTCATTTTGACAGGCATAGCTGCAATGGTCTCGGGAGCTATAAGTATGGGATTAGGTGAATATGTATCATCGAAATCAGAGTATAATTATATAAAGAATGAAATTAAAAAAGAAAAAGCAGAAATTTCTTTATTTCCAGAAGAAGAGAAAGCAGAGGTAAGAATTATTTTTAATAACATGGGATTTGATGGTGATACTTTAGATGCTTGTGTTGAGAAAATTACCTCTAACGAGGAAATATGGCTTAATTTCTTAATAAAAAGCGAATTAGGATTAGAAGAACCAGAAAATCCTATTATTGGTGCAATTTTAACCTTTTTTTCGTTTATACTTGGAGCTTTTATTCCACTATTTCCTTACTTTCTTGATTTAAATTTGGTATCTTTAATACTATCATCAGTTTTTTCATTTGGTTCTTTGTTCATAGTTGGAATCCTAAAAACTAAAATCACAGGAGAATCGTGGATAAAAGGGAGTCTAGAGATGCTATTAGTTGGTGCCGTAGCTTTTGTAGCTTCTTACAGTATAGGATTAGTCTTAGAGCAAATAATACCCTAAGACTATTTCGTATTTTTTTCTATTTTATGAATTTTTTAAAAAATATCTGTTCATGCTCACAAATTGGACAGATTTTAGGAGGGGTGCCTAATTCTACATTTCCACATATTTGACAGACAAATATATCGAGATCTTTAATTTTTTCGTTATTGTCGAGTTTTTTCAAGTATTTAATAAATAATTTATTATGAACAATTTCAGCATTTCGGGCTAAATTGAAGGAGAATTCAGCTAAATAGGTATCATTTCTTTTTGCTGTTTTTAAAAAGGCTTTATACATTTTCTTAAATTCGAAAGTTTCACCAGAAATTGCTTGAATTAAGTTTTCTCTTGTACCCTCTACTGAATTCCTTATTTTATTCTGATCAATTTTAACGAAACTATTCAAATCTGTAGTACTATATGTAATTTTTTCAATAGCTTTTAGATGGTTTTTAATATGAATAGCTTCCGCAGTTGAAATCGCATTGAATAGTTTACTAATCTCGTTAAATCCCTCTTTAGCAGCTTTCTCTGCAAAAAGTCTATATTTAATTACTGCAGTGCTTTCCCCTATAATAGCCTCTTTTAGATTTTCAATCACAACCGACAATAATATCACGCTGAAAAATAATTAAGAACTGGTAAGAAATAATATAAAATAATTAATTAAATTAATTTTTTAATCTTTTAATAATGAATCAGCTGTAGTGAAAAGAGGTAGATGTTTGGATTTCTTAACATTTCCTTTTCCTAAATTTCTTGTTGTGCTTTCGTCAAGAGAAGATAAATATTCTTGATAAGAAAGTCTGCGATATACTTTTGGATTTAGTTCATTGATAAATTGTGATAAATTCAATTCTTTTTGACCTTTAAAACTCTTAATTCTTTGAGGAGATAATAGGTATAACTGTTCTTTAGCTCTGGTGATTCCTACATAGAAAACTCTTCGCTCCTCCTCACAATCACTAGTATTAATTTTTACTCTATTTGAGGGGAACATATTTTCAGACAACATTGGAATGAAAACTATTTTCCATTCTAAACCTTTTGCTCGATGTATAGTGGAGAGCGTCACAGGTAATTGAGTTTCATTATTTGATAACCCTACTGTTTTTGATTCGATAGTTGATTTGTTTAATGTTAAAACATCTAAAAAACTTTGAATAGTATCATAATTTTGAGAATATATTCCAATTTGTTTTAAATCTTCTACACGATCTTGCCAATTCGAATATTGTGGTTTTAAAAATTTGATCAATTGACTAATTAATTTGATAATTACTTCCCTAGGTTTATCATGTTTAACTGATTTAAGAAATTCTTTTAAATAAATTGCGATTTCTTCTTGTGTAGCTTTCGGTATTCGAAGATTATGCAATTTATTCGCAAATATATTATTTGAAATTATACTATCTAAAGGATTATTCATACTTGACAAAATTTCAAACAATTTTGAAGCGGTTTTTTTTCCGATTCCTTGGAATTGCGAAAAAATTCTTGACCACGATATTTCATCACCGGGATTTTGAATAATTCGAAGATGTGCAAGTAAATCTTTGACATGAGCTCTTTCAAAAAAAGATACTCCAGAGTGAACAATATAAGGTATGTTCCGATTTTGTAATTCTATTTCTATTCGTAAGGAATGAAATCCTGCGCGATATAAAACAGCCATATCATTGAATGTATAACCATCTTTCTGTAATTCAGTCAGTTTATTTACGATGAATATCGCTTGCTGCTCGTCATTTTCTGGTATAAAATGTATAGGTTTCACGCCCTTTTTTCTCGTAGTCTCCATCTCTTTCTTATATTGGGATTTGTTATGTTTAATAGAGTTATTAGCCAAATCTAAAATCTCTGGGACACTACGATAATTTTGTGTTAACTTATGAATGCGACAATTTTCTAATCTCTTCGAAAATTCCATAATATTTTGAAAATTAGCACCTCGAAATCCGTAGATACTTTGTGCATCATCTCCTACAGCTAGGATATTACTTTCTTTTGTATATTTTGATAATTTTCGAATAATTTCATCTTGTATAAAATTAGTATCTTGATATTCATCAACTAAAATATGCTTAAATGTTGATGCTATTCGCTGTGCCATGAATCTTTCATCTAATAGACTATTCCAAAACACTAGAAGGTCGTCAAAGTCAACTAAATTGTCTTTTGCCTTTTTATTTTTATAAAGTTTATAGATTTCTTTGAGTTTCGAGATAATTTTTATATCATCGTATTGTTTATATTTCCATTTTATCGTTTCGCTGATGGATTTATTGCAATTTATAGAATAGGAAAGAATTTTTTTTGCGATTTTAGGAGAAGGAAATGAAACATCGTCCGTTTGAAGTTCTATAGCAGTATAAGTTATTTTCATTAGGAGGTTTGCGTCAGCTTCATCAATTATTACATAATTTGGTTTAAAACCTAAGGATTTCGCATATTGTCGTAGAAATCTATTTGCGATAGAATGAAATGTACCCGCCCATATTCCTTTTGGTTTTATACCTAACAAATTTTCTACTCTTTTAATCATCTCAGTAGCGGCTTTATTAGTAAAGGTAACTAACATAATTTCAGAAGGTTTCACAGCTTCAGAGAGAAGTTTTGCTACACAATAAACAATAGTTCTCGTTTTTCCAGAACCAGCACCAGCAATTATTAACTGTGGTCCTTTAATACTCTCTATAACCTCAAACTGCTGACTATTTAAATCTTTTCTGAAATCAATATGGGAAGACCTCCCTGAAATGTTTAGAGGTTTTGACTTTGTACTGTCTTTGTCAATTATTTCAAATAAAAATTCTTCTTTTTTTTCTGATTTAATGAAATTATTAATATTCATTTCTTTTGTGAAAAATAAGGTTTTTAATTAACTTTTTAAGTAGTATCCAATATAAATTCCATCAATCATCCTTATTTGTGAATTTTAGCATGTTATTTCTCGGCTCATATAAGGTTCCTTCTTTAATTAACTCATCTAAGGCATCTTTTATCCACTTTTCATCTAAATTTTCTTCGAGTTCGAGAATTTGAACAATATTTTTTCTCTCTAAAGCCTTCCAGTTATTATCTTCAAAAATTTCCTTTAATCTACTAAGCATTTTATCGAGTTTACTAATTGAGCTTCTTGATTGCCCAACTAGTATTCTATCCATATCTATTTTTCCCGTCGTTTCATCATAACCAGTATCTTTTAAAAATCTCTTAAACAATTTGATAACTTCTTCCACATCGCTTTTGAGAACTTTATTCCTTAAAGCCATTTTTGCGTATGCTTCACTTAATCGTACAAGTGCATCTAGGTTTCTTGCTAGAATGGAGACTATCGCATCTTCACTATCATATTGCCCTCTTAGCTTTAAGTAAAATTCCTTTATTTCTTCCTTTGCTTCTTCAGATAATACAGGCTCACAAGTTCTTCTGGCATGTTTAATATATTTTTTTAATAAATCTCCCGGGATAGGTGCTATAGAACCCTTTTTACTTTCATAGCTATCATTTGGTCCCATCATCGAATTTTGTAAGATAAATTCTGCCATTTGTGCATCATCAGCAGGATCTGGTCTATCTATAACAATGAAGATCAAATCAAAACGGGATAGAAGAGATGGAGGGAGATGTATGTTTTGTGTAGGGGTTTTATATCGATCATACCGCCCTGAGCGTGGATTCGCTGCAGCTATTATTGCGGTTTGGGCTTTAAGAGTCGCTACAATCCCTGCTTTAGCAATACTCACGGTTTGTTGCTCCATTGCTTCGTGTAATGCAGACCTGTCAGAAGTATCCATTTTATCAAACTCATCTATTGCTGCTACACCTCCATTGGCTAATACAATTGCGCCAGCTTCAAGATTCATTTGACCAGTATCCGTGTCCTTTATTACTGCCGCGGTTAAACCAACAGCTGTAGAACCTTTTCCAGAAGTATATAAACCGCGAGGTGATACTTCAATGGCACTTTTTAGTATTTCTGATTTCCCTGTACCTGGATCCCCAACAAATAGAATATGAATGTCACCTCGTTTATAACCACCTCCAGGTCTTTTTTTTCGCGTACCTCCAAAAAGACTTAAAGCAGTAGCCATTTTAAGTGCTTCTCTTCCGTAAATTACCGGCGAAATAGATCTAGCAATTTTCTTTTGGATCATTGGTTCTTTCGAAAGTTGCTCAATCTCTTTTTTATCTTCTTTAGATAACTCAATGAAGGCACCACTTTTATCTTCAGGTTCAATATAATTTACATCAATAAAAGTTTTAAATAATGTACTATTAATGCTTTTAGCCGATTGAGCCAACACAGATTTAAATGTTCCCATGAGTTTAACTCTATCTCCTGGCTTTACTGTATCAACTAAATTATAGGTTAAAATTACTTGGACCGATCTCGGTATTCTACCGGGTGGTAAATCTTCTGGGATTTCTTGAATCATAACACTTTGCCAGTCAATAAACTCTGAGTTTCTCGAGATTAGGCGAAAATCTGATTGAGATTTAGCTTTACACCTTGAGTTTGAACAAAATTTAGGCCACCTGATTTTGGATGTAAGTTGTAACACTTCAAAATGTGCTCCACAGCTCATACACTCAAATTCTGCTTTCATTAATTTTGGACGTATCGTTGAGCTTCTAACTAGAATTCCATTAGTCCAAACAAGATTATCTATATTTTTTGCTCTTAATCCTCTTAGAGTGATATATAATGGACTTTTTTCGTCTTTAGTTTCTATCCTAATGAAATAATCTTGTTCAATTAATTTGCCTGCTTGAAATTTCAACATATTTTTAAAGGCATCATTAGCATCTTCTATTAGAGCGGTGGGATTTTTTCTAAGAAGTTCAGCAATTTGAGGGTCATAAGCTAGTAAATCTTCATACAAAAGTATTAATGTGTTGCCACCTTTAGAAAAAATATCGTTTATCTGGTCCTGATACTTGTATTCTCCAGGTTTTTCTTCAAATAATCTGTAAAATTCTTCAAAACGCTGAACTTTGTTAATAGGTACACTTGGACGGGACATTGGGGTTGTCAAACAAGATCACTTTCAATTTAATTTTGATATACCAAAAATATTTTTGGTAATATTTTAATTCAATATATTAATGATTTAAGCTTATTAAACAGAAAATAAAATTTGTCGGAAAAAAATAATGGGAGAGAAATGGTTTAGTGAAATACTCCGCATGCGGATTTCAATATTTAATAAGAGGCATTAACTTCCTCTTAATTTAGTTAAAACTTCGCATATTATTGGATCTTGCGACATTTCACATCTAATTTTGAGTAAAGATATCACCCGTTTTTTTAAAGTTTCGTCTTCATATCTCACTGTTCGCCCCAATATCGTTGCTATCGATTGTTGCGTCTCTAATGTTGATTCGTCACTTAAATTTCTCAATAGTTTTGAAAGTATTTTAGAAATTCCTATTTTTTGTATAATGTTAACCATTACATCTACTGTAGTACTTCTAACTTCCTCGCTCTTATCTCCCATTAATGAAAGAATATTATTAAAAACATTATCAATATTATTAAGACTGTAAATTTTTAATAACTTTACTGCACCTTCTCTGATCTTGGAATCTTCATTCAGAAGGTTCTCTGAAACCATTTTAAAAGGTATCTGAGATGCCGATATTCCTTTAATTGATGATAACAGATTCATAGAGGATCGACGAACCCAACTTTTGTCGTCATCAAGTAAGCTAACGAGTTTTTCAATCACTCCTTCTCGATTGTCAATAAATTGGAATAATTTTCCCAAACTATCGACAGTAGCATCTCGAACAATCCATTCCTCGTCAACTAATCCCTTATTAATTAAGGCATCAACGGCCGCGAGTGGTTGTTTTGTACCGACATAACCGAGTATTTTTACGCTTGTTTCCCTTATAAACGCATCAGTATCTGAAAGAAAATTGATAGTGAGAGGAATTGAAATCATATCTGGCATTCGTTTAGATATTTCTAACATCGATTTTGTGAGTGCTATTCTTACTGATAAATCTTGGTTTGGAAGTAGCTGCAATAATTCCGCTAAGACTGGTTTTAATGCCAGAGGGTTAATTTTTGATATTTCCGAAATTAACTGTGATGCTCCTTTCTTAATTTCCCTCGCATTATCATCTCGAAACAGTTTTATTATAGAATTTATATTTACTAAATCAAGGTAATCTTCTATCAAACTTTCCAAGGAAGAAATTATATTTAATGTTATATCCTTGTCATTTAACTCTAAACTTTCAATTAACTTAGGAATAACATCATTAGGATACTGTTTACTAATTTTAATAATTGTTTTAGAAATTATACCTTTTGAAATAAATTTTGATTCGTCCTTTACTCTAACTAAATTATCAAGAATTAATGTAGGATTTTTCTTAAAGTTTTCAACAATGATATTGGAAATTCTTTCTTTTAACTCAACATTATTAAATTTTATATATATCAAGAAAGTGGTTAAAATTTTTTCAGGATTTCGCTCCCAAAGTTTCCCAAGGAGAGATATAATGTCGCTAGTACCTTCAAGATTCTGGGAATCGATTTGATTAATGATTTTATCAATATCTATAGAATTTGGCTTTTCATTATAGTATGTTTCAAGTGCTAATACTGAAGATTTCCTAACATTTTCGTCCGGGTCTAGTAAACCATCAAAAATAGGAGAAATTGGAATAGATAATTTTTTAAAATTTCCTATTTTAGAGATGACTTCAAAAATAGAGGCTCTTACCGAGCTATTAATATCACTCATCAATGGAATTAGCGTGTCAATAAGATTTGAGTCAATTTGTTTGATATTAATATTTTTTATGTTTCTAATTGCTGCTGCTCTTATATCTTTATTCCGATGAAGGATTTTATTTAAATACACATCAATAGGAATATTTATTGTAGATTCTGATAAAATATTAAGAAGTTCTACCTGAACGAGGCTATTTGGATCGTTTATTAATCCTAATAAATCTAGATTTTGAATTGCTCTTTGGTCCATATGAAATTGTCTTTTTATTATTTTTAAACCTAAAAGTTTCATCCTCCACTCGGGATCATTAATTAGATTATATACGACACTTACAGGTATTCTTTTAATTAGATTATCGTCAGCATCAAGTAGAGAATTAGCAATGGGAATACTTTTGTCGTAATTAGGTGACTCTAAATATTCAATTATCCATGGCAATACTAAATTTGGCACATCCTTTTCTAATTTTGTTAATATTTTGTATGATATGGCCCTAGAACTCGGATTTGAGTCACTTAGCCCATCTAATAATGAATTTTTAAATTTCCAATCGTTTAAAGAAAGATCTGTTTTTAATGGAATTCTTTCAAACATCATTAAAAGAGTATTTTCTGCGTGCTGTTTCAAGGTAGGATCAGGACTTCTTATTAAGTTAAACAGCGGAATAGCATCGAAAGTTTCACCATATTCGGTAATTTTCGAGTATTTGAGATTTCTTGTGAATTCATTATTTTTTGACAAAAAGTAATAGGAAGTAAAAGAGATCATAAATATTTCTTCAATTACTGCGGCCCAAGCGAACATACTAAAATTAGGAGAAATGTTAACGGTAAGCACCCAAAAATTAAAAGTTTCCGTAAGTTTGTCGGAATTGACTATTAAAAAGTTTACCAAGACATTGATTCCTATAGCTGCCATTAAATATGCTGCGAAATAAATATCTATTCCTCTATATTTGATTTTTCTGCCCCAAAATCGAGTGAAATATCCAATTATGCCGAATAGGAGCGTAACAAACACAAAATATGAAGTCATCGTAGAGAACGCAAAAGATCCTGAAAAAAAGAACGCAATTGTCTGAAACAAGGAAATCCAAGCCCACACAAAAACAAACAACATCAAACCTAAGAATACAAATGGTTTAGGATTCGATGCGAATTGTTTCATTCCCCTTTTACTATCTTCAAAGTTTAAAAATAGAGACCTTTTAATATCAGGGATGTGATAAAACTCATTAGAAATCCCTGCTATATAACCTTTTGATCCGTAAAATGTTAAAATCATTAA
>JAHQWP010000206.1 GCA_029856235.1 Promethearchaeia archaeon
TGCCCAAATTTTTTTTCCAAATCTGATATAATGAAATAATTCTCAACGATTTTTGAGAGTTCGAGGCTTGAAAAACTATCAATTTCTCTTTTTTCAAACAAGAGATTTAAATTTTTTGCAATTTTCTCATTTTTAATTCTTTTTACACTATTAATTAGTAATGATTTTGACTGAATGGAATCAATTTTTCCTAATATATTACAAGCTGTTAGCAAACATCTTAAAGATTCTTCATGTTTAAAAACCCATTTTAATGGCTCAAGAGCGACATCCAAAAATACTTCTTCTATTACAGTTGCAGCAGTATATCTTATAATTTCGTGGGAATCTGAAATTAATAAATTTTCCAATAGTTTGAAAACAATTTCAGTATTAGCGTTAATTTGAGCTAAAATTCTAATGCTTTCAATTCGGGCTTGTAAATTTTCACTGTTTTCTATAATTGAGATGAGTTGATTTATTGCAGAAAATTTATCTAATCTTTTATTCCCATAGTTTTTTTTAATGATTTGAGGAGATAATTCCATCAATCTTCGAAATTTGGATTAATTTTTTAAATTTATTATTATTGATCATTAAATTTGTTATTGTTACATATTTATTTTAACATTTTTCAAAATAAAAGAGAAAATTGGCTAAGAATGTAATTATCTAAATATTTGCATCAATTTACTATGTATTTATTCTAAGCTCTATTCCTTATCTGGTGGATTTCTTCCTAGCCATTTCTCATAGAAGGTATCAATATCGGGCAAAAAATTAAAGATCGTTGGATATCCCGGGGGCACTGCTTCAACATCTAAAAGAGTAAAACATTTAGGACAAAAATATTCTCGCAATTCTTCCCATTTTGGATCGCTTCCCATAAATTTAGGGTAAAGTTCCTCAATGGAATCAATTGAATCTCTAACTCTTATTCTACATTTTGTCTTCCAATTAATTTTGTAATCCCCAAATTCATAACCGCAATCACATTTAACTATTCTTTGGCCCTCTTTAGCTACGATATAGAGGTGTTCGTGTAGAGGAAGAAGTATTTTTTCGTCGAATTTCACTTTTTCCTGCAATATCTCCATAATCTTGTCGAATCTGTTTTGATCTTTTCTCCCGCTTATAATTGGCTTAAGTTCATCCCATTTTAAATTCCCTTCTATCATTCTTTCCAGAGTTTTTTTATCGACATCCATTGCTCATTTCACCTCCATCTGGAAATCCTCAGGAAGCTTCCAGAACTCACGAAATTCTTTCCCCCATTTAGATGATAGCTTTAAACTTTCTGAGTACATTCTACTTACAGATTTATATAGTCTTTCTTCTGTTAATTTTTTTCTTTCATGTTCCCAAAATTCCTCAAAAGTCAAAGATTTTTCTTTTCTTTCTTTCATAATCTCTTCTCGACATTTTGTACTTGCGTCAATATTGATTTTCCATTCTTTATTATTATCATCATAATCAGCAACAATACCATAGACATTTTTCACAATATCTGATGTATATAATCCCTCATCAAGGTCTTGTTTAACACTCTCTAATTTTCGCTCGAGAGGATCTCCATAACCAGGCCCACCACTCTCTGAGAAGTGAATTATATCAAAATTCTCTAATGAAATTGGATAAATAGTCCCTATTGGTATTCTCATTATATCTGCTTTTAGAAATCTCTCAAATTCACCATTGTAAGGATCAGTATCACTGATTGGATAATCTTGTCGATTTTGAAAAATCTCTTCTAAATTTGTATTTGTAGCGATTAATCGATAACTCGTAGCATTAGGATATCCCCCATGCATACCCCCAGATCCATGAAATACTAGCCCCTCTCTACCTGCGAAGAATTCTACCTTTTCAGAATTTGCTATATAGGCCACACCGGCATAATTTGCTCCACCTCGATATTTACCGTGACCAGGTGTGTTTGGTTTTACTTTTCTAGATAAGTAAGGAATACCGCCTTGAAAGAGTTCCCAAGTTTCAACATCCCCTAAATCGGCTTCAGGATTCCACATTGCATAACCCCAATTGAGACCGTCTCTTACCGCACTCGCGCCTAATCCTTGTCCAGATATTTCAAATGTCGACAACATCCATCGTTCGCCTTTTAGAGGTCCAGCAGAGTAGATTCCTCCTCCTTGGATCGAATCTCCGGTAAAGCCGTATCCTGGTACAACTTCTTCTCTGAATCCTCGAGAAAACAGTCCATAAGACATGCACTTCATCATTGTGGTATATGCAGGGATCAAATTACCCCATGGCGCTTGATATGAAAGATATGGATCTCCAGGGTTTGCCCAAGATCCTAAAGGATAATCTTTTTCTACAGCAAAATAGGCTCCATCATTAACTTTGTCTCCATAAATCAAGATTTGTGTTAATAAAACCCATTGACCTCCTTCCATCGCTCCTTTATCACAATTAAACGCATTTGCTCCTCCTGCGCTAGCACCATCAAAGGAAAGTGAAAATCCTCCATCACCCTTAACTACAATCTCCATAGGGTGATTAGACATTCTATCTATTCTCGCTCTAGGTACCCATGCTTGATCTTTCATTGGAAGGTCCATAAACGAAGCTGCTCTGTACCGACCTGGGATTAAACGCTCTTTCACTCTTTCTATAACGATTCTTCTTCCTTCTTCAATCGCTTCTCGTATAAAGGTTTTGTAATACTCAATTCCTTCTCTTTTTATAAATTCGTAAACAGCATCTCTTATCATTAGATTGCCTGCAAGCCGGCATTTCTCATCTAATTCCCAATACATCGGACTCCGAACCGATTTTTTTGCGCTAATCATATGATCACGCCAGATTTTATCGTTAGAACCGATTTTTCTGCAAGTATAATAAACTCCATCATCAAATCTCTGAATTGAAGAAACTAAAGTATGACCAGGTGTGATACCTCCAATATCAATTTGATGAGTAACTCCCCCCGCCCAACCAATTAATTCGTCCTCCCAAAAAATCGGAATGAGAGTTTGTACATCGGTTGTATGAACATTACCACACTGAGGGTCATTGTTAAGAAAAATATCTCCTTGATTTATGGTAGGATCCTCCTCGTACCCTTCTCGAATCATGAACTTTATTCCTTCGCTCATTGTATGGACATGTACTAAAATTCCTGTTGATACTACTATTGAATCTCCTTCGGGAGTATATAATCCAAAGCAGAGTTCCCCTATTTCTGTAACGATGGGTGATGCTGCTACATGTAAGGCTGTTTCTCTAGCAGATACTAAAGCTCCTCTTAAACTCGCATATGCCCTTTCGTACTTGAATGGATTTTCCTCCTTTAAACTTAAGTTTTCAATCCCATAGTAACTTTTCTTTTCCTCAAAATATTTTTCACTTTCTTCAAGCATTTCCTTTAGTGATTTTCCATTCCAACCTATTCTTTTTAATTCCATCTTTACTTTCCCTCCATGTGAAATATCCTATGCTTATCAAGCATTACTTGATAATTTGGTGGAACTACTAAAGTGGTTGCTGGAGCTTCGATTACAGCCGGGCCTTTTATCATATTACCACTATTAAGTAGCTTCATCTCCCAAATAGAGGATTCGTACCATTTTCCATCCCAGTACGTTTCCCTTGTTCCTTTGGAAGACTCATCATCAGGGCTCTCACCACTTAATTCAAATTTTGGCAATTTGGGTTTAGGTACAGGTACTACTCCAGTTTCCACGGCTTTTGTAACATGATAACCTAATTCGGGACTTTTGGTTCCTCGTCGAAATATCTTCTCAAAAAGATCATCATATCTTTTAAGAATTAATTGTAGATCAGTTGAATCAAAACGATCTAACTCTGTTGAATACTCCGCAGTCAGTATATCGGTATGTGATTCTACTTCTAAATCCTTCAACATTCCAAAGTACTGTAACTTAAGAGAGGGTTTAAATTCAATTTCATCAGGATTTCTCCCTTCTTTTTCAAATTCTTCCCTAATTTTGTTTTTCAAGTCATTCCATGTTGAGCTAAGCATTGAGGCAACAAACCCGCTCATGGCTTTATCTGGATCGATAACTAGATCTACTGATATTTCGTGTCTATAAGAGTGATCAGCACAAGCACAACCATAAGCTGAAAATGCAGGAGCCCATTCTGGTATCATAATATTTTGAAACGATAAACCTCTTGAATAACCAGCTACATGAAGTGGTCCACCACCTCCAAAGCTTAAAAGTGTATAATTTTCTGGTCTAAATCCAAGACCCTGAATCATCCCATTTAGATGGTTTCTCATATTTATCTCGATTAAATCTAAAGCACCTCTTGCGGTTTCAAATGGATCGGTTTTGAAAGGTGTAGCTAATTGTTCTTCTATATATGTGAGTGCTCTTTTTTTATTTAAAGGAACTTTACCACCTAAAAAATAGTCTGGATTGAGATAACCAAGAATCAAACTACAATCTGTCATAGTGACTTTTTCTACTCCAGATTGTTCATTGCACACTCCAATACGATATCCTGCACTTTCAGGACCAAATTCCAGTCTCCCAGAAATGTCATTGTATCTTACATACATACCCGTACCCGCTCCAATTGAATCCAGAGCTATCATAGGAATGTTTAGGATAAATCCACCAAGTGAACTTTCCCACTTAGTCGGAACATATTTTTCCATAGTTAACCCTACATCAAAACTTGTACCTCCTACATCTGAAGATACTAAGTTTCGAATACCATATTTTTCAGCTATGAATTTACTACCAATCATACCCCCAATTGGTCCTGAAACCATGGTTGGAATAAGTGATTTAGAGTAAGGAGACATCGTTCCTCCATAAGAGGTCAAAATTCTAAGAGGGGCTGGCACGCCTTTTTCTTTAAGCTTTTCAGCGATTGCTATTAATTGTTTCCTCGAAGGTTCTGCTGCGTATTGTTCGATTAGAAGTGCATTCAATCGTGGCGTTTCACCTCTTACCGGATTATGCTCAGAAGAAAGTATTATTGGTATCTCTTTTCCCTTTTCTTTCATAACTTGTTTAGCTATTCTTTCAACCTCCATTTCGTGTCTTGAATTCATGAAAGAACAGAGTAAGCATACACATATGCTATCTATATTCATCTCGAGAAGCTCTTCTACAACCTTTTCTACATCCTTCTCATAAAGAGGAATTAGTTCTTCTCCCCAAAAATTAATTCTCCCTCGAACGCCTTTAAACTGATTTCTAGGAATAAGAGGTTGAGGATGCTCGTGTTCTCTAGCGTGAAGTCGGCCTGCATAATCAAGCCACATCCAGCATTGCAAAGCTCTACCCAATCGGTGGAGATCTTCAAATCCAGCATTAACGATAACCCCAATATTATCATTTCCTTCTCTTTCTAAAAGTCTATTGAGCATAGCCGTGCCTGAATAAACTAAAGCTTCCACACCAGAGCCAGTTTCTTGTAAAGTTTTACCCCATTCTTTTAACGAATCTGCTATTGAATTCAAAATTCCAACATATTCTTCCTTTCCAGTTGTTAGTGCTTTTCCTACAGCAAAACTACCGTTCTCATCGATAATAAAGGAATCAGTCATAGTACCCCCAGTATCTAATGCAATCGCTTTTAATAGATGTGTTTTATCCCCAAAATTAGATTTTGCCATATTCTTACATCTCAAACATTTTTTTTAAAAATATATTTCATAATAAGAGCTAATCCTATATATAACTGAAGTTTAATTGAACAAAATCCAGATTTATCTTTTGATTATAGCTACATAGTATTTATTATAATTAGAAGATCAATTCTAAAAATATTTCTCTAAAGTTAGCGCTTTAATTTTACTTAATGTGGGATAACTACTTTGTTTATCCCAGCCTCGTTCGTCATAATAATCGTCCAATAATTTATTGGCAATTTCTTGAGTAATAGTTACTTCTCCGTAAAAATCTTGAAATTTAAGTACATTTTCTCCAATTTTTAATGGTTTAAACCATCCACTAGGGAATTTATCGTCCTTTCGAGAAAAACCCTCTTTTAAATTCATTAACTTCATTAAATTCCAAGAACGTTCAGCCGATTGTCTTAGTTCTTCTTGATGTAAATTGAATCCAGTAATTAAATTGTATAATTCGGTTACTAATTCCAAACTATAAAATCTATTCATTTGAGCTCTAGCGCACAATCCTAGAGATGTTAGAATAGTGTACCAATCTTCAGAGTATCTCGTTAGTCGTCCAACATTTACGCCCATTTCTTTTTTAGGTGGATTAAAAATTCTAGAAAAAGCGGTTTCGGGAATACCCATCCTGTTAAAATGGCCTTTCATTTTATCAAGAGTTCCCCCAGCGCCGACATAAGTCGGTGATCCACCTGAAGCTACATGAGCACCTTTAGGATTTACTACTTGTTCAAATTCCATTGTTCCTAATCGCAAAAACCTAGGTTCAAATATAACATCTAAACCTTTCACCGTAAGCATTTCGTTTGAAAATGTTTTATTTTCCTCAGCCAATTTTTTCCACCCATCTGCTAATAAATCCCCAAATCCATCTCTTTTTGTTATTATCTCAATTAAATGATTAAAAGTCTTATAATCCCGCTTCCACTCGAAACCTAGTTTTTCATTGGTGAGAATATCTCGTTCATTCATTTTACCTATAAATTCGAATAATGCTGCCATTGTTAATGAGTCCAACCCATATCTACTAATTAGATCAAAAATCTTTATCGCTTGGTCGTATGTGTTTATTCCATCAACGGTAAACATCAATAAGGGGTTAATTATTGAGGATGTGTAATTAATCAAACTGCTAAATTCTCCTTCAACTATTTCGAGGATGTCTTTATCAGCCATAGGACAAGATGGACAAGCAATGCGTCTTTTTTTCATTTTTTTTAAGTACATCCTATCGCTACATTGGCGAGCTTTTTTTTTTTGACCTTTTGCGGTTAGAAACATGCTAACTGGCAAACTTCTTAACATACCCAATTCAATCCACGAATCTCTATGAGGATATTTACGGATACGCTCAATAAAACTTTTATACAAATTATTAAACTTTTTTGGTTCTGCAATCGGAATCCCTTTTGTCCCTTGAGTTAAAATAGCTTTAAGGTTTTTCGATCCCATAATTGCTCCAAGACCCCCACGCCCTAAAGTTGAGGTTTTATCTATTAGCGTCAATGAAGACTTAACAAGATTTTCTCCCGCTTGTCCAATAGCAATTACTCCACTTGAACCATGTTTTCTTTTTAAAAAATTAGTGGTTTCAACAATATCTTTACCCCATATTACTTTGGCTTTACATAATTCAACATAATCATCAAATATATGCAAATATACTGGTTTTTCTGATTTTCCAGTTATAATTATATGATCGAATCCCGCTTGCTTCAAGTTAAACGCAAAACTCATGCTTCCGCAAGAATTAGCAACAGCTCCAGTCGCCGGAAATTTTGAAATCGCAACGGTTCGAGAAGAACCAGGTACAATAGTTCCTACTAAGGGGCCAGTTCCAAATATTATAAAATTTTTTGATGAAAATGGATCCGTTAACGATTTGAAGCGATCAGCAAAAAGTTTACAATTAATCCCGAATCCGCCAATGAACCTTTTAAGGTCTCTGACATCTTCATTAATAACTGACACTCTATTTTCCGTCAAATCTATGTCAAGTATATTTCCAGTGTAACCAAACCAATCCGTCATTTCTCACCCTCCTTGAGTTCTAAAGCACCATACAGACAATAATTTGCACATTGTCCGCAGTGAGTACATCCATCCAAGAATGAGATTTTTGGGATTAATTCGTAAACATCAGCAATTTGAATAAAAGCTTCAGTAGGGGAATATTTATTCTTATATATGGAAGAACAGATTAATTGGCAGATTCTACATCCTGTACATCTTTCCGCATGTATAATTATCTCATTTAATTTTGATTCTACCAAAATAAATCAAATCTTTAACATACTTTCTAACTTGTAAATGTTATTGGTTCACTATACTTAATGGGTAATAATTTGAGTTTTTAATATATAGATTTTTAAGTATCAGGTTATAATGAAAATTATATCCTTTCTATCATCATTCCCCCTAAAATGATTGGCCCACCAGTAGAATTATAGATTTTCTCTGCTTTTTTTAATTTATTCTGGCTCTCAGAATACACTTTAAAGATTAAGTCTCCTTCTTTTATTCTTGCTCCTTGTTTTTTGAAAATTTCAACACCAGATTTTTTTGAATGTGGACATCCAGTGGCTTTAGCTATTTGATTAATGATAGCATTATTCACTCCAGTGATGTGTCCTGATTTTGCGGCAAAAAATTCTTTAACATGTGGTCCTAATATAATGTCTTCCGGTTTAATTTCAGGATTTCCACCCTGAACTCTAATAATTTTTTTCATTTTTTCAAATGCTTTTCCTGATCGTAATATTTCCTTTGCTAAATTTTGCCCCATTCCTTTTTGAGCTTTTCCTCCCATTTCAAGTAAAATACCTGCTAAATCTGTGGCTTTTTCAATTAAGGAATTTGGACCAACAGAATAGTCCATAAGCAAGGTTAATGCTTCTTTGGCTTCTAATCCCGGCCCAATCGCGTGACCAATAGGTTGATGAGCAAGGGTTAAAGCGCACTCCGCTTGAATCCCAACATTTTTAGCAATTTCTTTGAATATATAAGCGAATTGTTTACCATTATCTGGTGTAATAAATTTTGTTCCATCTCCAACGGGTATATCTAACACGAGTTTTTTAACGCCTAGAGATAATTTCTTAGTGATTATAGAGGGTATCATAAGACCCATAGGATCCATGCGTAAAGGGCGTTCAATTTCGATTAATATATTATCCGCGGGTGATGTATTAAGAGCCCCACCCCAAATTATACAAGCATTTTCCTTAGATACAATATCTTTCAATTTTTCGGCTTCAAAACTAACCGGTGCTAAAACTTCCATGGAATCAGCAGTACCAGAAGGAGATGTTATAGCCCTTGTTGATGATTTAGGAATAGTTAAACCAGCAGCGGCAACAATAGGAACAATTATGAGGGAAACCTTATTTCCGGGAACTCCTCCTGTAGAATGTTTGTCATATACATCGGGGCCAAAATTGAAAATTTCTCCACTTCTGGCTTCCGCATAGGTTAATGAAGTCATCTCTTCATTATCCATGCCATTTATATAAACAGCTGTTATAAATGCTGCCAAATCTATTCTTGATAAAGAGCCTGAGACTGTATCCGAGATAATACTATTAATTTCTTCAGTTGTTAGTTTATTTCCTTTTATCTTCTTTTGAATAAATTTAAACGAATCTGGGGGATCTGCCGGTTTTACAGATAAAATCATGTCATTTTGAAGTGCAGTTTTTTCTTTAATAATGTCTAAAAAAATTCCAATTTCTCCTGGTTCTACAAGAGAATTAGAATAATCAACTTGTAAAATTGCAATCCAATATTTTTCTTCAATATTTTTAGATTCTAAATTTTTAATATATATACGGTCCCCGGCTTTTTGCCCTAATTTCTGAGCGTCTTTAATGTTTAATACAACATCTTTAGTATTTCCCGTCTCAAAATTTATTGTTTTTACTTTTAGCTTCATAATTTCAAAATGATATGTAATTAAATATTAATTAGATCAATTGGATAAATAAATTTACTTGAAAATTCTTTAAATTCCTCTTCTTAATATCATTTACTATCATTTCTTATTTTTCCATTTATTTTATTTATTTATTTTAATAAAATTAATTAAAAACCATTAAATGAATAGAAATATGAATAAGTTCGAAAAGGCACAAAAAGTTCTCCATGAAATAAATGGAGACGGTTGGTTAATAATATGCGTTGAAGACAGTGATATCAATTCTAGGTTTATGCTAGGCGTCGCATCTCACGCTCGGCACTACATTTATATTGCAGCTGATGGAAACCATAAAGTAATCGCGGTTGAAATGGAAGCCCCTATGATCGCACGCTCTTTAAAGAACAAAGGAATCAAAGCTGAAGTGGTTTCCTATAGCTCAATGAGCGAATTAACGACCTTACTAAGTTCGCTAATAAAAAAGCCGCGTATAGCTTTAAATATTGGGGAGGATATTTTAAGTCCGAATGGAACCGCATACGCAGATCAAATTCGTGCGGGAGATTTTTTCTCCATGAAAAAGATAGCGCCTAAAACAGAGTTTATATCAGCAGCCCCAATAATTAATAAATTAAGGAGCGTAAAATCTTCAGAAGAATTAAAAGACTTACGAAATGTTTGTAAAGCTACTATAGAATTGTTAGAGACGATTCCAGATTGGGTAAAAGTTGGTATGACCGAAAACGAAGTAAAAGCTAAATTAGAATATGAATATATGAAATTAGGGGAACCCTCATTTCCAGCAATAGTTGGTACTGGAGCTCATTCGGCAGATCCACATCATAACACTTCTATGAAGAAAATTGAACCAGGTGTGTTATTAATAGATACCGGATTACAAATATATGAGATGTGCTCTGATATAACTTGGACCTTCTGGGTTGGAGGAAAACCTGCGAAAGAATTTGTTGACGCTTATAATGCCCTTTATGAATCGAAAGAAGTTGCACATGAATTCTTTACTGATGGAACCCCAAATAACGTACCCGCTAAAAGATGTCGCGAGTATTTAGCAGAGAAAGGATATGATCATGAGAAGTTATTTTTCCACGGATACGGGCACTCTTTAGGATTTGAAGCTCATGATATAGGCGGTAGGATAAGCTGGAAGGTCCCTGACAATTTTAGGCTTAAAGAAAATATGGTTTATACTAGTGAGCCGGGGCTCTATTGGGCAGATAAATGGGGAATAAGATTAGAAGATGATGTTATTATTGGTAAGGGTAAATGTGAGAAAGTTACTTATAACTCAAAAGACCCAATACTAATATAACCCTTAAAATTGTCTATAACTTGATAGAAAATGGGAATTCTTTTATTTCTTCTATTTTATTTTGGTTTGGATCCATAAATTTAATAGAAATTTTAATAATGTAATCTCCTACTTCAAGCGGTTTAATGTTAATCTCCCAATTTAAATCCTCGTTAGGTCTTAACGAATAAATTTGTTTCTTTGTGGTACCTCTCATAATTTTTAACTTCTCAGGGAACTCAACATCAATATTCACATCTAACGCTTCGCCTTCGCTCTTATTTTCAATCAAAATTTCCAACGGAAATGTTTGGTCAATAAGAGGAGGTCTCAGATTTTTAATCGACGCTACCAAAGTAGCTGGGGGTGAAATTAACTTTGGTGTAATTGACTGCGTTTCATATACAAAAATAAGATTTTTATTTAATTCACAAGTGAATACAAAAGGACCGATTATTGATTTATCAACTTGAAAATGTGGTTTAATTACGAATTCTAAGGGAGTTTTTTCCCCAACACCAATAGCGAACGGAACGTTCGGTCTTTTACTCGTAGTCAAATTATCTGAAACATTAATCAATATTTTCTTAATGTTAAAATCACGTAGTTCAAATTGATAGTAAGGATCTTTTAAAACTTTTGTTAAATTGGTAGTATCAAAATTGAGAGTAAGATTTATAATTTCATTAGTAGTATAAACTTCTTTATTTAGTTCAAATCTTGAAGCTAACAACAATTTTATATTAAGTAGGAGCAATACAATTTTTAATAGCTTTATTTCAGCGTCTCTAAGTTTATAGCTTCCTATATTTTCTTTAATTTTCTCAACATATTTAACTTGTTTGTCTCTTAGAGAAATAGTTATTTCAGAAACAAGTTGTATCAATGGATTTTCTTTAAAAAATTCTTTATCAACTTTTTTCTGCATCTTTTTTAAATTATCTAATCCCTCTTCAGGAATTCCTTTAAGAAATAAACATAAATACGAGAGAACGGAAAATTCTATGATGTATGAACTTCTTTCTCTTTCGCTTTTAAGGTTGGAAACATAACTGAGAGCTTCTTTGTATATTTCGTTAGCTTCTAAATATTTATTGGTATAAAGACAAGCTTCCCCAGATTGTCTAAACAACTCAATGCTGGTATCGTATTTTCCCAGTTCTATAAATGTTTTAGCGCCATTAATAAAACAATTTTTAGCGCCTTCAAATTCGTCTAACTTTAGTAGAGAATTTCCAGCTAAATGATAATTTTTTCCAGCTTTTTTATATTGTTTTGCCTTATAGAGTTGGTCAGCTTTTAATATTTGTTTTTTAGCTTCTAATCTTAGATCCTTTCCCATGAAGAAATCACTATGATAAGTAATTAATTGTGAAATTAAAAATTAAGTGATACTTTTGACTTTTATCGTGGTTAAGAGTAAAATTAAAAAAAAAATAAAATTTTAAGATTAATAAGCCATTAAGATAAGAATAAACGCCACCATGATGATTGTGCCACTTATTGAAGTCACCCAAGTAAAGATGACAAAACCTATGATGAGTACAACCCACCACGAATATGGTATTTTGATATCAATTTTGTCAAAAAGCGTTAGTAGTAAGATTATTGCAAAAATAATCCCTACAACTGCTCTTGCTATACCAGTTATGCTACCTCCTAAAATTAACATAATGGATTCATAAATTAAATAACAAGCACCAATCAATGCTACAATCTTTGAGGCTGTATATGATTTTTTCTGGCTTAGAATCTCTAATATTGCTGCAATAATCATTAATATACCGGCAAGGAAGAATGTAAAAGATTCTTTTACTAAATATTCAAATAGTAGAAGAACGATACCGATAATAAGGAGAACCCACCATATATAGGGAACCTTGAGTTTCTTAAAATCAATTATTTCCAATGAATCAAATACTACAAAAGCAATTAATAAGCCTAAAATTCCAAATAAAATGGCTAACCAGTTCCCCGAATAATACATAAAAAAATCAATACACATCTTAATTAGAACTAGTGTACCGATAAGAGCAACAATTTTAGAGGCTGAAATTCCAACTTTAGAACTTTCACCCATAATTTTTTCACAAAATCTTGTTTAATTTTATCCTAATTCTATTTTGAACTAGAACATAACTAAAACTAGAAAGGTTCATATTTATATGTTTATACTCAAACATGTTAGAAGTTTAATAGGGTTTAACTTCAAAAAATTAAAAAATAAAGGGTAAAACTATATTACCGAAACCATAGCAGAATGGTTTGTCTTCTCACAACTATTATTTTTTTGCGAAAATCATTCTTTCGGTTTAATCTTTTTTTTTTTTTCATCAGAATCTTTTTTCTCAACTTCTTTTCTTAGAGATTCTTTAATGGGATTGGTGCCTAGATTCTCTATTACTCCAGATACTCGGGTGACTTCTTCTTGAAATCTTTGGCCCTCAGCTGCACTACAATTAAACATTTGGATTCTCTCTGGAGCTACTCCAGCCGTTTTTAGAATTTCTTTTGTGTATTCTACATTTTTTGCTGCTACCAAATTCCCAGTTTCATAGTCGCACTCTCCTTCGTATCATCCGGCAACGATCACACCATCTGCTCCCTTTCCAATAGCTCTCATCATTAAACTGGGCGTAACTCTCCCAGTACAATTGATTCGTATTGGTCTAATTGTTGCGGGATATTGAGCTCGAATCGTTCCGGCCATGTCTCCAGCGCCATAACCTCATTTCCAACACATAAAGGCTAAAATCTTTACTTGGTCTTTTACCTTCGCGGACATATTTTACACCTCTCTATATCTCTTCCAATATAGCATCTATTTGTTTTTCGTATTGGGGTTCACGATAGTATCTTAACGTTATTGCTTCTGAGGGACAATTGGCTAAACATGAACCACATCCTCTGCATAAAATTTCGTTAACTTCAGCACCGTCTGATTCTACTGTAATAGCATTGTAAGGACAGTTGAGTTGACATAATCCACATTTCGCACATTTTTCATTATCAACTGTTGCTCGGATTAAGAGAATTCGGTATTTATCCTTCATCATTAACCTTGCTAAAGAAGACGCAGCTGCTCTTCCTTGCGCTATTGAGTCGGAGATCGCCTTAGGGCCTTGCGATACACCAGCAAGAACAATACCTGGAATTTTTGTTTCGATAGGGTTTAATCGCGAATGAAATTCCTTGAAAAACCCATCGTGACTTTTTTCAAGTTTTAAAATTCTCGCAAGCTTTTCAATCCCCTTAGCTGGCACCATGGCACTAGACAAAACAACTAAATCGTACTCGAATTCTTTTAATCCAGTAGTTCCAACCGTGTTTTGCAGGACTACTTTAAGATTGTTCGTTTCTGGATCTTCTTGAAGTCGGGAAACATTCGTTCTAATGTACTTTATTCCCTCTTTTCTAGAGGCTGTGAAATATTCTTCGTAGTCTTTCCCAGCAGCTCTTATATCCATGTAGGCTACGGTGACATCAATATCGGGAGCATGTTGTTTAATGAGTTTTGTGTTCTTTACAGAGATCATGCAACACACACCTGCACTACAGTATGTTTGCCTTGTTAAATCTCTTGATCCAACGCATTGAATAAACAGAACACTTTTAGGTGTTTTCCCGTCAGAAGGTCGTTTTAAATGCCCAAGGGTAGGCCCATTAGGTGCTAATATCCGTTCAAGTTTTAATTGAGTGATTACATTAGGATAGACATTGTATCCTAAATAACCTGTTTCAGGTTCGTATTCGTCCCATCCCGTTGCTACAACTATCGACCCAACCTCGACTTCCAGAAGTTCATCTTCTTGATCGAAATCAATTGCATCCACTTCACACGCTTTTTCGCATAGTCCACACTTAATACATTGCGTCATATCGATTTGTGCCAACATTGGAACTGCCTGTGTGAAGGAGACATAAATTGCTTTCCGGGGATCCAATCCTTCGTTAAATTCGTTATATCCATAAGCAGGACAGACCTCCCAACAAGCACCACAACCGTTACACTCGTTATTTACGTACCTTGCTTTTTTCTGGATTTTAACCTCAAAATTACCTACAAATCCAGTTACTTCTTCTACTTCACTGTATGTATGTAAGTTTAATCCCGGGGTTCTA
>JAHQWP010000207.1 GCA_029856235.1 Promethearchaeia archaeon
CATGGGGGAAAGTTACGGATATTGCTCCTGATATTAAATTAACTCTTCACAATTCCGGGCACATACTCGGCTCTTCACTTATTCATCTACATTTTGGGAAAGGTGGATTTAATTTTATTTACACTGGTGATATGAAGTATCAAAAGACTCGATTGCTCGAAAAAGCTGCTGTGAAATTCCCTAGGGTTGAAGCTCTACTTGTGGAGTCTACATATGGTGGACCGCAAGATCGAATTCCCAGCAGGCAAGATTCCGAGAGAGAACTCAGGCAAATTTTAACCTCAACGATTAGGCGTGGCGGTAAAATTCTTATCCCCGTTTTAGCAGTAGGTAGGGCTCAGGAACTCATAATTGTCCTGGAAGAACTCATTTCTAAAGGCATCATTGATCAAGTTCCCGTTTTTCTGGACGGTTTAATCTCAGAAGCGACTGCGATCCACACCGCAAATCCTGATTTTCTTAGCTCTGATTTAAGAGAAAAGATATTACACCAAGGTAAAAATCCTTTTTTGAGTGAATTCTTTACTACAGTCTCAGGTCACGATGAAAGAAACGATGTTATTATGGGTGGACCTTGTATAATTTTGGCGACGAGTGGCATGTTAATTGGTGGCCCATCAGTGCAATACTTAAAGGCTTTAGCAGAAGACAAAAACAACTCTCTAATTTTCGTGTCTTATCAAGTAAACGGTACTTTAGGTTCAAGAATACAACGTGGATTCCGTGAAATTCAATACACAAACCCTAAAGGGAGAACTCAGCTCGTAAGATTAAACTTAAATGTGTTTACGCTAGAGGGATTTAGCGGTCACTCCTCAAGAAGTCAAATATCTCAATTCTTACGCAGAATTCAACCCAAACCAAAGTTGGTTATAACTAACCATGGAGAAGAAAGTAAATGCGTTAGTTTATCAACAATGATTCATAAAAAATTAAGAAAAGCAACCAAGAGTCCTAAAAACAGAGAGACTATACTCTTAAAATAGAATTTTTTTATTCTATTATCTCCTGTATTCATTCTAAGAACTTTTCATTAATTTCGTTGATACACCTCTTTTTTAAAATTTAGGATAAATTTTAAGTATAGATTAAAGATAATTTTATTTCAATAGAGATGATTTTATGCCAATAATTGAACTAAAAAAAGAGATACCGTCACCAGTGGAAACAGTTTATGAGGTTTTGAACAATTATCTAGCTTTACCCAGATGGAATATTATAGTAACTGAATGTACTCAACTTGAAACTAAAAAATATTTCTTAAAAACGAATGTTGGTGATATAACAAATACAGAAGTTGAGAATATTCCCAATGAAAAGATGACATCCATTCAAGAAGGAAGTCCTATGCAAAAAATAGGGTACATATTCGAACCTAAAGGTGATACAACCTTAGTTACCCTCTGGACTGAATTTGAGTTAGATGACCAAAAAGAAATCATGGAGATGGCTGGAGACTTATTTTTAAAAAGTTTAACGGTATATATTGAGTATCTCAATACTGGTGGAAATCCAGAAGAATACAAAAAATCATTTAGTAAAATCAAAAAAGCATAACCATAATATCTTCACATTTTTTTTATTTCTCCTTTATTGATATCCGTTTGAGAAGATCAATTTTTTTAACCAGCAATTATTTATTAATTTAAAATTTAACGTGTGATATCTTTGAGATTTAAAAGATTAAAGATAAGAAAAAATTCTATCAAAATTAGCCGTAGGATAATTCAGATTCTTTCGTTCTTACTAATAAATTACATTATTCTTGAAACAATTTTACCTATTAATCTTATAAGTTTAGAAGGAATCGTTAAAGTTTTACCCATTTTAAACTCGCCAAGAAATCCTCTTTCTAATGGAGCAGGAATTCTAGAGTATATTTTCTTTTCCATGGGACTAGGTATCTTTCCATTTCTTCTTTTAGCTATATTAATTTTAGTACTATTATTTACAAATCGAGTATTTTGTGGTTGGATATGTCCGATTGGTACAATTCAGGATTTATGTGCTGCGGTACCCACAAAAAAAAGAAAATTTAGTATATCAACTCACAAAAATCTTCTCAACATTAAATATATTTTTATAATTATTACGATAATTATTATCTTTCCCTTAGGTATTACTAAAAATGCAAATTTCTCATTTTACATCGATTTTAAAAACCAATTAGGCATATTCGCTGACCAACCAATAGGATTTTTCTCTTTATCGGAATTTATTTTTGTATATTTCCCCCAATTATTTCAAAATGTTTTCTTACCCGCACAACTTGGCGCTTTAGAATTCGGAGGCTGGATCATCTTGATTTTTTATTCTTTAATTATTGTTCTATCGTTTTGGTATCCACGTATTTATTGTAGATATATTTGTCCATTCGCCGCAGTTTCCTCAGCAGTTACGGAATACTCATTTTTAAAATTAGCTAGGAACCCTGTAAAATGTGTAGGTCGGTCTGAATGTGGCATTTGTGAGGAAGTGTGTCCAAAACAGATAAGAATACTGGACGAGCCCTTTGAGTTTTTCACAGGGAAGGGGGAATGTAATCTGTGTCTAGAATGCAAGGAGAAATGTCCTCACGACGCAGTCTTAATTAAGTTTGGAAATGTATAATGTATTCATTATTTTTCTATTCAAATACAAGTGATATAGTGCGTGGATCCTAAAAATCTTAAGATATATACATTACACATGAGAAGAGATTCTGATATTGGAGATAAAGCCATATCCGATTCTCAAGCAATAAGGTATTACGAAGAAGATGAGGAATCTAATATTGATATTAGACCCGCTTTTTTTAGAGATGTAGATCGCATTGTCCATAGTAAAGCATACGCGCGCTATATAGATAAAACCCAAGTTTTTTTTGGGATTAACAATGCGAACATTACTCATCGTTCTTTACATGTTGTTTTAGTATCCCGGATTGCCCGCCAAATAGGCCGAATTTTAAAATTTAACACTGACTTAATTGAAGCAATAGCTTTAAGTCACGATGTAGGACATTCCCCGTTTGGACATTTAGGTGAAGCGATATTAAATGAAATAAGTCTAAAAAACAATATGGGTGTTTTTAACCACAACGCTCAAGGCGTAAGGTGGTTATCTCATCTTGAAAAAAGATTTCCTGATAAACCGGCAAAAGGTTTAAACCTAACCCTCCAAGTGTTAGACGGGGTCCTTTGTCACGATGGGGAAGTTAACGAAAAAGACCTAAAACCTGTATCAATAAATGGAAAAAGTTGGGAAGATCACTTTGCAGAATACAAAGAAAGTTTTAAGGCAAATAATATTAAAAGAATCCCCATGTCATTTGAAGCGATAGCTGTGAGATTTGCAGATTCTATTGCTTATATTGGGAGAGATATTGAAGACGCAATACTATTGAAGTTAATTAAAAGATCAGATATCCCAAAAAGTTGCAGAGAAGTACTCGGTGATACTAATCGAAAAATCATGAAAACATTAATTATGGATTTATTGAATACTAGTTTACATAACGATGAAATAGGGTACAGCGAACCGATATTTAATGCTTTTAAAGAATTAAAAAAATTTAACTATGACTATATATATAGCCGTCGTGATATGTACAAGACCGAAGATTCTAAGACTTCTTTCCTAGAGAATTTAAATCAGGAGTTTGAACTAATCTTCCAAAGATCTTTAGAAGATTTAGAAAAAGAAAATATGAATGCTCCTATTTTTAGAGATCACATTGAATATATAGATGATGAGAAATATTCTACATATTATAAACCTAATAAAGAACAGGATAATCTGACATTAATAGTTCGTGATTATATCGCTGGAATGAGCGATAAATATTTTCATGAAGTTTTCACACAGTTAAATTTTTAGTAGAGAGAATATAACTAAGGGTTATACCCTTAGTGAATTAAATTACTAAAAAACTTATATTTTATCAAAAAGGATTACACCAGGAGGATCAATTTTTTTAGTTTACATAACGGGGTTTTGTTTTTTCAGTCACGGGGTTTTAATACTCTCAGTTAGAGAAGTATTAACAAAAACAAGAATTTTTTTAAGAATCCTCCTTGCAATAATGCTAGTGTAATCCAATAAAGTATAAGGTGATACTCTAATAAAAATCTATCCTTATTCAAATTTTTTTTTTAAAATTTTATTTGAACTAAAATAGTATTTTTAGAAAATAGCCCGGCACGGAATTTCGATGAATGAAGCAAATTCATTAATATTCGAACCGTGGTCCAGGGGTTCAGGGCCCCCGATGCTTGGCCACTACACCACCGGGCTACAATTCTTGATTTAGTCTGAAAATTGATCATATAAATTTATTATTGATTATAATTTTAACTGTTTTTAATGATTTAAAACAGTAGATTTATCCAGTCCTTTTAATAACATGATATCCAAACTTAGATTTAACCGGTTGAGAGATTTCACCGATTTTTAATTTAGTACAAGCATTCCAGAATTCAGGGACCATATCGCCTTTAGAAAATTCTCCGAGGTTTCCTCCCTTTTTTTTACTCGAACAAGTGGAAAACTGACGTGCTAAATTTTCAAAATTTTCCCCTGCTTTTAAATCTTCATATAATTCTTGTGCTTTACTAAATTTCTCAACTAACACATGACTCGCTTTAATTTTTCCAGCACGAATAGGAGCTCCTCCTGATTTTGAACTTTTCGAAGAAGTTCCTTTACTTACATACCCCTTACCATATTTATTTTTTCCCATTATGAACGCTCGATTATATTTATTCTATACCTTTATCCTTTCTTCTTAATTCTGCTCTTTTATCCATAATTTTTAAGAATAACTCCTGGGATGTATCAGGAGGAATCACTTCTATTTCTTTCTGGTGTAGATTAATTGCTTGTTCAGGACAACTAACGACGCAATTGCCGCAACCAATGCATAAAGATTTATCTACAGTAGCATAATTATTGTCTATTTGAATAGCATCCATGAAACATCTTCCAATACATGTCTCGCATCCTATACATAAATCAGCATCAACTTCAGCGAAATAGTTTGATGTTATTAGTTCCCATGGACGGTCAAGTTTTTTAAGATTAGTTAGTAAATCACAACAAGAACAACAACAGCATATATATGATGGTCTTTTAGAATTTCCCGGTTGAATCACTAATCCCTCTTCTTGAGCTTGTATCAAAATCGAGAACGCTTCATCCTTTGTAATGAGATGACCGTATCCTCTATTTACAGCATTTAATGCGGAGTTATCAATTGTAAAACATCGTTCTGACATTGAATTACAAGCTTTATCTAAGAGCTGATAACCTTTATGACAAATACATGGAGAAACTGCAATCTTTTCAGCGTCTTCAAAAATTTTCTTCAATTCGTCATATGTGGCAATATTATGTTCGGGAGAAATGCTTTTTTGAACTGGAATCGTTCGAAGTTGATTTATTTTTGTTCGTGCAAATTCATCTCTGAAGGCTTCCTCCATATATTGTTCGAAATCTTCAAAAAATTCTTTTGTGATTCTTTTTACTTGGTATTCAAACATTCCTACTGCCAAGGGAAAAAGCTGATAAAAATTCTCATCAGTACCGTCGTCTTTTTTCCGTTTAGCTTTTCTTATCGCTCCCTTTGTAAACATTCTTTCTAATATTTTACCTAATTGTTCAATTGATATTCCTAGTTTCTTCACACGACGGTAAATTTTTTCGATGGGTTCAGGAATATATCTCATGTTCAGTGCAATTTTTACTTCTTCAGGAGAAAATAAGAATTCGAGTATTCTTAGTTCAACCCCTGATTCTGTAGCAGGATAACCGATAGGTAGCGTATCAAGATGCTGCTGTAATTTTCTGTAATTCTCAGATTCAACTTGATTCAATTTTTTAATCACTTCTAATCTCGAATTAATAATTATACTAATAGGAATTAAATAAGGAGTTAAAATTAATTTTATGTTTATAGAATTATAACAAATTAGAAATATTAAGAAAATGAACAAAGAAATATTTAATTTACAATTAGGTATCGAAAATTCTTTAATTCTTTAATTCCGTTTATTTCCACTACGATACTTTGAAATTCTTGAATCTCCCCTTCAAATATCATAAAAATTATAAGATTTTCGCCTTGGAAGTGTTGATTCTTGTTTACAACTTGCTCTTTATATCTATTCTCTATTTTATTCAATTTTCTCTGTACGGTTGGATCGTGAGGAGCAACGATTATCAAATTACCAACAATTCTTTTTGCTATTGTGCCTAAATCTCCATAAGTTTCCAGACCAGAGATTTCAATATCCGACATTAACCGCAAGAGAGCATCCCTTATCAACTTGGATTTATTTTCATATTGATTTCTGGAAACTAGTTTATTAATAAATTGCTTTAAACTTTCATTAATGGAAAAACTGATTATAGGACTCATTTATATACTTAACTCTTTTTACTTATTACTAATATAAATTCATCACTACATTTATAAATATTTTTAACAAAGAAAGCTATAATTTTATGGCTCGACTAATGACATTATTGAACTTTTCAATATCATTAACTAATTTATCAGCGTGCTCATCGCTGATTTTATCGTCTTTGCCATATTTATTCAATTCTGTCAACCAATATTCAATTCTTCCTAAGATAGCTTCGTTATCTCCTAGAATTTTTCTTACTCTTACAAAAGTATCATGTAATTTATTACGAATATTTTGTGCTTTCCATCGTAACATACAATAATCCGACACTTCAGCAAGATTCTGAGTTATAGCCATTATATCAATGGTTCTTTCCCTTTCTTCCGATTTAATCTTCCGGATTATATTTATCTGTTCGAACAATAATTCAATGACCTTTGCTAGGAATCCTGTAAGCTGTCCTGGATTTCCACACCATACTCTTACTTCTAACGACTGACTCGTCTCGGAGACGTAAACTCTTGTTATTATTCTCCCGCCTGTTACTTTAGCTTCGGCACAAAACCAAGCTTCCGCTTCGTAGTTTCCTTTGGCGTCAGAACCTTCATGGGAAGTAACAGCGCTAGTATCAAAATTTTTCAAAGTACGAATTGCTGCTCTAAACGCCAATCGTGGATCTAAATCAGCGATTAAAAACGCGCGTGCATCGTTTCCTAGCGTTTGAATTGCAGTTTGACAGTCCTCTATAGTGCTCATTGAGGTGCAAACTAAGGGGCATTTAATTTGGATTTCTTTTTTCCTAATGTGAAGCGTGTGTTTAGTGCCTTGGGCATCTTTGTAGATAACATCGCCTCCAACATTGGAAATTCCGCATTGTTTTGGCTCAAGGTAAAAATCTACACCTCTACTATTGTTAGCCTCAATTACGGGAATATTAATTAACGGTTGTTTTAGTTTATAGCTTGAAGGAGCGTCTAGAATTACTTTAACATTATTTATTGCCATAGTGCTTAAGTTACGAACGGCAATTTTCATGTGTACTTGCCCGCCTTCAAAATCATAGTCCCTCACAACTTCAATTTTACCTTCTTCAACAGGTTCAGCCTTTTTCTGTTTTGCCCGAGATGATCCAGTTGTGGTGCGAGGAACACTATATGCGGTAAACATTCTTTTTCCTAAATCGATATACCCATCAATATATCCATTTCCAATTAATTGGGCAAGATGCTCCTCTATGCTTGACTCGGTCACACCCAATCGGTTTGATAATTCTCTTAAAGGCATTGTTCTATAAGCCCTAGCAATCTCTTTTATTTTTGTTTCCAGATATTTACGGGTCATAAATTCCCTACGCTGAGTAAAGAGTCCTTTTACTTTTCCAGATTTAATAAGTTCGTGGAGGCTCTTTCTCGCTAATTCTACTGCGATTTTGAGTTTTTTTGCTAGGTTAGATAATTCAAATAATCCTACTTCTTTTGAATATTCCTTTATTTCTTTGTAAATTTTGTCAGAAGTGATAATTTCGTTTCCACGATCTGCAAAAAAGCCGTTAATGGTATTTAATCTCATTAAATTTACGCAAAAAGATTTTGCTAACTCTGTGGGTATGTCAAAAACTTCGGAAAGTTTAATTAGTGAAATTCTTCCCTTTTTATTGATTTCTTCTACTAAACGATCCATTATATATTGTTGAGAATAATAAAACTGTTTTGTTTGTGAAAAAGAGCCTTTAATTTGGAATTGACTAAGTAATTTGTAGATAACTTTGATCGCAGCTTCAGAACTCATATCAAGCATTACCGCCAGATCAGGTACTTTTATAATTCCTTCATTTTGAATCTTTGAAAGAATTTTCTCCCGGATTTCATAGGAGATATAGTAAAATATCTGGTTCTTCTGATCAACTATGCCGTATATTCGATCTTCGTCAATATATTGATTTATTAATTTTACCATCTGTTGAGCGTTTATTTTAAATGATTCTATAATTGTTGAGAAATTAGTAATTGGGGCTCTTTTCAAAAATTCTAAAAAACAGTTTGGGCAAATGTCCTTTCCAATTATCCTTTTCAACGTTCTACGACATAAATTGAGCCTATAACCTTGAATCAAGTTATATTTTGTCGCTTCTCTAGCTAATTGCTCTTTAGTAGGAAAAAACAATCCCGGAGATTTTGAGTAGGAGTTCCAACTACACGTTTCATCAATGCACTCTAAATAGTATTGGCCAGAGGACAATCTCTCTAGTCTTAAAAGGGATTTACACTCTGGGCATTTGCTATTCTCGATAACTGTGCACTTATAAAATTTTTCAGCAGCACTTGCTTTTGAATAGTGTAACTCATGCTTTTTACAAAGCCAACTTTCTGTAGTTGCCATATGGTGGATGCAAAAACTCGAATTGCATTTCTCACACGTAAATGAGATGTTTTGGTTTTCGCAGAATTTGCAATCAACCATTATTCGCTTTTCTCCATTTATCAAATACGAAATAATTAGTATACAATATATATGAAAATACTGATATAAATTATTTTATGAGACCAATAATGATTCTTTTGAATTATTAATGGGTTTTTAATTTTGTGTTTAAAATCCAAAAAACTATTAATTGCTTTCATAGTAACTATAAACCTTCTACTGGAAACACAGAAATCCGCAAAAAGGAGAGCAACATAACCACTGTATTGAAGATGATGATGATCAATATCATAATATAGAAAATAGTTTTTTTTCTGTCTTTTTTTGTCTTCACGATAAGAGAACTACCTTGTTTAGCAAGAGCAAGTGGAAATAATCCCACGAAGGTGCCTAAAGAAAAATAAAATACCACTAATAAGCCTTCTATAAATCCATACCCAAGAGAAAACGAAATTGATTGCGAATATATAATTAATTCAAATATACAAGGTGCGAATCCCGCTAAAATTCCAAAAAAATAAGGAGTTTTCTTTAGTTCCCAATCTAAACTTGGAATATCCTTAGAATATTTGGAATGAGGCATATAATCTCTTCTTGTGATGAAAAATAAAAGAAATATACTAGCAAACATAGAAGTAAAAGCTCCAAAAAAATTAATGACATAAGGGTCCGGGATATAAGTAGGGAATACAAATCTAGGCACCTGCGTAATAAATATTGATATTGATGCAATGATCATATTAGCACTGATTAATCCCAATCCATAAAGTGTTAATATAAATATGCTCCTTTTAGGTGTTTTAGCGATGCCAAAAGACCAAAAAAAGAAGATAGCTTTATCTTCGCATGGGATGGCTGTGTGGAGGATTCCTAATAAAAATGCTGGCATTAAAATGAAGAAATATTCTTGAACCATTTTTATTTTAAAGTGTCTTTTGGTTTCGTTTATTATTTTTAATATTCAATATTTCATGTAAAATGTAGGATCGAAATTATTTAACTTTAATCATTACTTGCTAAACTGAGAATTATAGTAGGCTAGAACTTATTTAAATTGTGAATGATAGATTTATTTCTTGTTAATTTACTCCATTATTTTGCTTTTTCAAACAGTACCTACTAACTCCTATAAAAATTAGAATTAAAAAGAGGGTTGATGCAAAATTAAAAGGGAAATATGGCAAAGTTAACCAATTTATCCCTGTGAAAACAAGGCCAATGAAATTTAAAAAGAAAAAACCCGGTTTAATATATTTTCTGGTTATTTCTGAGTTTCTCGGTAAAGTAAACATAGCTAAAATCAATAATGGCGTTATTTGGAGTATATGATGATCCCATGTATCAAAATAAGCAAGAAACATAATCAAGATTCCAAAAAGATATCCAATTATCAAAGTGTTTACATGAGATCTTCTGAATACATAGATAATAAAACCCAAGACTCCAGTAATAAGAAGCACTCCAAGGAAAATAGGTAATACACTTATCTCTTCTGAAGGAACTCCAAAGTATAAGAACATATTTGAAATTATTTTCGTAATACTAAATGAATGGTTTAAAAGCACAGTTTCAGAACCAGTAAAATTGGTGTTTAAAAATCCATCTAACAAATTAGGATATACTAAAAACATAATTAGATTTAATGATAATGGTAGCGCAACCCCTACTAATCTTATAATGCTTTTGGTAAATTTGAAAGTAATTTTCTTCTTTTCAAAATTATAACCAATTATTAATATGAAGGGAATCATGAATAGAGTAGTAGGTTTAATTATAATGCTTATCCCTAAGATCACACTTGCTATGAATTGTCTTTTATTATCTGAGTATTTAATAAAAATAAACAAAGATAATAGAATGAGTAACGTAACATACAAATTGATTTGTCCAAGAATATAGTTAAATATTTGGGGTAAACCGATTATGTAAAGGCAAATATATAGGATTACCCTTCTATCTTCCTTCTCATGATCAGTTCCTCTAACCAATATAACGATTTTGTAAAGGATCATCGAGATTATTATATTTAGGATTAAATTAATTAAGTTAAATATAATAAATCCTAACTCAAAACCCATCAAATAGTAAGGTACGAACATAATTGCTGATAAAGGAAAATATCTAAAAGGCCAAATGTCAATGTAATTTAATGGGTTATAAAGATTGTTTGGATCGTTTACAAAAATCTCTCCTACTCTGTAATATACATAAAAATCGCTCTGGGATCTAAATACAAATAAAGTGATAAGAGTTGAAAAGATAAAGAAAAAAATTTGAAGTAAGACACTGTACCTAAAAATCTTTAGTTTCCAAAGTTCTGCTAAACGCGGTTTAAATCTACTTATGATTCTTTTTAATTCGAGCTTAGTCATTTTGATCTATTTATAGATTCATTATTTCTTTGTTTTTTGACATATAAAATTATTGCTATAAAAAATAGTCCTATTAAACCTAGGGTTGCTGGTAATACATAGATGGGTAGAGATTCGAACTCAATATCAATTACGACTACATTTCCGCTTGAATATAATTTAAAAGTGCTTAAAATCCCATCTGTGTTGTAGAATGCAATTATTAATATTCTCTCTGAAGGATAATCTGGCTGTAGAAAATCCTTATTAATTTCTACATTAAGAGTCGGTAATACGCGATTATCGATATCATACATACTGCTTAATTTTAGAGAGCCTATATATTCACTAATTGGAACCGGGAACCAGAATGGTACAAACGGAATTACATTCAACAAAGTATACTCAGTAGGGTATTGACTTACGTCATCTAAATGGGTGAATTCTACATTATAATCGTAAGAACCCCAATTTTCTTCATTACTCCACATCCAAATATCAACATTTGCATATAATATTGTTGAATTTATAGATGAATTTTGTCGCCAACCATTTCCATTAATGTGCCATTTCATTCTTTTCCCTTGACTCAAGTTTTCAAATAAACCTACTCTATTCCAGTTTTCTCCAAATAAATCATTCATTTTATTATTGTCACATACATGGCAATTCCAAATTAATTCATCATTTATCTCGAAACCAAACTCATAATAATAAATCTTAGACGCAATTACATCTGAAGTAGAACTTAATAATGAAATTACGATAATAAAGATGATAGCGTAAAGATTTTTATCTTTAGTATTCATGAATTTCCCTCTTTAACATGTTCCATTTTTTTAACAATCAGGTATTTAGAAATACCATAAAAAGTTAGAAATAGAAAAAAAGTTCCTACAAAATTAAACGGAAATATTGGATATGTAAAAAGCCAGATTCCAACAAATATAAGATCAAAGAAATTGAAAAAGAATAAACTAGGTTTAATATAATGTAATAAGTTGGAATGCCTTGGAAGATTGAAAATAATAATTATTATTAAAGGAACAAGATTTAAGAGGTGATGACTCCAAGAATCGTAATAAGTGAGTAGCATTATTAATATTCCTATAGAATAGCCGTATAAGATAGAATTCTTGGTTCTCCTCCTTAAAATAAAGATAAAGAACCCCAATCCTCCAATGATGCCAGCGGAGGCGGTTAATACAGTCAATTGACTAAATGGAATGTTGAACAAAAAACAAAAATTCGTAATCAGTTTTGTTAAACTAAAAGAATAATTTAAAGCGATAGGATTGCTTCCAGTAAAATTTGTTGAGAGAAAACCCCCCCATAGTTTAGGGTATGCAGCAAATAACACAAAATTTGACAAAACGGGTAATAAGACTCCAATTAATCTTATAATGCTTGTAAAAAAATCAATTTTTATCTTTCTTTTTTCCAAATCAAAATGTATCATTAACAGAAATGGGATTAATAAGAGGGAAGTTGGTTTTATTATAATACTAATCCCTAATATAACGCTTCCAATAAACTGCCATGAATTCTTTTTATACGAAATGAAAATTAATAACGATATTAAAATAAAAATCGTGACGAATAGATTTATTTGACCATAAATATAATTTAGAATGTGCGGTACTCCCATCAAGTAAAAACTAAGATATAAAATCAATCTTTTATCGTCTTTTTCGTGGTCTTGTCTCCGAATAATTTTAATAATTTTATACATAATCAAGCAGATTAAGATGTTAAGAATAAAATTAAGGCAATTAAAAACAATAAAAGCTAAGCCAAAATTTAAGAAAGAAAACGGAACGAAAATTAACGCAGAGAAAGGAAAGTATCTAAAATCCCATATATAATTCGTTTGGTTATACAGATTCTCGATGTCTGTGAGAAAAATCCTCCCTGATTGATAAAATATGGCGAAATCATTTAATTGATAAAAAAACAAGAAAAATAAAATAATTGACAAAGTAAAATAGATTAATTGAGCTAAAATTGCATATCGGAACACCTTTACATCCCAAAACTCCTTAAGCTTTCCAATTATTCTCGAAAATAAAGATAATAAGGTCATTTACTATTTCATAGATCACTCTTGTTATAAGTTTTAGAATTAGTCCATAACAATTAAATTTTTTAAATTCTAAAAAATAGTCTATACTAAACACATAAATTATGAATAGAAGTGGTATTTAAAGAATGAAATTATTGCAAACTCCGGAAGAGAGGTTTAAAAACCTTCCAGATTTTCCATTTGAGCCGCATTTTATTGAAGTCGATGGAATCAACATCCATTATATAGACGAAAGTACTAATCAAGAAGAAGTCATTCTACTTATGCACGGTGAGCCATCATGGTCTTTCTTATATAGATATATGATTCCAATACTCGTAAAAGGAGGTTACCGCGTTCTCGCACCAGATTTAGTAGGATTTGGGCGATCTGACAAACCAACTGAACAAGACGATCATACTTACAAAAAACATGTAGAATGGATGACAAAATGGCTCAAATTACTAAACATTAGTAATATTACCTTATTTTGCCAAGATTGGGGATCATTGATTGGACTTAGAATGGCAATCGAAAATCAGGAAAGATTTGATCGTATTGTACTTTCAAATGGGGGGTTGCCTACAGGAGTAGGCCTGATGAGTAACGCATTCCTAAAGTGGCGTGAGTTTTCAAGAACTTCAAAGGAATTTGATATTGGAAGGATTATTCAAAATGGAACTACAATAGACTTATCTGATGAAGTATTAAAAGGATATAATGCGCCATTTCCAGATGATTCTTACCAAGCTGGAGCCCGTATAATGCCCTCTTTAGTTCCTATCAGCCGTGATGATCCAGAACATAGAGCTAATAAGAAAGCCGTGAAAATGTTTAGAGAATGGAATAAGCCATTTATAACTGCTTTTTCTGATAGTGATCCCATAACTCGAGGTGGAGATAGGTTATGGCAAGAGCTTGTACCTGGTGCTAAAGGTCAATCACACACTACAATTAAGAATGCTGGGCATTTCGTTCAAGAAGATAAAGGTTTAGAACTCGCAAATCTCATTATTAAATTTATAAGAAATAATCCTTCTTCTCCTTAAAATCTAACAAAATTATTATTTTTTTTAGTTCCTATTAATAGAAGTTGGGAAAACTATAATAAGCCAAACAATCTAAATATTTTATTAATTGTCTATTTAGTCAAAAATTAATATGAATAAAACGGATCAGATCAGTAAATTCTAATGATTGTAGAACAGGTTTATTTGAAAATCGGAAACACAAAATTAATTAGCTTCAAGAAATTAAAAGATGGCAGGATTATAGGCACGGGTATTTTAAATCCTCTTATTGATAAATTAAAGTTATTCACAATGCTCTATTTACAGTCAAAACTCTACAAGAATTACAACAATCTTGCGAGATATAAAGGAATGATGGTTACAAACACTTTTGCACCTCCAGTTGGGAGTGGGGCTCAGTTTCGTGCTCTTAAAGGAATGATAAAAACCCAATTACTTGGAAAACCTTCTCCTATTGCAATGACTTTTGCTGTAACTTATGATTGTATGTGCAATTGTGTTCATTGCAGCGCTGGAAAGCATTTTAGAGAGGGAGTACAAGAGCTCACCACCGAGGAGGCTAAGGATCTCATTGACCAAGCCCAAAA
>JAHQWP010000208.1 GCA_029856235.1 Promethearchaeia archaeon
GTTTGTATTGATGTATGCCCCCAAAATGCTATATACGAGGTAGATGCTTAAGTTTATGCTATCCGTATTCTTTTATCCTGAATCCATTGCGATAATAGGAGCTACAGCAGATCCAAAAAGATTTGGGAATGCAGTAACTACAAATATTTTGAAAAATAAGAATTTAAGGAACAAAGTGTATCTCGTTTCTCATGGAAGTAAAGAAATAGAAGGAATAAAAACATACAACTCCATTTTAGATATTACAGCCGAGATAGATATCGCTATCATTTTAGTTCCAGCAAATTTCGTAGAATCTGTTGTTGATCAATGTATTGAGAAAAAGGTTAAAGGCATTATAATCATAACTTCAGGATTTGGAGAAAGAGACGAACAGGGAAAAGTAAAAGAAAGAATTATCGTAAACAAGTGCAAAGAAGCGGGAATTCGGGTTATCGGTCCTAATTGCGTTGGGATTCAAAACGCTGATATAGGACTCAATGCTTCGTTTATACAAACCCCTCCTCATGGGGAAATCAGTATGATAAGTCAATCGGGATCATTTGGCTGTGCTGTTTTTTATCAAATGGAAAGGGATGTTATTGGTTGCTCCAAATTTGCAAATATTGGTAATGGAGTTGACATTTCTTTTGACGATTTACTTTCTTTTTTTACTTACGATGAAAATACTAAAATTATTTGTATATATTTAGAAACTATTTCTAATGGTAGAAGTTTCTACGAAAAATTAAAACAGATTACACGTATAAAACCCGTTATTGTTTTAAAAGGAGGAAAAACCGCTACGGGAATGTTAGCTGCACAAAGTCATACCGGATCGATTGCTTCGAATTATAAAATACTCAAAACGGCTATGATTCAAGCAGGAGCAGTAATGTGTGAAAATGTCTCTGATTTCATAACTGCGATTAAAACTCTTTCGTTTCTTGTACCCCCGGAAGGAGAACACGTAGGAATCCTCACTAACAGCGGCGGTAATGCTGTATTCTTTAGTGATAATGTAGATAAATTTAATTTAAAACTTGCTGAATTTTCTGATGCTCTAAAGGAAAAGATTTCACCTCATTTGATTTCATTAGTTCAAAAGATAAATCCTCTCGATATGATAGGAGTGGCTGAAGAACAGCAGTATTATAATGTTGCGAGAGAAATGTTTGAAGATCCTGGAATAGACATTGTTGTGGGGAGTGTTGTAATTCCTCCGTTTTTAGGAATGCAGTCTGACGAACATTTTCGCGGACTTTTCCGAGCTTGGAATGAAACAGGAAGAAAAAAACCTTTGATACCTCTCTTTCTTTTTAGTGAAGGTTTTGTAGAGTTAAAGGAATTGGCGAAAAAAGAAAAAGTCCCTATTTTCTATACACCACACGAAGCGGCATATGCCATAAAACTTTTAATTGAAAGAAAGAAATTCCTAAACCACAAATCAAACTCGCAAGAAAATTAATTTTTAAATATCAAATCATCTAAATAGTAAGTAAGAATAAGTTTATTTCCCTAATGAAATCTGTAATGTCTTCAATGGGAATTAGCATAATTTTATTTTCTGTATTTGTAATTATTGAAGAATTTGAAATTCTTAAAACTAAAAAGAGTTATAAATTCGTATCCTATTATTCATGTTATTCGTTAACCATTTACATTACCCATAATCTCTTATTTTTTCTATTCTTAGGGCAACTAAATATTCCTATATTACTTATTTTTTTGCTAATAACAATCATTTTATTAGGTTTACTGTTAAAATGGTTGTATAAAAGAACAAGGTCAAGCTTTGCGATTAAAGTTATTATTGGCAAATTAGCTAATAAGATTGTAAGAAAATCTGAGGAAAGAAAAACTACAAAAACAACAGAATAAGCTTATCTTAAGGTTTTGTATTCTATACCTTCTAGTATTTTTCTAAATGGTAATATCTAAATAATAAGTATTTTTAATTTTATTACTCAAAACTTTCCCTAATCAAAAATATGGTTCGCTTAAAAAGTATTGACACTTTTCGTGGAATTTCTGTTATAGCTATGATATGGCTTCACGTAAGTGAATGGTGGTTATCTGGAGATTCTAAATGGTTTCTTGATGTTCCCTTGTTTGTAACGCAATACGGTTTTTTAGTGAGTTATCAATTTATTTCAGGGGTGAGCAGGTTTTTATTTTACAAAACGGGGGGATCGATGATAGAAACTTCAGAAATCCCCAACAAGCGAAGAATAAAGAGACAATTTCTAGTGAGGGGATGTTTTTTACTGGTAATTGCTCTACTTTTCAATAGCGGTGTTGCAATTTCTACATCAAGACCCTCTGAAATCTGGAGTTGGTTTATTTTACTTGCAATAGCGATATCGATAATACTGATCACTCCTTTATTAGATACTTCTAAAAAGACGAGAGCTTTCCTCGGAATAGCTTTTATGGTTTTAAATTTTTCAGCTCTATCGTTTTTACAAGATTTCGAGGGACAAACTAATGTATTCGGGTTTCTATTTCATCTATTATTTTATCCTACTGGTTTACATCCAATTTTATCGTCTTTTGCTGTTTTTTTAATAGGGACAGTAGTTGGTGAGGTAATCTATGAAATATACTATAAAGAAGAAAAAAAGAGGAGGTTAAGTCTTATGAAAAAAAAGTTGATGTTACCTTCAATTGTAACTGGTGTAATTTTAGTGATTTTTATTTTTATAGCAAATATGTTCCGCTTCTTAAATTTACCTTCGTTTTACGGGATAATCTCAGCTTTGGGAATAAGTCTTATCTTATTTTCACTTTTCGTTATCATTGAAGAATCTGAAATAATTAAGGTCAATAAAAAATATAATTTCATATATTACTTTTCTTACTACTCGTTAACAATTTATCTTGTTCATCACCTTCTGTATTTTGTGTTTTTAAAAAGCTTGAATGTTTTGTTATCACAAATCTCTATTGTTTTAGCAGTAATTATAATTGGCTTATTCTTAAAATTGATTTACCCTAAAGTAGGAGGATCAATTTCAATCAAAAAGATAATAAGCAAATTATCTTATAAGATTGTAATGAAATTAGAAGAAGAATCAGACGAACCAGAATAGAAAATCTCTTTTCTAAATTATAATTTAATTAATACAAAGCTAATTAAAACTTTCGATAACTTTAAATCCATTTTGGATTAGAACTTTGATTCCGTTCTCATTATCATCAAGCCTTAGAACAGCAACGGTGTTAACATTAGAGGATTTTTCGGCGAAAGTATACAAATATTCGATATTAACATTATTAGCACCAAGAGTTTTGGCAATTTCGTACAATTGAGTTATGTTATCTGTCATTTCGACTGCTACAACTTCCGTTACTGAATATAAATATTCTCTTTCCTCGATTAGATTAATGCATTTGTCAAATTGATCAACTAAAAGTAGTATTAGTCCATAATCTTCTGTTTCGGCAACAGTTACTGATCTAATGTAAATTTGATTATCCATTAGGTATTCGAAGAAATTAGCAAGTTGCCCGGGTGTGTTGGGTAGGAAAACCGAGATTTGTTTGAGTTGCATTTTTTTATCAGATATCCTTAATTTTGATTCGAAATATTATCTTTAAACGATATTATACTTAATTAAACTAGAATAATAAAGATTTTTTATTTAATCCAGAACTTAGTTGTTGTCTTATGGATTTAGATTTATTCTTCTTTGTAATCTTCCTTCATTTTATCAAAGAGCTTCTTGTATTCTTCAATATATTTTTCATCTTTTGTGTCCTCTATTTTTTTAAGAAGTTCAACAGATCGAGTTAAAACATCAGAAGTTTTTTTAATCTTGTCAAAGTAGATTTGTTTTATTTGTTGAGATTTTGCAACTCTTAACGACGATTTGTATCCTTTAATAGAGTTTTCAATTTCTTTTTGAGATGCTTTTACCGAATCTGATAATTGCTGTTTTCTTTGTTCCAATTTAATACAGTTATCACATACTAAATTTCCCGTCTTTTTTTGTCCTTTTTTAATCATGAAAGGATTTCCACAACGAGAGCATACCACAAGTGCAACTATTAGTTTATCGTCGTTAGATTCGGGCATAAATGATTACTAACTAAATATAAAATTTTTTAATACTAATCTAATAACTTTTCAATAATTTAATTATTGATTTTTCTTTCTATTTTTTGAAAAAATTTGCTTCTCTTATTTTTAAAAAGATTTATGATGAATGTGCTATTTCTTGGACTATGGAATTAACCTTTTACCTTGTCTTTTTGTTAATTTTCTTAGGTATATTATCCGGCATGGTTTCTTCAATTGCGGGAATTGGAGGTGGAGTTTTCTTCGTGTCTTTCATCTCTCTACTCTTTTTAATTGATATTAAAATAGCAATAGATACAAGTACATTCATAATTCTTTTTTCGAGTTTTGCAGGATTTATAACCTATTTACGACAGAAAAGAACAAGTATTAAGCTTTCATTACTTTTTAGTTTATTTTCTATATTAGGAAGCTTTTTAGCTACTCTTCTGTTTTCATTTGTTTCAATTGAAAGTTATATTTTGGAAATTATATTTGCAGTAACTTTACTAATTGCCGGAGTTAATATGATTTACAAAGCTACTAAAGCGAAAAATGACCCCGAAATTCAAGAGGTTAACCACATCGATTTTACTTTGAAAGATCAAGATCACAAGGCTACTTTTAAAAAGGCTATTCCGTTATTCATGTTGGCGGGATTTACTGCCAATTTACTGGGAATTGGTGGTGGTATAATCAATACCCCTTCTCTTAATATGGTTCTAAATTTCCCTATCCACAATTCTACAGCGATCTCAACATCTATAATTTTTTTTACTGCTATATACAATACGATCATAAAGAGCTTAACAGGCCAGATTGATTACTTAATAGGGCTTCTAATTATGATTGGTTCAATTTTGGGATCGATATTAGGTGCAAAAATATCAAAAAAGATGCCTAAAAGCTATCTACAAATCTTTGTATCAATTGTTTTGATAGGCTTAGCAATAAGAATGTTTTTTTGAAGGGTTGAATTCTTAGATTAATCCTGCCATATCTTTGCACCGTTCTGCAATTCCGATCAAACTTCTAATCTTGTCATGTTCGCGAATATCAAGTGTAGATAATATATCATTTGCTTTCTCAATTAAATTGTATTTCTTCAACCATACATAATATGATAATTTAGAATCGTTTTTTAAATAAGCATCCATGACTTCTTTAAAATATTGATGAATTTCATCAAAAAATGGTTTTACTTGAGGAGATAACCTTAGTCGTTTCAAAATTTTACCGATCTCTTCAATTTTTCCGCAAAAAATACGATAATCCATCGCTTCTAATGGAGTAAAATCATTATCTTCTGTCACATATACTCCTGTCCTCAGATAAGCTCGGATATGCATTACTAATATGAAGTAAAACTTTCTTAATTGATCAAAAGCATAATCTAAATCATCGTATGTTTCATTTTTAACATCGTCGAACATGTCTGCTATTAAATAAAGAAGACGCTGAATTAGTTTACCAGTTGGAATTTTTTTATATCCAAAATTCTCGATTACTATTCTTTGGTTTGATTCTTCTGTAATTTCAGTATTTGGTAGCCCATTAACCCAATATCTTATTTGATTTCTTAAACTCTTGTTAATTTCTTTGTCGGAAACTACTACGATGTGAGTTTGTCCAGATAGGATATTTTTTACCACCTCTTTAACCACATAGGGATTAGACTCTAAAATTAATTCATCAATAACTTCTTTTGGGTGATTAAGTTTGGGAGTTATGCTTAAAGATCCATCACGATTCATATCCATAGCAACGGAAGATTCTTTACTTAGATTATAGTTCTCAGTCCATTTTTTAGGCAAACTCACCACTAGTGAGCCACCTAACTTTTGTATTTTTCTATAAATCCGTTCCATATTATACAAGAAATTTATATTTTATATATACTTTTCTATTTCGTATATATACTTTATACAGAAAATATATATACCTTTTCTAATTCATTTTAAATAGGTGTATATAAAAATGGCATTAGTAAACAGAATTGTTAGTAATAATAGTAAAAAATTAACTCGAGCTGTGAATGATTCTAGATATAACACTAAGTATTTTGAAAACACAGAAGCTCTTCTAAAAAAGGTATCCTACAAACGGGTTATCGATTCATATTCATTTTAAATTTCGATTTTATTAAATAAAGCAAATAAGGTGTAAAAAAATAATGGCATATAAAACTGACAAGAAAAAAATTAAAAATCGCTCATTTAATGAAAGGATGCAATACATTCCAAAAACTTACAGATACTTTGAATCCTTCTTCGAAAGCCTGAATAAGGCTTATGAGTAATGGGCTCAAATTTTTATTATTCTTTTTTTAATTTATGTAATCTCTATACGATCTAAAAACATTTAGTTAGATAAGAAAGTAGAATTTAAAATCCTAAATTTTTTTACTTTATGAATTATTAATTCTTTATAATAAATCTTCATGTGATTCTTCCTATGAGTAATGGCTTTAAATTATTAAGAATTGAGTACCTCTTTAGCGTACTTGTGCCTTGTTTACTTAGCATCTATCTTAATAACTACGAGATCATTTCTCACATATGGATATTAGCGGGATTTGCCTTTTATGCTATCACGGGTAATACCTTGAACGATGTAATAGATATGAAGGATCCAGACGAAAAAGAAACGCTCAAAAGAGTTGAAGGGTATAGAAGTAAGGAAATTATAACAATATCGCTAGCGAGTTTCTTAATAGGGACGTTTTGTTTTATGAATAGTATTGTTGTATATCCAATTCTAGGTATATATTTAGCCGTTATTGTTATTCTAGTAGTTGTGTACTGCCTCTTCAAGTCGCTTGTTATTATTAACCATATCTTTTTGGGAATCTCGCATATAGTATTGCCTTGGTTGATGATAAAAATTAATGCTGGTGACATTGCCTTTAATTTCTTTCCTAATCTAACGCTTCATGAATTGCTAATACTACTTTCTATAGCCTCGGTTGGATACACTGGACAAATGTTACACGAATTAATCGATGGAGATTCGCTGTCAAAATTATCTCCTAGAATATCTCAATTAGTGATCTGGATTGCATCGGTAACATCGCTTGTAATCACAGTAGTGTCTTTAATAGTTACCCAAAAAATTATATTTCTCCCAATAATTTTCTTTCCTTTTGGAATATTATATATTTTTAGGAAGCCCCGGACAGATTTATTAGGGAGAACGTCGCTTAAAGATATCGGTATTATTTTAGGAAACCTTATACTTGTTTATGTCATTATATTGAACATAGCACCTTAAAAATAGCTTTATAAAAAAAAGAACCCATAATTAAAAAAGAGAAGGGGATTCAAAATATATTTTCATATGTCCATTCATTTTCCTAAACCTAAAAAGGAAAACCTGTTAATTGAGTCTATGCATCGATTTGGTAGAGCCATGGAAGGGAAAAAGGGTTTAATTATGGCCCATACTACAAAAGACGAAGACAAGAACCAGCTAATTGGATTAGCAATATGGGATTCTAAAAAAAATTGGTTAGCTGCAAGACCCGCTATGATTGAAGCCGTTAAGGACGATCCTTTTGAAGAGTGGGAATTAAAACCTCCCGAAGTCTATCATTTAACCAAGGTTTAACACCCTAAGTATTAGGTAATTGTTTGCTTCGGCATAATTTGGCTTGGTTCTATCCCTCAAAGTAATATTCACTAATTTACTTTTTCGTTATTGTCTGGGTTTATATATTTGAGAATGTAAAACTGATCATATGAAATTCTATTTCTAAAATAAAATTTCAAAAAGCAAAAATCTATGTGTAAAGGTCTTTAATTATGGCAAAGAAACCCGTAACTAAAAATAATCAAATGAATAAAGATCAAAAAGATACAAAACCAGCTCCCCCTAAAACAACAACAAGTAGAACAACAAGTAAAGTGACAACTCAAAAAGTTACTCCTAAAAAAGTAGCGCCACAAAAACCTAAAGTCAAAGTATTAGACAATCTTTCAATTTTGAAAAGCTCTCCTTATTTAAAGCAGAAAAATGAAGCTAAAACACCTCAAAAGAAACCAACTCTTAAAGATTTATTTGATAGAAGTTTACTTTCCCAGAAAGAGGAAAAACTAGAAATAGTAATGACCGGGCAATACGAGCAAGCTCTTGATTTGATGTTTGAAGCTGATGCTTCTAATTTATACCCGATTCTGGTAGGACCTCCCGGAATTGGTAAAACAACGCTATGTAGGTATTATGCCCAGTCACGGGCAGAGATTACAGGAAACGACTCGTTCGAGTGGATTACTTTTGACGAATCCACGAAACCAGCTCACCTGATTGGTTCTTTTAACCCCGCAACTACGATTCAGAAGGGATTCTCGTTCGAAGCGTTTAACCCTGGTCCACTCATAAAAGCTATGTTAAACGGCGGTTTATTTTTAGCAAACGAAGTGAATCGTGCTACGGAATATACACAAAATTCGCTATTGGAACCCTTAGAAGAAAAAACGTTATCAGTCCCACATATAGGACGTGTAAAAGCATCGTCCGGATTTTTCTTTATTGGTGCGATGAATCCTTCTGAATTAGTAGGAACACACCGATTAGGTGAAGCTTTAAAGGATCGGTTTAATGTTTGGATTGAACTTGACTATCCAGATAAAAAAACTGAGATGAAAATAATCGAGCACAACAATCCTTATTATAAAGTAGAAGAAAGTATACTAGAAAAAATATACTTGATTATCAACAGAACACGCACTCATCATCAAATACAGTCACCTGCAAGTCTAAGAAGTGGAATTGCGTTAGCTCGATTAACAGGTGTGGCACAAAAAAGAAATAAAGCAGAGGAACCAAATAAAATTCTTAGAAGTCTTGCAAGCAATGTATTATTTGGAGCAATCCAGACTAAACCTGGTGTTAAATCTAAAGATGTTATTAGCAATATTATTTCTCAAGTATTAGGATCTGCGTAATTTAGAAATCATAATTAAAATTTAGTGTTGATTTGGATGATAATTTTCCCCCAAAGCCCAGTTTGGTTTTCACTTAAATTTATAACGGCCTTACGAAACCATGAAAAATGCATGTATAAGCCGTCAGTTCGTCAAGCAATCGCTATATGCAAATTAATTCTCGCCAGGTTTATGAATAGAGGTGCGTGTGAAGTTAGCGATTTTATCGAAATAGCAGTTGTTACCAGTCCTCTTGAAAACCAAGCTTTAGCTCGTAAAATTGCTACTGAGCTACTATCTTATAACGATCCCTCAAAAAACCGCATGTCTTCTGATGTGTTAAAATCTGATATTTTTGGAAGTGAAACTGCCCAAGACTTACTTGATGATATAGGATTAGATTTAAGCGAGTTAGACGAGGTTTTTGACGATTTTGAATTACTAGACAACTATTTTAATGAATTAGAAGGTCTCGATTTAGACCAACTAATGGATGAAAGTTTAAACGATTTTTTCGATCGATTTAGTGAAGAATTGGAAGAAGATCCATATAAGACCGCTTTAGATGTCATAGATAAGAATGCGATTGCTAACTTCAACCAGTTTAAAGATTTAAAAGCAATGATCGATTACGCAAAAGAATTATTAAAAAACAAAATGAACCATTTAGAACCCGAGGATATAGATGCAGCTGAAAAATTAGACTTGTTAGACAATATAATTTCGAAATCTGAATCGTTAAAAGAAAAAATGATGTCTCGACTAGCAAAAGACAAAAATTTAGACAAATTTAAAGAAAGTCTAGAGAAAGCTTTAAGTGAAAATTCCTTTGAAGGATTAAACATAGCAGAATTTGCCTTGAAATCTAATAAATTAAACCAGCAAGGTCAAGATATAGTAAAAAATCTTTTGAAGCAAAATCTTTCTAAATCCAACAAGAATTTAAACGATATTTTTAACACATCAAAAATATTGGGATCAAATCCCAATTTAGCGAAGAAGAAAATGGATGATATTTTAAACAGCAGTTTAAATCTTCCGTTTAAAGACGCTTACAATAACGCAAAGAATTTTGATCAATTTTTTGGAGACAGTTTAAGTGAAAAATATCTAAGCGAGATTAACGAAAATTTCGAGAGTTTTAGTAAGGGAAAAAGCTCAACTGACATTAAGCAGGAATTAATTAACAACCCTATTAAAACTCCTGCATGGCGAAAATTAATGTCGAAGATTATTGATAAAGATTTGCAATCAATTAGCGACGATTACAGCGATAAACAAATGATCGATGCCCAGATGAAGAATTACATCGATAATTTAAATGAATCTAAAAATAATTGTAGTGATCTTTCATGCCAATCGCAGCTGAATAATAAAGTTTCTGAATTAGTTGATAAAACAGTCGAAGGTGCTGCGAGTAAAGAATCGTTAAAAAATATGGTTAAAGATTTTAATAAGATGGGCTTTTCTCCCGATATAAATTCCATAAAAACGGCTGGTAAAAGGCTTGGTATGACTGAGACAGAAGTTCTTAACTTATTCGAGAAGAGCTATAAAATTTTTAAACAATTAGTTAAGGAGAATCAATCGGATTACCAGACATATAAAGAATATCTTGAACAGTTGGGTTTAACTCCCCAGCAGATTGACGAGATTGTTAAAATAGCATTAGGAGGCGCTCCCCAAAAACCACCTAATTTGGAAGTTCTAAGTGCTTTAAGCGAGAAAAATCTAGCTCAAGTATTAAAGTCTGCTGAACAAATGGGAGATGATGCTCTTGATATGGCGTTCTCCTCTCTTGGAGCTGGGAGTGGTTTAGATCTCTTAGAACAATGGTTTTATTCAAGGCATAATGTCTCGGCTAAAATCAAGAAAAGGTTGAAAGAGATCATAAAACAAATTATGATCGATTTAGGTATTAACGCAGCAAATTCTTTAATTGGTACAGCTAAGTCCGGACCACTTGTAGAGAATGTTGTTATCCCTTACACTTTAGGGGACGATTTTGAATTAATTGATTTAGAAGAGACTATAAGTAATTTATTGGAGGGGGGGAAAACGGTAGAAACCATTACCAACGACGATTTTCTTGTATCAAAAACTACCGATGGTCTTCGATGTTTGGTTCTTGAACTGGACATTAGCGGAAGCATGTCAGGAAACAAGTTAGCTCAAATGGCGTTATGTACAACAATGTTGGTATATGCCTTTAAACCAGAAGAACTTGCACTCACTTTTTTTGAATCTAATACGCATAAGTTAAAGAATCTTGACGAGGAAATTGAATTAGAAAAAGTTGTGGATGAATTACTCGATATTACCGCAAGAGGAGGCACGTGCATAAACCACGCACTTAAATGGGCAAACCTTCAGTTTGAAAAAAAAGCGCGCTCGAAGTACAAAATCAATATACTTTTCACTGACGCAGATGTTTTTGACTTCAATAATAGTCTAAGGGAATTAAAATTAATGAAAGAAAAAGATATAAGATTCGTTATGGTTGTCCCAAAATTCGGATTTTCTCCAGTAATGGCAAACAAAATGGTAAAAGAAGCTGATGGAGTTCTTTTAACGTTAAATCAATGGAGAGACTTTCCTAAATTAATATCTGACATTATCACTAATCAATGAATTAATTCCAATTACCTCTAAAGGTGAACAAAATAGAGCTTAAAAATTACATTCAAAATGGCGAATTGTTCAAGAGGAATGTACTAGGAGCTAGATTCAATCGAGGAAAGAGTATTCCTAACAGGAATATAATTAATTTTAGCGTCCAGAAGAGCCCCCAAATAAAGATTTTAGCTAACATTCAAGGCTCTGGTAACTCAAAATATGTAGTAAATATTTTTAAGGATGATCAGCGGGTAAATATCGTCCACGACTGTCCTGACTTTAAAAAAAATACCAAATTCTGTAAGCATATTGTTAAAGTTTTACTTCTACTTGAACCAGATATATGCAAAAGTGTCTGTCAAGATATAAGAACAATAAACTTCTCTTCGAGCTTTAATCTCATCCAGCAAAGTAAAACTGAAAATTTTATAGTAAAAGCGGAGGAGTTGATAAAAGAAGCTAAGTATTACGAAGCTATTAATTTTTTAGAGCAAGCTCACAAGGAATCTAATAATTTAAATTATATTAAGAAGATCGCAGACATCACACTTAAATATAAGTTATATGACCAATTCATAAAATATTCAGTAAAATTCAAAGAAATACGAGAGTATATTACAGATTACCCTAATTTTATAAACTCAACCTTTAAATGCATAACAGAGTACGAATTATACAGAAAAATCGATACGATCCTCAACTTACAAGATCTTTTACTCAATTTCCCTAAAGACCTTGTCATTGAGACACTTAAAAAAATTGATGTAATCGCTGTAGAAAATCCAATTCTTAGATATCTATTACTCCATAAGCTTGCCTCTGGAATTTATTTAGACGATTTTTTTAAGGATCTTCCTAGGTGTAGAAAGTTAGATTTAAAGGAGGAAGTCGCAAAATATATGTTAGAAAGCGTTAACGAAGCGATTTTGAATATGGAATCAGAGGATACCATGGATGGCTATTTAAATATCGCGGGAAATTGCAAATTCAATAATAATAGCATTATTTATTCTAAGATCGGTGTTTATAAGGAAAAGTTGACAGATCTCTATTTAGAGGGTCTTAAACAGAAACACGCATTTCTTAGGTCATTAGTGATTGCAAATACTCATGCCGATAAACTTAAACAAATGAAATTTACTTATAAATACAACTATCCTACGCTTATCTGGGCTTCTTCCTCTAGATCTGAAACACCTCTGTATTATTATATCTTAGAAAAGTGTGGGCTCGAACGACATCACTTAGAATATCTTGAACAAAGCTATTTTATCGAAAATTACCCCGTTTTTAGCAAGATTTTCGATGGGAATAATCCTGTTAGAAATTTAGTAAAAGATTTCTGGGGAAAAGAAAATCCAAAAATAAAGAACACGGTATATGCTGATAGAGTTGTAGATTTAGATTTCCAAGTCAATCTGAAGGAACTTGAAAACTTTACTTTAATTGAGTGGGATTTAGTCCAAAAACCTATGTTAGGAAGTTACATTTGCCAATTTTCTGATGGTTTCTTAATACCTGATAATAATCATCCTCTAATGCATGAAATTAAACCTTTTGATCTGATTTTATGTATGACAACTCCAATCGCAATTAAAGCGGGCAATATTAAAATTATAAGGCCATTAAGAAGGATCAACATAAAAACAGGAATAGAACTCGTATGGGAAGGAATAGATTTTGTTTCAACATATATTCCTTTCGAGATTATAACCGAATTAAAAGAATACCAAATCGATGAGCTAGAAGCCTACGATAAAATCGATGAGAAGTTTAAAACCAGTTTTCTACCAAAAAAAGACAGCGTCCGACAATTTTTTAGCGATTTCATCCAGCGGAAAATTTTGAAAGAACTAAATAAAACTTACTTAAAGATAATACAGAAGCCAAATTATAAGAGTAAGGTACTGAGAATAATTGGTTTCGAGCGTCATTCAAAAATCTTCACAAATCCATCCTATCTAAACGAATTTAAAAGTGATACCTTAAAGAAGCAATCACTACAGGAACTAAAGTTGGATTTTAAAAAATTTGTATCGTTAAAACTAAGCGAATTAATTAAAAACAATCAGTTGGAGTCAATTGACATAAAAGTTTTGAAACAATTCCCAACTTTTAAAAAATGGACAATAAAAGTAATTTACACGTTAAAACAACAACTTTTGAAATGTAAATTATACAAAATTAACGATAAGTCTTACGATATTCACGAGCTATCTAATAATTACTACGGGAAGATGATAATTAACCACACTGAGAAAGTTTCTAACTCTCAGATACTATCTAGAGCACCAGGTAAATTTGTTGTTACCGATAAGTGTTTCGAAAACTTATTAGACAATTTTAAAATGCTAAAACTGGCACCTCCAATAGTAGTCAATAGCAAAATTAACAAATAATTTTTTTAGAAATATTTTTTCAACCAATCTACTGTTTCTTTGATAAATTCTTGTAAGTGTTTATCTTTAAAATCGTGTGTCGCGTCTTGAACTTCTACTAACTTATGATTGTCGTTCTGAGGCATCATATTGAAAGCTTTTTTGGTCAATTCCAAAGGGACTTGTTCGTCCGCAGTACCTTGAACTATAAGAGTTGGGGGAGTTAAATTCTTCAAAGCAGGTTTTACTTGAAACTTAGCAACATCCATCACAAAGCTCATATCAATAATTAAAGGGTCACCTTCTCCAGATGTCGGAATTTCTACGGGTCCCTTATCTATATCCTTAAACCAGTCAGCTTGGTCTCCTGTAGTGTGGAGCAGGGTAAGGGGAGCCCAAAATACATAAGAAATAATTCCAGGTAACTTTGCCTTTAATACTGTCTGACCTCCAAAAGAAAGCCCCAATACAGCAATTTTTGAATATCTTTGATTTTTAACCCAATTGTATACATTTTCCAGATCCGAGGCTTGTTTAGATAAATTTATCGGTTCTCTTTTATTTTCCCCAGAGCCAGAAAAATCAAATATAAGCACATCGTAGCCTTCTTTATTTAAAGCTTTCGCTGTTTCAGGAAAGCGTCCCCACTCGTATTTATCACCTGTGAATCCATGACACATTATTAGAATGGGCGATCTGTGTGAAGGGTTTTCTTC
>JAHQWP010000209.1 GCA_029856235.1 Promethearchaeia archaeon
TAATATATCCTGAATTAAGTAAAATGAGAAAATTGACATTTTCAGGGTGGGTCATGCTGATTAGTTGGCCAATCATACCACCTACTAATGAATGACCGATAATTCCATATTTTTCATCTACACCTAAATGAGATAATAAGTCTTCAAAATCTCTTATGATGTCATACCGTAAGTTCTTATCAAGACTTAATTTTATAGGTTGATCGCTTTTACCATGCCCTAACGCATCGAAAGCAATGATGCGATAGTCATTTTTTAACATTTTTATTTGCCCTTTAAAAAATGAAGCTGAGGAGGCGAAACCGTGAAGCAAGATGATGGTACCATCTGTCTGCTCCTTAATTTCACCGTTGATGTCTTCGTAATATAATCTATATCCTTCTTGGTTTCTAAAGAAGGGCATGGTATCATAAATTTATTTCTTGGGTTTAAATTTTTAAATATAGGAGTCAAGAAATACTTTTCTAAAATGAACGTCATTTAGAATTTCTTATTCTTACTGAAAATATTATACAAATTGAAAATCGAATTGTAAAATTTGCTGAATTATTTTCATTTAAAACGTAAGCTTTAAAAAAGAAACATAACGAAATTAAGAAAAATATTATAAATTTTTCGTAACTCGCCTATTGTTGTTAACTTCAAGGACGGTAGGCATGAAAATGCGTATTAATTTCTTATATGTCTTCGTGTTTTCCTTGATTGGTTCTTTGACTTCTACAAATCTTACCATTTTTTCTATAGCTTCATCAAATGTATTAAATATTCTTAATCCGTAGAAACCTAGAATAGCGGCTCCTAATGCTGCACCATCTTTATTCTCCGGAATCAAAATTTTCTTATTAATAACATCAGCAAACATCTGGGACCACAATTCGCTGTTCATTCCTCCTCCATCTACTTTTATTTCAGTATTGCTAACTTTTACCATACCTTCTATTATATTAAGATACATCTGAGCACTAAGTACAGCAGATTCCATAATTGATCTAATCATATGAGCTCTTTTGTGGTTAAAACTTAGTCCGTGAATCGTTCCTTTTCTAAATGTATATAGAGGAATAAATAATAAACCATTACTTCCCGGTGAAATCTGTTCTGCCTCTTTGCTTAAAATGTCATAAACATCAATGGAAGATTCTACAGATTCTTTAATTTGAAGCTGAGAAAAATTGTCCTTAAACCATTTTAACGCACTTCCAGTACCAGGCATAACGCCTTCAATGACCCACTTACCTTTAACTACATGCGGAAATGAAAAAATTGGAATATCACCCGCCGGTTGAATTGGTTTATCGTGAACCAAGTCTACAAAGATACCTGTCCCGGTAGTCACTTTGGCTTGTCCGTTATTAATCACTCCTAATCCTAATGCAGCACACTGTTGATCTCCCCCACCTACTATAATAGGCATGTTTTCAATTAAGCCTAGAGCTTGAGCAGCTTCACTAGTTAAGCCACCAATTATTTCCCCTGGATTGGCTATCCTAGGCCATAAATTTAATGGAATATCGTAAAGATCAGCAAGTTTTTCGTCCCATTGTAGTGTATCCATATTTAAAATGCCACTGATAGCATTAGTAGGATCTGTTACGCATTCTCCGCATAATTTCATATAGATATAAGAGTCTGTACAAATAATCTTGGAAGCCTTGTTATACAATTCCGATTTATTGTTTTTGAACCAAAGTATTTTCGGTATTATTCTCCTTAATCCTCTTTCCTCTTGCAATTCTCTGAAATCTGAAATTTCTCGTTCGTCCATCCAAGTGAGAGCTGGATGTAGTACATCACCGTTATTATCAATTAAAGTCACTGTAGCTCTTTGAAAGGTTCCTACTATGCCTATAATTTCTTTTGGGTTAATGATTCCACTTTTCACGACTTTATTACAAGTATTTCTTACAGCATTCCACCACATTATTGGATCTTGTTCTGAGATGCCAACTTGTTGTTCCACTAGTGGATATTCCTCATAGGCTTTAGCAATTTCTTTTCCATTCAAATCAAATATTACTGTTCTTGCGCCTGTAGTGCCGACATCGAAAACACATATTTTTTCGGTCATTTAATCACTTCTTAGTAATTTTTTAACTGAGAGTTAATAATTTTTTTTTCTAATTTTAGAGAGTCTTATGTAATATTTCAGATACATCCATTATTTTAATCTTTTCTTTTTCTTCTTCTTTAAGACCATACCCTAAGCCTAATTCGCATAATGGGCACGCTGATACAAAGACTTTTGCACCTGTTGTTCTTAATTCATTTACTCTAATTGTAGCTTCTTTGATTGCTAATTCCCTATCAGCCCAGTGTGCTGTCCCGCTCCATCCACAACAGTGCACATATTCCTTATTGTAGATTGGCTCAACTATTTCTAAGCCTTGAATCTTACCAAGTATCATTCTAATAGAGGAAGTATCGTTCAAATTTCTTGCAATAAGACAGGGATCGTGAATCGTGACTTTTTTCAATTCATCCGGTACATTTTTGGTTGGTTTAACTTTTCCCTCATCTAGCAACTGATTGACAAATTCTACAATGTGAATTATTTGCTTATCAAATTTTATTCCTAGGCTTTCATACCTTTTCGTGAGCGTTAAAACACAACCAGGACAATCTGATATGACGATTTTAGCTCCAGTGGATTCAATTAGTTCCTTATTCTTATCTGCAAAATCTCTTGCCGTTTTAAAATCTCTTATATTAAATGCTGGACCACCACAACATACTTTCTTATCAAGATTCGTTGAAAATTTTACTCCAGCTTTCTTTAATATTTCAATATTTGCCTTTATTACCTCTGGGAATTTCATTGACTCGCAACCAAGATAATAGAATACATCATCATTCCCCTCTGTTTCAATATTTTCAATTTCATTTTCCTTATAAGTTTCAAAGATATTGTATCCTTCAATCGTATTTGATTCATTCAACTTTTTAATTTGTTCCTTGCAATAATCCGGCATTAATCCTTTGTCGTTTAAATCTTCTCTAACAGTTTCCAAAAGCGATACAACAGAAAAATCAAAAGGACACCAAATCTTACAAGATTCCTCATTTGTACATTTATACATTAAATCAATGAAATCCTTATTTTCTTCCTTTGACGGGTCAATTTTACCAATAGATAGATAATACCCTATTTTTGACTTATAACCTGGGCTCATTGATTCTTTTTGTGCTGCTTGTAACGTTCCACAATCAAACCGACACAGATTTGGGCAAAGGGCGCAATTAATCAAATTATCAATATCTGCTTTATAATCTCCTTCCGGAAAGAAACTCTTTTTTACACGACTTATATTTTTAATGACTTTTCTCTTTACATCCTTCTCAACCTTGTTTAGTTCTTCAATGAACCATCTATATTTATCTAAGAATTCTTGCATCTAATCAACACCCTCATGCCATATATTTTCGTAAACTTTACCGGGATTTAGAATGTTTTGAGGATCCAAAATCTTCTTGAATTCCTTCATGATTTTCATACTCTTACCCCATTCTACTCCCATCCATCTTGCTCGATTTATCCCAATACCGTGATGGTGAGCTATGGATCCACCAGAAGCCACTACTGCTTCCATTGTTGCATTCCAAACCTTCTGATAAAAATCAAAATTAGTTTCTTCTCCAGTTTCAACTCCTCCAAACGTAAAGTACATACCCACTCCATTTGGATAGAAATGCGAAACATGAGCAGTAAATAATATAACTCCTTTAAGCTTTTTAACGGAATCTAATACGTGATGATACATTTTTGCTGCGTTTTCCCATGAAGAAGCTACTTCAATTGTATCAAAAGTAATCTGCATTTTTGGAGTTGCGCTTGTCTCAGTAACTCGAAATCTAGTTTCAAACCAATGTTCAACTGGATGAACACCACAATCGACTCCTGAATTCTGTTCGCATTTTTCTCTTGTAATTTCCTCTTCGAGATTGACAAGTCGTTCATTACCTTCACATACAAAAACAACCATAACTTTATCATTAGCTTTTTCCATGTGCAAAAAATGTCTTTTAGTTTCATCTTTATCATAAATCCTGACAACAGCAGGATAAATTTGTTCTCGTAAAATTTGCCTAACAGCTTCTAAAGAATCTTCAAAGGTATGAAACGCATACGATAATAATGCTCGTTTCTCTGGATAAGGCCAAATTCTTAGGGTAACTTCAGTCACTATTCCTAAAGTCCCCTCATTCCCTATAAATAACTTATCTAATTGAGGACCCGTTGCTTTTCTAACAATAGGGTTAAAATTAATTATATCTCCTTGAGGTAAAATTATTTCCATTCCTAGTATGATATCTTCGATTTTACCGTATTTCGTTGAGAATTGCCCTGCTGCTTTATGTGCCGTCCATCCCCCCACAGAAGACATTTGAACAGATTGAGGTATATTTCCACACGTATATCCTTTATGATTTAAGGCCCGCTCCAAATTCATGCCGTTTATTCCAGATTGAACGGTTACTGTCAGATCTTTTTCATTTATTTTCAGTATCTGATTGAACTTCTTCATATCAATAATGATTCCGCCCCTAATAGGAATTGCGCCTCCGACTACTCCAGAGCCCTCAGCATAAGGTATAACTGGGATTTCCTCCGAATTTGCCAAATGCAAGATCTTAATAATTTGATTTTTGTTTTCTGGCCATATTATGAAATCTGCAAGTCCAGCAATCTTCCCTTCTAATGTCCAATTATATCCAATCATTGTAGAATCTTTGGTATAGGCAAAGATATCAATTTCGCTGTCAGAAAAATTATTATCTCCAAGAATTTCACTTAAATTCGATTTAATTTTTTGTTTATCTTTAATTTCATGACGATTATTTTTATAAATTAATTCAAAATCTTTAAAATCCATCAATATCAATAGTTTCTTTAGTTAACTATGTAGAATGATTAGACTTAATTTAAAATTTCTACTTTCAAATTAACCTTTAAAGTCTTGAAAATTTATATGATAAAAAAAGATTAGGTTAATACATAGTTTCTCCCGTAATCTTGTTCACTTTTAAGTGTCTGAATCTAGCTTGAGTTTTATTTAATTCTGGACTCGCAGATATCTTCTCTACCACTTCTGGAGGAAATAAATAATTTGCCATCTTTATAATTAATTGTGGCGTTTCAATACAATTAAATAGTTTTAAAATCTCAAATGAGTAGAATAATTCAGAAATTAAATCAAAATTAGTATCTTCTGATATTTCAAGCAATTCTAAATTCCTGTAAATCTTAGAAATAGTACTTTCCAACAAGTAGTATTCTTTTAAATTATCTAAACTATTTCTCATATAATTACAAAATACTACATAATAAGTCGCTTCTGACGAAACGAAGCCGTCTCTATATTGTTTTATTCCTTCCGGTGCTATTCTATTATCTAATTCTTCTAATATTGCTTGAATATTATCCTCTATGTTTCTAGCATGAATCAAGTTATATATTTTTAAAATAACAACTAATTGGGATGTTTCTAAGTTCTTAAGATAAGCGGTTTCAAAATATTTTGGCTCTGTTTCAATTAATCTATTAATTTGTTCATCTGTGAGCCATAATTTCATATAAAAAGTAGCTTTTAGAAGATAGTAAACTCCATCAGTAGCTTGTAATAAAGGTGCTTCAAACTCATCGATCCCTTCCTCATATAAATCTAATAAGAAATTCTTAACTTTAGGTTCTTCCAATTTTACATTCAATGCGTCTGCTAAGTATAAGCCACAATAATAGAGGTCGGGATTTTTTAATGTAACCAAGGGTATAGTTATTAACCATTCGTTCATGTGGTCCGAAATATAATTCTTTATATGAGTAAAATTAAATTCTTTTTCTAAATGAAATATACTAATTATACGATAAATAAGATATAAGGTTTGCAGTTTTTCTTGCGGATCTTGTAGATTCTCTAACATCTCAATTTTTTCTTTATTTAACACTAACTTTTTTTCAAATTTCTTCTGTATTTGAAGATATCTCTTCAAATTTTCTTTTTTTTCGGGATATTTATCAATGAGATCTTTTAAGTTTTTCAATTCTACAATAAATTCCAAACTTAAGAAATTATTTGATTTTAAATTTAATATTATGGGACTGACATTATTAATATCAACTAAATAATCTACAACTTTTTCTAAAAAAATCTCGTATAATATTGGAGCTATTTTTAAATCATAAATTTGATGGATTGGTCGTTTTTTGTTAATATCATCGTGGTTCAGGTTAATATAAGGGTCTAAAAACATGTAATCTAATTCTTCGCTTTCAAATCCAAGAGTAACTAATTCAGTTTTAATAATATCCAAGAGATCGCTAAATTGGCGATTTAAATCTTCAGTTTCATTTGTATACATAAACTCATTAATTCTATCATGAAAAAACTGATCTAGGCTATTAAATAAATAGTCTTCATTGTCTAAGTATAAGCTAGAAATATTCAATAATCCTTGAAATATCATTTAGAGCTACGCCAATTTTTAATTTAATTAAATACTCTAATTGTAGCAATATTCTTTAAACTTTATATGTGAGAATAAAAATTAATACTTTTTTATTCAAATTTATAGGATAATGAAAAAATTTGCAGATTATTATTTAATTGGGCGGTTATGTTTAAGTATAAAATTTATCAAAACATAATTTAAAGAGATACTGGTTTCTTAACGTCTTTAGCATACGATTCAAAATCTTAATTCGTAATAAAAAATCACCAATAAAAAATAAAGAGTTAACCATTTGAATTTTTATCTTGATGGATACTTAAAATTTGAAACAATTACTTCATAAAATTAAAATTAAAAAAAAATCTATATTAAACAAGATAATTATTAAGGCAAAGATGAAAAATATGACATCAAATATATTTGGTACTTCAGGTATAAGAAAGGTGTTCCAAAATTACAGTGAGACAGATATCATGTTCACACCTCAAATGGCTTTAGATGTGGGACTAGCGTTGGGTACATATTTAAAAGGTGAAGGTATCGTAGTTATCGGGAAGGATATTAGAACCTCTGCTTTACCAATAGAATATTCATTAATTTCTGGGATTTTAAGTACGGGATGTAATGTGAAAACATTAGGGATTGTAACTACCCCCACATTAGCAATGTCTCTACGATATTTAGATGGGGATGCTGGAGTAATGATTACCGCTTCTCATAATACTCCCGAATATATTGGATTAAAATTTTGGAATCCTTCAGGTATAGGTTACTCCCATAAGCAAGAGGAAGAAATCTCGCGATTATATGACGAGAAGAATTTTCTTGATATCAAATGGGATCAAATTGGAAAAGTTACTCAGGTTAATGATGTTAACGATAAGCACATTTTGGATATAACTGATCGTATAAAATTTGATGGAAGTAAACTTAATGTTATAGTTGACCCCGGAAACGGAGCGGGATGTGAAATTGTTCCAAGACTACTAAGTAATTATAATGTAAATATTATAACAATCAATGCACAAATGGATGGTAAATTCCCTGGAAGAAATTCAGAACCTAGCGAAAAAAATTTAATTCAAATATCAAAATTTTTGAAAATATCAACTCAAGATGATATTGGAATAGCGCTAGATGGGGACGCTGATAGAGTTATTTTTTTAGATGAAACGGGTGAGATTGTTGATCCAATTAGGTTATTAGCTCTTCTGGCAAAATATAATATACAAAATAATCAAAATAATCTTAATATGAAAGATATGAAAGTATCTACCCCTGTAAACTCATCTAGTTTAATTGAGGATGTGTTACAACCACTAGGATGCGAAGTAATAAGAACTGAAGTCGGAGATATCCAAGTAGCTCAAGCTTTACATGAGAATGGGGGATTTCTGGGTGGAGAAACCTCAGGTACATATATTTGGCCTAGCTTCCATTTAGGACCCGATTCAATAGTTACAATCGGGTTAGTATTGCAAATGATGGTTAAAACGGGAAAAAGGTTAATAGAATTATTGAAAGAAATTCCAAACTACCCCTATTACCGCCAACAATTTCAACTTATAAAAGACATTCCGTTTTCAGACGAAATAAATCAAAAAATCATTGCTAAAATGAAAGAGAGCTTCGATTCTATGGGAAAAAAATTAAAAACTATAAATAAAATGGATGGTTGTAGATTCGATTACGATACTGGATGGATTTTAATAAGACGTTCGGGAACAAGTCCATACTTAAGAATTTCTGGTGAATCCAGTATCGATATAAATCAATCAATTGAGATGAATAAAATAGCAGAAGAAAAAATGAAGAAATTAAATTTAATATGAAGTTTTTATTAAATGATTATTTTTTAGTTGAAGTTAGCTGTTTCTAATTTCTATTTCTATTCCTTTTTTTTTGAGAAGTTCCTTATTAGCAAGGAGTTCTCTCCCAGCGATTTTGTCCAATAAATAAGTCAGGTTACCTCCATTTTGTGAATAAATTTGCCCATAAGAAATTGGAATATCTGAGGATGGATCATTTAGTAACGATTTGGTAACTGACTCAACCTTACGTTCACCATTAGCCAACAATAAAATTGCCTTTGCTTTATACACTATTTCAGCCCCCATACTGATGGCATACCGGGGGGATTCATCTTTGGTGGTGAAATGACCATCTTTCACAGCATTATCTACAGTATTGTCATCAAGTTTGACTAATAAAACATTACTATTTTCAAATGGGATTCCCGATTCATGAAAAGCAACATGACCACGACCTCCAACGCCTATTATATGTAAATCAATACCCCCAGCAGCTGAAATTTTTTGAGCATACCCATCTAATATCGTTTCTTGAATCCACTTTAAATATTCTGAGTCTGGATTATCTTTAATAGATATAGATTTACCCGCATCTGTACCCAATTCACTCCAGTCTTCTGGGTGTGCATTAAGTTCGTTCTCTAATTGTTCTTGATCAATCAAACAACCATAAGGGACCGAAGTTTCGATGAATTTTTTATCAAGGAGCCCAAAAAATTCTTGAATCATAAAATAACAATAACTCTCCGGATGTAGCATTCGTTGTTGAGGATTTTCACCAGGTAGCCCTACATACTCGTCAAGATTAAAGCTACGAATCCGTGTACTATCAATCTCGCCAGAATTAGCCATCCGGGCTAGGTTTTTATACATACCTATAGGTGAATTTCCGGTTGCAAGTCCTAAAACAAATTCATCCTTGTTTTGTAATCTTTGGATGATATCTTTTTTTACAATTTCAGCTGCAACCTTACTTAACTCTTTGTAATTATCTGTAATAATTACTTTAATCGCCATTAATGATTCCTTGAGAAGTAATTTATACTAAAAAAAGTTCTGTTTAATAAATATTTAATTATGAGTTTTACAAATTACCTTTATCATGTTTTCTTTCGGACGCAAAAAAATATTTAAATTTCTAATAATTACCTATTTTTAGATGTGTGGTATTTTTGGAATAGTTACAAAGAATCAAGAAATCTCTGTAGGTAAAGTTGTCTTCGAAGGAATAAAGCGTTTAGAATACCGTGGATATGATTCATGTGGTATTGTTTCACTTTATAATTCAAAACTATTCATTAAAAAAGAAGCTGGAAAAATTGATGAAATCCATAAAAAGATCAAATTAGATGAATTTCCTAGTGGTTCAAGACTTGCATTAGCTCATACAAGATGGGCAACTCATGGAGCACCTACTAAACAAAATAGCCATCCACATTTAGATTGTTTCGACAAGATTGCAGTTGTACATAATGGAATAATAGAGAATTTTTTAGAATTGAGAAATGAACTCACTTCTCTAGGACATACATTTAAATCTGAGACTGATTCTGAAGTTATTCCTCATTTGATTGAAGATTTCATGAAAAAAGGTAATAGTTTTAAGGATGCTATTATAAACGCATTAAAAAAATGCAAAGGAGCGTACGCAATTGCAGTCTGTCAGATTGATAATCCCGATTTAATAATTGTTGCTCGAAAAGAATCTCCTTTAATAATTGGAATTGAAGAAGGAAAAACAACTTATTGTTCTTCAGATATTCCTGCTTTTTTACCATATACAAGAAAATGCTATATAATGGAAGATGACGAACTTGCTGTTTTGAAAGCGGGAGAAGTACAATTTTTTGATCTCAAAAGCGATAATAAATTGATTAGAAAAGAAATGCAAACTATTGAATGGAATATTGATGCTGCAGAAAAAGGAGGTTATGATCATTTTATGCTAAAAGAAATTTACGAGGAACCAGATGCATTAAGGTTTACTATGAAAATTTCAGATCAGCTATTAACTAAGTTTGCAAACGCTTTAATCTCAGCAGATAGCATATATATCACTGCAGCGGGTACATCTTATCACTCAGCGTTAGCGGGAAAATTTATAATTTCTAAGTTTCTTGGTAAACACATTCAGGATATGGAATGTTCTGAATTTGAGACTCAGTTAAAATGTAGTTTGCAAGATAATTCCGTAATTATTGCAATTTCACAATCAGGTGAAACCATTGACACGATAGAAGCGATTAGATGGGCAAAAAAAACAAAATCTGTCAAAATTTTAACAATTACTAATGTTGTAGGCTCATCAATTACTAGGTATTCCGATCACGTGATCGTTACAAATGCAGGACCTGAGATTGGTGTTGCAGCAACAAAGACATATAGCACGCAAGTTCTTGCTCTTGCGTTAATAGCAGTATCAATTGCAAAAACTAGAAAAATAATATCTAATGAAGAAATAGTAAAATATCAGGATGCTTTAGCTGGAATTCCTAATATCATTGAACAATTCCTCGAAAAAAATGTTGATTTAATCAAATATATTGTAAACAATTTAGAAAAAAATATGAATTATTTCTTTTTGGCAAGAGGTATATCAATCGCTACTGCTAAAGAAGGAGGTTTAAAATTAAAGGAAGTTGCTTGTCGGTTTATCGAAGGATATTCCGCAGCTTCTGCTAAACATGGACCAATTTCTTTAGTAAGGGAAGGATTTCCTATTATTTTTATCGCTCCTCCTGACGAGACATATAATAGATTAGTTGGGAATGTAATGGAGTTCAAAGCTAGAGGTGGTAGAATTATTTCTGTTGTTGTGGAAAGTGATGTAAAAATAACAAAATTAAGTGATATTACAATTCGAATTCCTCAACCCGCAGATAAATTTCATAACCTATTCAGCCCAATAACTTTTATGCCAGCCTTACAATTATTAGCCTATTATGCTGCCTTGGCTCATGATCTAGACCCAGATAAACCATTAAATCTTAGTAAGACTGTGACTGTTCATTAAAAATGTCCTTTATTATTAAAAATAAAGATATTTTCTAAATAAAACATGGAAGATACTTCAATATTTTATTTCTTGTATTTTCAACCATGCTCAGAAGCCAAGAAGTTCCTACTTTTTTACTATGCTCATTTAAATTTTGTATTATGTTGATGTAATCCTTCCCGGTTTTTTTGTAGATGTCATCTATATTCTTTAAAAATTCAACTCTCTTTTTCTCGTCACCCGAATACTCTAAACATTCGTTAAAACTACTTTCAATTTTTTGGATATTCTCAAATAATTCTCTTTTTTGATTTATAAGTTCATTTGATGCTTTATTACCCATAACCGATTTATATAATTCTATAGAATGTTCCATCTTGTTAGCTAGTTGTTTAAATCTTTTAATTCTCTCATTGAAAATAAGATCAAGCTTTTTAACTGCGCCCTCATAAAGCAATTTTTCCATTTCACTTCCCTGATAGAATTTAGAACGTACCATTAGGTACCATTGTCTAAGAGCTATTATATTTGAGATATATTCAATACAATTTATAACTCTTGATTTAACTCTCCAATATAGTCCAGGATAGAAATCCATATCCTCTTTTTGAGGTTTCTTACCCATTAAAAGTTTATGACCTTGAGGACAATTTCCACGGTAAATAACTCCAGCCGCAATTACTGTCTTATAACCTATCCGACTTGGACCCACTAGTCCGCCTTGTCCCCCTAAAAAAATAGGAGGTTGATTAAGCATAACGCCATAAGCTACATCTCCAATTAAAGATGCAGTTGCCTTATCCTGATTAGGCGTATAATTAAAATGAATATACGAACTACCCACTTCACTATGGTTTTTTCTATTTGTACCGCCTGCCATTAAAATGTCACAAAAATTAATTATGCTCCCTAATGTCACAAATGGAAAAAGAATTGTTTGTTTAAGACCCACCGTATGAGCACCATTAGCTTCCTCCTCCAGAAGGCATCCTTCTCGGACCTCGGCACCATCACCCATATTCGCGGAATCTAAAAATGTTGATCCTTCAAAATATCCCCCTTTTAATTCCACTTTTTTCCCTAATTGACAATTTTTAATAGTAACTGGAGATCTACTGCCCAGTTTAACCCCCGGCATAATAAGTGTCTTTTCGCCAAATATTTTACACCCTGAGTGTATCGTTACATCTTCAGATGATATTAGGTCAATGTTGACTTCCTTGCTTATTTCAACCGAAGAAGGATTTGGTATTTCGACTCCTTTTTCAATTAAAGCAGTAATTAAAGAGTTTTTATCGTATCCCATATAACCATCTCTCTTTTCTGGTTCATAGTTCTTGTTTTATGAGTAAAAACAAATTCTAGCTTTTTCATACTTTTTCTACGCGAAAAATATGACTCTTCCAACTATCTAATTCAACATATAATCCATTTTTGTTTAGATCTTTTCCTTTATAGTTATATTTGTTCCCCGTTAAAAGATCTGTAAATCGCCAATCAAAGTGTTCATAGCTTATATCATCAATTATGATATGTGCTTTAGAGATATTGGAACTATAATTGACTGTAATTAATAATCTTTGGTTATCTATTAACCATTGATATGAGATTATGTTATTATGAGAATTATCAGTCATACCCACAGGCTTGGATTTGCATAATGACCACCTCGCTTCATCAAACTCTCTTCCGGGAGCCACTCTTAACAATTTATCATAAAATTCTATTAGACTTATATCATCTTCTTCAAATGCGCCCCTTCCTAATTGAACTGGTATTTTAATTTTATATCCCCGGGTCTGTCCTTCAAATATTAATCGGGCACCTGGCAATGTTAAAGTTATGACAGAAGCAGCTTTAGAAGGTTCATATCCGAAAGTTGTTAAGGCTCTTGGTTCGTCGTGGTTTTCAATAAATCGAAGTAATTTATTCTGATAATCTAAATTTGTATTAAGGTGATCTCGTACGCTTTGAATTTTAAGACTAGCTAAACATTCGTATAATCTCTTATCATAGCAATAGTCAAAACCTTGTTGAATTAAATCCCATTCCATATCCCAATATACCTCCGCTATGAATTTAAATTCGGGGTACTTATTTTTTACAGTTTGGATGATTTCCTCCCAAAACTCTGTTTCAGGTAATGGGCCTGCGTTTTCCCCCCAAGTTTTACTAAAAACATTGGTAGTCATTAACATTGCCATATCACATCGAACCCCATCACATTGTTGAGCGATCGAGAGTAAGGTGTTAACTGCTTTTGAGCGAGCTTCAGCAGAAAACGCGTTAATTTGAACCGTGTCTGTCCAGGGAGGAAAATTAGGATCTCTTCCGTGCGCATACACAGTATCTCCAACTGAAAAAAAATCGTATGGTTTTGTCATAAGTTCATTTAAAGTCCCCTTAATAAAAACATCGGATTTCTCAAGTGTCCAGAGATGATCAATTGAAACATGGTTTGGTACGTAATCTAATATCAGCAATATATCCCGTTTTTTTAAGTCTTCTCGGAACGATTTAAGGGCGTCTGGACCGCCTAATTGAGAACTGATGTGATAATAATAAACAGAATAAGGCGAACCTATAATATCCTGAGAATTAAAGTTTCTCAAAGCTTTACGATAACCTTCCTGTAAACCTTCATGATTCATAGCTATTTCTCTTCCTATAGGGCTACGTTCCCAAACTCCCATTAACCAGACTACATCAAAAAAAGACATTTCTTGGTATATTAACTCAAGGGGAATATCATTAAGTTTAATATTATAACCAATAATATCAGATAAATTAGTTAACCATGGCCACGTGTTAATCTCATATATCTTAGGATGGTTAGGCCAACCACTTCTTTCTCTTGGCATGATTATTTTTTATTTTTTTGTGATCATTGATTTGTATTAACTAATTAATATCCCCCTTAATTTAAAAAATAAATTCTATTAATAATACAATTTGAATAGTTTTGTTGTTTCTTTTAAGAACAAATATATATAAATTAATAGATAATCATAATATAATAAAAGAAAATATGAAATGTGATTTTTGAAAGTGAGTGAAGAGAAAGACGCGATTCGAAAGTTAATAATGCTCATTTCCGACCTTCGG
>JAHQWP010000210.1 GCA_029856235.1 Promethearchaeia archaeon
CTGATGACCTCCACCTTCGATTCCAGTTGCAACTATCCCATCAACTCCACTGTCTAACAATTTTTTAGCTAGATAGATTGAGGGGGCAACATGGAAATGTTTTATTTGTGAACCAGTTTCCTTTAATTTCTCAAAATGTTTGTTATACATCAGTCTCGGTGAACCCGCACTAGTAAGCAAGTAGACACACTGATCTCTAATTTTTTGGTTTTCATAAATGAACCTAGGTAACTGCCTACAAAGTTTTATGGCGTCAGGTTGTAATCGGGCAGTTCTAATATTAAATCCAAAGGGTTTATCGGTGTGTTCTACCACATATTCCATGCTTTTCTTCATTTCGTTTAAAGTAACTGTCCCATGGAGTGTAACATGGCTTAATACACCTAATCCTCCTGCTTCTGATACTGCTACGGTTAATTTTGTTGTATAAAACGGACCCATTGGTGCGCTTAAAATTGGATGTTTAATTCCAAGCATTCTGGTAATATTGGTTTCAATAACCATTTAAAATCACTTTCTTTTCTGTTAAAATTTGTTTTAAATCTATTCAGATATCTTTCGAAATAAATTAGAATTTATTAAATTTTTCCTTATAAACCTTATTCGAAGTATTAGATTATTAAAGATATTTTTACAAAATTCCATTGTTTTAATTAAATCTCTAAACCGAGGGCTTACTCTTAGGTTTTAATCGGATTGTATTAATTAAGTAATAGCTATTCAAAATTCGGTAATTTTTCTTTTACTATTTTAATAACGAAATCTCAATATAATAAGTATTTAAACAATAGGAACTTAATTCTCATAAAAATTAAAATAAAATCTGAACTAAAATGAGTGAAGATAAAGTTATTGTTTCAAATCAGGGAATGGTTCGCGCTGACTTTAATTTCTGGGTTGGGCGTTACTTAGATAAGTTTTTTGACAATTTAGAGAATAAAAAAGTGATTGGCAATAAATGTGGGAAGTGTGGTGATGTTTTTGTCCCTCCGAGGAAAATCTGTGGAAAATGCAATATAGTAATTCCCCTCGAGGAGAATTGGATTAATTTATCGGATATAGGCACTCTTTTAAATTATACAGTAACCCCTTACAGAGTGAACGATAGAAGTCATAGAAAAGCTAAGGATTTATTACTTGGAATGGTGCAAATAGATGGAAGCAATACATCTATAATCTATAGGCTTTTAGATCTAAAACCTGGTGAAGTTAAAATTGGCATGAAGGTAAAGATAGAATGGGCAGAAAAAACAAAAGGAGCCCCTTCAGATATTAAGGGTTTCGTAAAAGCGTGAGGTGTGGTAGATTAAATGGAAAAAGTTGGAATTGTAGGATATCATCAAGTAAAATTATATTCAGACGCAAATTATGGTCGTTATGAAATGATTTTTGAAGCTGTTAGAGGTGCTTTAGATGTTGCAGGTTTAAAGAAAAAAGATATTTCGACAGTAATTTCTGCTACAAACGATTATTATGATGGGCGGACGATTTCAAACGCTTTAACAGTAGAACCCGGAGGAGCGTACTTAGTAGACGAATCAAAAGTAGAAATGGATGGAGCCCATGCTGTTTTATATGGGCTAATGCGAATATTATCTGGTAATCATAAATTAGCTGTTGTTTGGGGGGGAAGTATGGCTTCATGTTTTCCATACCATTCTACTCGGTTGTACGAGACAGATCCTACATGGGAGCGACCAAATGCTTTTGTAAATGATGTTACTTCTGCTGGTTTCCAGATGCGAGCATATATGGAAAAATATAATGTGAGTCTTGAAGATATTGCTAAAGTTGCTGTTAAAAATAGAAAAAATGCGGCTAAAAATGCATTATCTTTAGCAGAAGCTCAAAATCCAAATTCATCAGTTCAAGATATACTAGATTCTGGGATTTATGCTGATCCAGTTACAGAATTAATGGTAGCTCAACCTTGTGATGGTGTAGCAGCTTTATTGTTAGCTCCAGAAAAACAGGCATTGAAAATAACTAGTAATCCAGTTTGGATTACTGGAGTAGGATATTGTCAGGAAACATATTATCTTGGAGATCGAGATTTATCAACAAGTAAATCTATGGAATTAGCTGGAAAAATGGCGTTTAAAGCTGCTGGAGTCAAAGATCCTAAACATGAAATCGATGTTGCAGAGATTTTTGAAAGTCACGCGCATGAAGAATTAATTTTTACAGAAGCTTTAGGATTTACAGAGAGAGGTCAAGGAGCAAGTTTAAATTCTGTAATCGGTGGAGATATCCCTATCAACCCTTCGGGAGGAGCTCTTGGCGGAAATCCTCCATGTGCCACTGGTTTAATTAGGATTATTGAAGCTGCAAAACAAATCAACGGAGAAGCAAATGGTCATCAAGTTAAGGGTGCTAATAAAGCTATAGCTTCTGGTCAGATTGGCATGTGTGCTCAAAATAATATTTTATTTGTATTGGAGGGAGGTAATTAAAAATGGGGAGACAAGTAGCTATAGCATCAGCTGGTTTTAGCGAACACGCTTCGAAAAGGTCTGATGTTAATATGGCAGAATTGGTAAGCGAAGCAGTTCAAGATTGCTTAAAGAATGCTCCTGGTGTAGATTTTGAAGATATTGATGTGTTTGTAAATGGAAATATGCCGGCATTTGAAGGAACCAATATCCCTGAATTATGGATGACAGATTGGATGGGCGCGAGAAATAAACCATTGCTGAGAGTTACTACCGGAGGTACAACTGGTGGTTCAGTGGCGATATCCGGTTATTATTCTGTAGCGGCTGGTTTACCTGGAGTAGATACTGTTTTGGCTATAGCTTTTGAGCAGCAAAGTCAAGGTGATACAAGTGTAGGACTTGCTAGTGTAGCATATGGAGAAATTTCTGTAATGAATTCATTAGGTATTCCTTATGATCAGTTATCACTTCTTTTATCTGGTGGTGCTGCAATAGGAATTGCTTCTTATCAAGCGGTTAATTACATGCGAAAAAGTAAAATTACAGAAGAAGACTTAGCTAGAGTTGTAGTTCAAAATAGACATAATGCCGCAAAAACATGGTGGGCTCACCTTAAGATGCCTGATCTTACAATTGAGGACGTTTTAGATACTCCTTATATTTCATACCCCCTAAGGTACGGAATGGTTTGCCCCGCTTCTGATGGGGCTTGCGCAATGTTATTTACAATTGAGGAAAAGGCAAAAGAAATGTGTGATATTCCCGTTTATGTTAATGGAGTAGGAAGTGTGTCAAATGAAACTGCTCTTATTGGCTATTGTGGTAGCGGATCAGGACAGTTAGATCTTTCTGAGCAACTTGGCGCTCAAATGACTTCTGATTTGGCGTTTAAACAAGCGGGTATCTCTTTTCCAAGGAAAGAAGTAGATTATGCTGAGGTGTATTCACCTTTTCCTAACCAAGAGCTTATGTGGGTTGAAAAATTAGGTCTATTCGAAGAAAATACAGCAACAGAAATGTATAAAACGGGAATAACAGCTTTAAATGGTGAATTGCCTATTAATTGTTCAGGAGGGGTTAATTCCACAAACGCTATAGGTGCATCAGCAATGGAAAGACCTGCAGAAGCAGCTTTACAGATTATGGGAAAGGCGAGTAATCAAGTCCCTAAGACTGTGCATACAGCATTGGGACATGGTTGGGGAGGATACGTTAATCTTGTCACCATGATGGTTATGGCTGATGAACCAGCTAGAAAGTTTACATAAAATATGGAGGTAAGAAAAAATGTCAAAAAGAACATCAAGAAAATCTATGGATTATATTAAAGAAGAATATATTAAAACAAGAACTATGCCAGCAAATTGGTATTTATCCAGTTATAAATTCAAATTTAATATTACTCATATGCAACCCTTTCTGGAAAAATTGAAGCAGAAAAAGCTGGTAGGACTCCAGTGTTCAAGTTGTAATAGAATCTATTTTCCACCTCGCCAAGTTTGTGGTAAATGTCTCGTAAAACCTGATAGATGGGTGGATTTACGCGAAACTGGGAAAGTTGCTTCATATACTGTTACTTATTTAAAAGATCCTGAAACTGGTAAAGTTATAGAACGACCAATTGTTTGTGCTCAATTAGATGGAGCAGATACATCATACCCAACACAGTTAAATCCTGATATTGAATTTAAGGATACTTACATAGGAATGCCTATAAAAATACATTGGGCAGAAGATATACAGGGTGGATTAATGGACATTGAGTATTTCGATGCAATAGAAGACGATGCTAAAGACTTAAACAAAACCAAGTAAGAAACATAGCTGTTGAATTAGTAATTCCAGAAAGTAGAAATAGAATACAATAGAAAAAGTTTTTTTACTATTTTTTATTTTTTTTTCACGGTCAATAGTAGCTATACAAAAGTATAAATTTCTTTCTTTCACAATTTTTAAATTATGGAATCAAAAACAAACGGTTTGCTGAATTTAATAAAATCTCGAAGATCCGTGAGAAATTTTGTTTATAAAAAAATTGACAATCAAACTATAAAAGAAATAGTAGATTGTGGACGGTGGGCTCCTTCGGGTCGAAACAGTCAACCTTGGAAAGTATGCATAGTTTCTCATCCTACGGTTAAGAGAATGATCTCTGAAAATTCAAAATATGGCGCGATTATTGAAAGTGCTTATCTAAATTTCGTCGTCTTCTTAGATCTTGAACGAGGTTACGATCGTGTAAAAGACATTTTAGCTATAGGCGCTTTTATACAAAATATGTTACTAGCAGTTCATGCGAAGGGCTTAGGTGCAGTTTGGATTGGAGAAATCTTAAAAAATAAAGAGAAAGTTAACGAGATATTTAAACTTTCTCCAGAAAAATATGAACTAATGGGAGTCCTCACTGTTGGCTTAATTAACGAATCTCTTGAAAAAAAGGAAGAAAGGGAAAGAAGAGCCCTTGATGAGTTCACAGATTGGTTTTAGAAGTCATGCATTTTCTTAATCTCTTCATAATAAGAAACTTTATTGTATTTTCTTTGCTTATTTTAATATCTTTCTTAAGGTATTATATTCAATCATTATGAATAAAAAAGTTAGTCATTATTTCGATTTTTTTCTGATAGTTCAATACTACGTTTTTTTAATATCTCGGATATTCTATTCACATCGTTGTTTATCCAACGAGTAGCTAACAGCCATAACATCCCTCCAATGATTCCTAATCCCATAGTTATACCAACCGTCAACTGATAGTTATTATTAAATAATGCTAATACGGTTCCAGCTAAAATAGGGCCAGTACCGCTTCCAATTGCTTCAAGAAACTGATTGGCAGAGCTAATTGTCCCTTGAGCCTCTGGTAAGTTTATAGCCTGCAATATTGGTGGTTGATTTATATTCCATAATCCAACAACTGCCCGCGCGATCAAAGCTATAATTCCTAACATCCATAGAACAGGAAAAGTCAATAACAGTCCCATGTTGTTTCCTTGAGCTGTAGTTAAGTGTGGAAGGGGAAGAAAAAACAACCCAATATAAAAACCAAATAAACCTATAATTGAAATAGCAATCATATAAACTCGATTTTTGATGTTTTTTTTAGCCAATCTGTCTGCTATCCAAGCAAACGCTAGAGCTCCTACTAATCCCCCCGGTAATCCAAACATTATCATAAAAATACTAGATGCAAAAGGAGAAATATTATGTGGATCAGATTGAATGTATGGGACAAACAAGAAATCTGGAATCATTAACATAATTGTTGTAAAAATACCTTCGACAAAAGCAATAATATTAGTTGGAGAGAAAATAGTTGATTTGATTGTCTCCCAATTCAACTTATACTCATAGAACACATCTTTATTTAATAGAACTTCACTTAATTCTTTATGAGTTGACGCGCGCTTAGGCTCTTTGCCTATAGCTAATATCAAAATCCCAAACGAAATGTAAATGATACCGATAATCAAAAAATATTCTCTCCATAATAAATTTTGGAACATAACTGCGGATATTACCATTCCAACTATTTGAAAAAGCTGGAATGAAGCTTGTAATGTACCAAAGAATCGTGATCTTTGGTCTTCCTTAGTAGAATCGTTCCCAAACGAGTTAATAAGTGGCCAAAAGCCACCTGTTGCAAATCCTCTAATAAGGCTAAAGATTAAGAAAAAAGAGTAAGTTTGCATACCCAAACCTTGAGCAACAAATGCATTTAGCATATATCCTAGACCAAAGATAATTTCTGTAATAGACATTAATATTTTTCGTGAATATCTATCAGCTAGTGTTCCAAAGAGGATCCCTGAAATCGCTGATATATAGGTGCTAATACCAACTAATAATCCAATTTCTCTAGAATGAAAAACTTCTCCAGGCCAAATTATATTAGAAACTATTAAGAAGTTTATAAATATTGCAGATAGTGTAAAAGCAAAGGAATTATGAATAATATAACTAGGCCATAGTCGTATTATTCTACGAAATAATCCAACTTTAGTTTCTTCTTTAGTTTCACTTTCGATCATATAAGTAAAAAGGCTTGAAGCGTATTAAAGGATTTGTAAGCCAAATAGAAATTGAGTCAACTATCTCCAAAAGTGAAACAGTTCCGAGAAAATTGGTCCTATCCAATAATGAAATTCAGCCCAATAGGTATATGTCCATCCAAGATACAAATAAGCATATAAGAAAGCAAAAACGAATCCAAAAATCACATCGCTCGGAAAATGGACTCCTAAAATCAAGCGTGAAAATGCCATTATTACACCTAATCCTAGGACTATAACAAATATGATCCAACTATTAAAATAAAAAGCAAAAACCATTCCAAATAGAAGAAAAAACGTCACATGACCACTTGGAAAAGATTTTCCTTCTGATTCTGACATTATATATGGTATTCTTATAAATTCGTCGTGTTGTTCCACACCATCTTCCTTAAGCTTGATAAAAGGCCTATTTCTTCTAACAATTCCATATCGAATAATGAGATGAATGATCATCGACTGGTCAAATGCTCCCGTGAACAGTACGAGCAAATCATAATCTTTCGTTATATAGCCATAGGCAAACCAAGTTATCCATACTATTCCCCAAAAATACAAACTTCCAAAAAAACTAAAAATTTTCGCAAACTGCTTTGTTCTCTGAGAAAAATCGCTCTTATAGAGACTTAGGAATGTTTTTCGATCCCATTTCTCTATTTTCTCAATATATTCAGACAACAACGCGATAAACCGATTAGACTTGTAGATAGGGAATTAACATAAATTGTGATATTAAAACTTTTTCATAACCATAAACGGTTTAATACTTTTAATCCTATAAAACAGATCTTTACTAAGATAATTTTTTGTCAATACCTTATTGTTATATCTACAATTATATTGTTAATTCTATATAGATTTAAATAGGATATTTTCTTTATAACTCATAACAATATAAATAAATGTAAAAAATATAATTCAAGAGAAAATTAAAACACAGAGTACGAGAAGTATGAGTGGAAAAAGATATAATGGGTTTTCAGAAGATGACCTCCGCATTATAGCCCTCAAAAAAGTAAATTTCAGGATGTCAGTAAAAATTCACTTGGGGGTATTTATATTTGGTTGTGCACTATTTTTTGTTATAAATGGATTTACTTCTTCTTATATGTGGTTTCTATATCCAATTTTAGGATGGTTTATCGGTTTCGTTGAGCATCTTACAGCTTACATAGTTTATGCTCGAGGAGTATATCCTATGGCAAAAAGAGGTATAATTTTTCACATTGTTACTTTTATTACCGTGCTGCTACTCTTATTTGTAATTAATTTTTTAACCAACATCATAATTTTCTGGTTTATCTTTCCTGCTTTCTTTTGGAGCATAGGTTTAGGTATCCATGTGGTTGTCTATTTAGTCTATTATCGTGGAGCAACCATAGATTTCGGTGGATTAAAATCAAAAAAAGAGCGCGCTATCGATAGAGAATTAGAAAAAATGCAAAGAAAGGTTAAAAAAGAATAATTCTTACGGAGTTTACTAATAATGTGGTTAGGAAAATTTTTAGATCTTGAAGAGGATATTGAAGAATTAAGATCTAAAATAAAACAAGAAATTTTCGCTAATATTACCAAAAGCAAGCTAACTCCTTTAGAATTTACAATAGTAGAAGTTATTTTCAATAGTCAAGCTCTATCAGGCTATGATTTAATGCAAGCTCTTAATAAACATTTTGCAGGAACATGGGAAGCTAAATCTGGGACGATTTATCCGATTTTATCAAAGCTAGAAGGAAGCGGATTTCTTAAATCAAAAATGGTTAAAAGCCCAATTGGACCTCTAAGAAAGCTCTATACATTGACTGAAGCAGGGGAAGAACTGTTGAAGTTGAAGGTGAATAAGAACTATTCGGAACAACTTCTTTTAATTGAAAATTTTATTGTAGAATTATCTTCAATATTCATAAAATCACATCCTGAGAAAGATAGAAAAGAAGTGGTTGAAGAAGTACATGAATCACTAAACCGATCCTTTGAAAGAATTAAAGATAATATTCCCTCTACTCTTAAATTCAAAAGCAAATGTTCTAATTGTGGCTCCGAAATAGGAAGAAAAGTTGTTTATTGTCCTTTTTGTGGAATTCAATTAGTTCAAACTGAACCTACTGAAACTGATATTCCAGGAAATGATGAATAAATAAAAAAAAAATCTAATTATTTTCTTGGTTAATTATTTATTTCAAAAAAGTGAATAGAATAAATTGATTTTAGCTTTTACAATTATTCTATCTCAATATTTAATTTCTTGAAAATTTTATCGATTGTATCGCTTGCTAAACTTTTTAGGATGTCTTCTAAGGGAGCTAATACTTCGTCTTTTTGCATCGTTCGATTCTTGCTAATCCTTCCTTCCTTAACTTCAAAACTACTTTGCGCATAAGATTGTTCGTCATTAAAAGTAAACCATATATCCCTATAAGCCCCCTCTGTTCCACCATTTCGTGCTAAAGGTTTATTTTCTATCGATACTTCTGGATCCTGTAAATAACACCAATCTAAAATTACCCATTCTAATTTCCGTTCTGATTCTGGGCGATCTGCTAAATATATACAATACGCATGCCCGCCTAATTCCTCATCTGATGGTGCAAAAACGGGATCTGCCATTACTTGAGCCGCACACACTTTAACTCTCCATGAAGGGATGCCAGCATTAATTAACAAGCTTGCAATTAAGATAGCTCCATCTTCACAGTCACCGATTTCTGATTGAATCGCTTCGAAGGGAAATAACCAAAATTCAGGACATTCTGATGCGATCTCATCATATTTATATTTTAGAAAATTACATACAAAGTTTTGGATTGCTAAAGTCGTATCGTTAGGAGTATCTTTCCTTAATTCTAATTGAGTTAAAACATGCCATAATATCGCATCATTTTTTTTCATGAACGCTTTTACATCAACATCAATTTGTTTACTATACGATTCTCCTCTCAAAGCCCGGCCAGTATATATGATTGGTGCCGTGTCCCATTTGCTATTCCAGTAGTCAGGGCCATATTCGCCGTAATCTTTTTCAAATGTTTCAAATGGTTTGTAGTTAGGTACAATTGGGATGTCTGGACTTGATTCACCCTTTGGTGCGGGTTTTGTCTTAGGTGCTGGCTTTTTTTTTACTTTTTCACCTTTCTTGGGCACTTCTGCAAGACTTTTCGCTTCATTTATCCAATCTTCAATGTTTTTTAAAGTTGGAACTTTAGCAAGGACTTTAGGATTGTTCTTTTTTAAATCCTTTAACTTCTCAACCGTAGTTTTTGCATTTCGATATGCGAATTCCTTAACAGAATCGATCCCTATAAGGTTTATAGCGTTTGCGAATTCAGGATTTACCCCGGGAATTCTCATCAAATCGGCGTGTTCTTGCCATGTATCAAGGGCTCTAACTGTTACACTTATACTTCTTGCTAATTGTTTAATTTGATAATAACTTAAAGAAAGAAGATCTTCTACTTCCTTAATACCCGCTTTTCCTAAGAGTTGGGCGTGCTTTTCTTCTAAACCAATTATTTCAGTTAATTTCATTTCAATCTCTTTTGGTTAATATTGAATTAATATTTAATTAGAAATCATCAAAATATTAATTTTATTCTTTCGCATTATTACATATGTTAAAAATCAATAAAAATTAAAAAAAGAATGTGGCGGGAGGGAGAGTTTCGATGTTAGGGAAAACCCTAACAATTTCGAACTCCCGAAGGCCTTTGCCACTGGATCTTAAGTCCAGCACCTATAATCGGTCTTGACCCTTCTAAACCATAAGACCTTTGACCAGACTCGGTAATCCCGCCATTTTAGTATGCTATTAATAAATTCCTTTTATTATTATAAGATGTTTTTATCGAATCTAATAGGTTTTAAGTGTACTATTGAGAAATTTTAGTTTTAATTTAAATTTTTACCTTAGGAATCATCCTTCTAACTAGTATTCTATTTCATTTGAAGGATATGTGGATATTAATTCTATTTTTAAAAAAGTTTGAATATTGTTAAATGGTTAAGATAGCTAAGAAAAATAAAAATAAATAAATAATAACAAGATATTAAATTTATAATAACACAAAATAAGTAATTATTAGTCGTCTAGCTTATTATAATATTTAGATAAATAATAATATATAAATAAAGATAGTAAACTTAAAGGAGATTGATGGAGGAATGGTTTAAATGCCTGTAGGAATACTGATCATCCGGTGGGATAACGAAATTGGTCCGATTAAATTTTATCTCGTTTGAGATTCAAGATCAACGAAGGTTTTTATCCAGAAAACCTTAAAATTACCAATAACTTACTCACTCAGGTGTATTCGTCTCACAGATACCAGAGTCTGAAGCCAGGATTCGCTAGTATCTCATTAAAGAATAATAAAGTTGTTTCTTTCTTCTCTGGTGTAGGAGACGATCATATTAGTGTTGAAAATTATGTAGTTGCCTTATTATTACGTAGGGACGAAAAACCAAGCAAATATCGGGAAATATTAAAAACTATAGCTGCTGAAATACTCGATCAAACTCAAGATGGCAAATTTTTAAAACTTCTCCCTAACCTCTATAAAGATTTGGCTAAGATATAGTTTAACGACCTTTTAAAAAAAGTGTAGTAAATTAATTTTCTTCGATTTTTTTCAAAACTATCTTACCGACATCATTGATTTCAACAAGATCGATGTCTTGTAAATTCTGCACTATCTTTTTTACTAATACGATAGGTGAACCAAGCGCATTTCTCAAATCTTCAATCGCCATTGAACGTACCTTTTCTAATATTAAGAATGCTTTGAATTGGGCTTCATGTTCCATTAATTCAGTCAATTTATCGTAATAATGAATCTTATTCAAATTCTCTTTCTTAAATTCCCTCAGTCCTTCCATGTCAGAATTTAATTTTCGTACAACCTCATCTGCTTCGCGTTTTTTCTCAAGAGCATCCTCTAGCTTACTTATCAAATTCTCTTGCCTTGTACGAATTTCGTCAAACCTAGATTTCAAATCTTTTGCTTCTGAGGTTGCTTCAGTTGAAACTAACTTACTGTCTAAGAGAAATGTATCTAAGTCGGAAATCTTTCCAATTAAATCTTGTTTCTCCGCGATATGATCAGTTCTTAGTTGTTCAAGTTCTTTTTTCCACTTTTGATCCATATCTGATAATAGCTTTACTTGTTCGTCTTGAAGTTTATCTGCAAAAGCTTGAAGTTCCTTTACCTTATTTTCTAAAGATTTGATGTTTCCATCTCTAAGAATTAACTCTGAATTCCTCTCGGCTAATTCAGCTTTAAGGTTTCCAATTGTTTCGAAACTTTCGTCTAATCTCTTCTGAGTTGGGACGTTTTGCCTTTTCATAAATTCTAGTTCTTTTTCTATAGCGAGAACTTCGCCTTTCGCAAGGTCATGTTCACTTTCTCTTTCGTTAAGTAATGCTCTTTGTGTTCCGATTAATTCTTTTAATTCTAATACATCTTCTGGAATGTCATACATTCTGGTTATCTTAACTTTCTGCTCTTCAATAATACTTTCCTGATTATTGATTACTCTTTTTTGCTTTTCCATTATTTCTTGTAAGCGATCGATCTTCGATTGGAGAACTGCAGTTTCTTTCTCGCTCGATTCGATCCCATCTATAACATTTTTAAGATCTTCTGGCATTGGGTATTTACTCGATTCTTTAATTAATAGTATTGATAATTATGGTATAATTGAAAGATATTCTCATTCTTTATCTATTCTAACCACTTCTTATTATTATTGAGATAATAGATTCAATTTAAAAACTTATCGAATTAATAAATATATCGTACCTAATTATGAAGATGCAATATTTAAAGGAAGAGAGGTGGTAAATAATGGCTGTTTTTTACTTTAAACCCAAGATTATTGATCCTTTTATTTTTGTATTGTACGAATATCAAAAGGGTGAACAAAAAATAGAGCTGAAAGAGATCACCTTTTTTGAATCTAAAACGGATATTTTAAAGTATATCAAAGAATTTGATCTTAAAATTTATAAAGAAAAAAGCGATAAAGAACAATCTATCCTCATCGAATTACAAAACTCGATTAATGATTATTTGACAGATGGTAAAATAGAACTCTTTGAGAAAATGAAGGAAATGGAGATTTTACTTGATCTTAAAAATAATTTTAAATCAGATTTTTCAGAAAAAGTTTTACACGCTCTCATTAACATCAAACCCGGTGAACTTACTACATACTCAGAATTAGCCAAAAAGATTAATTCGAAAGCGTATAGGGCTATAGGAGGAGTTCTTAAAAACAATCCACTACCTTTGATAATACCTTGTCATCGAGTTATAAAAAAAGATGGAAAAATTGGCGGTTTCATGGGAAAAATGAACAATGAGTGGCAAATCCAACTAAAAAGAACCTTATTAGAAATTGAAGGCAATGTAATATCAGATTGATTTCGTTTCTAATTTATTATCCCTAATTTTGCTTGAGTATTGTAATTCTTAGCGTTCTAAGGTAATAGAAACTAATTTAAAAGTTAATTACTTCTAAATCATATTATGGTTAGAATATCAGCTCTCCGTCCTTATTGCCCTAATAATCCAAGCGATTTCACTACAAATCCATATGATGTCATTGGAAAAGTAGAAGAACAAGAATTAAAACAAAACTTGAATTCGTTGATTCACCTCATTTTACCCAATGGTGAAGGAGAGGAAGTCTACAACAATGCCTTAAAAGCTTATACAAACTTTAAAGCATCTAATCTTATTAGTCGAGAAGAAAAGCCAAGTATATTTGTTTACCGTCAAGAATCACCCCATTTTAGTCAAGAAGGATTAATTATGGGAATTGCACTTCAAGATTATGAAGAAAACAACATAGTTAAACACGAGTATACTCGAGTGAAACCACTTGAAGATCGAACTAAGCATATCACAACTTCTAATGTAGCAGCGGGGCTCGTGTGGTCAGTTTTTCGCTATGATATTGAGATTAATAAGGTAATCGAGCAGATTAAACAAAAAAAACCTAAATTTGACTTCAATAAATACGGTTATCGCCATATACTTTGGCAGGAAACAGAACCTAATATTATTACCAGATTATCCGTTCTTTTTAAAGATAAAAAAGTCTATATCGCTGATGGTCACCACCGAGCAGCAAGTGCAGCAGAGTATCGTAAAATTCAAATGGAAAAAACCAACGAAAATGAAAACTCTAATTCTCCTTGGCAATTTTTATTATCTTATGTTGCCTCAGACGACCAGATTCGAATTCTACCTTATAACCGGGTTATTAAAAAATTAAAAGATGGTAAGGCAGAGTTTTTAAGAAGGTTAGAGGAAATTTATTATATTAAAAAAGTTAAAACAGCTTTTAATCCAAATAGAAAAAATCAAACTGCACTCTGCATAAAAGGAAAATGGTATAAATTAGAAACTATAGAGAAAACTTATGACTCAAGACGGGACAGCTTAGATGTAGCTATTCTTCAAGATAAAGTTTTGGGCCCGATATTAAGGATTGTCAACATTCGTTCTGACGATAACATTTTCTTTGTTGGGGGATTAGAAGATCCAAATACCATGGAAGAGTATACAACTGAAAAAGGTAACGACGCATTTTTCAATCTTTATCCTGTTGATATAAAGGATTTGGAGTCAATCGCTGATTCAGGAGGCGTGATGCCGCCAAAATCGACATGGTTTGATCCTAAGCTTTTATCGGGTTTAGTTCTCC
>JAHQWP010000211.1 GCA_029856235.1 Promethearchaeia archaeon
GAGATGGTATAGCTTTCGCGCTGTTAAAAACGGTTTCGGCTTGTTCAAATATATAATCTGGGCCTTTACCTTGAGCAATACTCTGGTTCTTCAAAGATGCGAATAAACCTGTTAGTTCGATATTTTGTGGACATACTTCATCACACGTGTGACAATCTGTACAACCCCAGATTACTAAATCGTCCCCCTTTAGAAGTAAATTTTTATAAAGTAAAAGAATGGCTAACACATTCCTTCTTGGGTTATAATTTCCCATTGTAACCTTGGAAACAGGACATTCAGATGTGCAAATTCCACATTGCAAACATGGATAAAGCGAAGGGGTTTGCTTTAATAATTTTAATGCCCACTTTCTACTCCTTTCTGAAACGCCGTCCTTGCTTACATCGTCCCAGGAACTTTTACGATACACATAAGGGTCCTTTATTGCTCGAAACCTACGAATTAGCTTGTGAAAAATCCATCCAACAAATGCAATGCTAAAGAAAAAGGTGTATATACCCACCATGAACAACGAAGACGCTGATGTATTCGATAATATTGTATGGAAAAGAATAAGAGCCAATCCTACAATAGGAACGTTGTGGATGATTTTATTGATACGATATCTATATCTCCGCTTAAATGCTGCCGCTCTCAGTTTTTTGATTATGTTTGCCCTCACTAGACTATTGGACATGAAGATTATTGCCAATGCCATCACAATAACGAGAGAAGCCCATCCAAAAGTTCCTGAATGTATTTGAATATTCTCAAATTCTACTCCGATACGCACTAATGGATAATGGAGAGAACCGAGTATTAATGCAATAGCGGCCATCCATGTGTGGAAATGAAGTAACCAATCCAATTTAAAATTGGTTTCTATAACTTTATGTTTTGCTATGATAATGACATTAAAACACATCCAAACAAAAGAAAAAATGCCAAATATACTTCCAATTTTGTGAATAATGTCAATAGATCCTAGATAACTGTATGGCTCTTCAATCCAGTAGACTATTGATGCAATTGTAGGGAAAATTGCATAAAATAGTAGCAAGTAAACCTTATTTAGTTGAGTTTTCATCTTTAATAGACCTTTAAATAATAATTTTGATGCTTTTTCAAAAACTATACTGAATTATATTCATAAGTTATGAAATTGCATAAATAGTTATACTTGTCCGTTTAAAAGGATTCTTTTTATAAAATGAAAAATGCTGTATAAATTTCTTCACTATTTTTTAAACTCAAATTGCATTTTACTCTTTCTGAAACAAAATATAATGACTAAATAAGGATCAGTTAACTCCTCTTATTAAAAATGAGAGAAAGTAAAAATTTTTGTTTAGATTATGACCAGGCGACCTTATTGACAAAAATCGACCATTCAAGCACGATTAAGCCCTCATCTCGCGTATGAGCTAGAAGATAATCTCCCTCTTTTGTAATCGAACCAACAATGTTACCCTTTCCGCCAACAATATTTTTGGCAGCTAATTGTATTTCATCGTTTTTCAATATCGCAAATCTCGAGCTTTGAAACATTAAAGCTGATTCTTTTTCCTTCCATGCTTTTAGAATTTCTTTAGCTTCTTCGCCTGTTAATTGAAAATCTTCAGATTTGAAAAGAATGTTTCCGTTCGAATTTAATACGAAAATTTCTTCCATACCGTCAAATTCGTGTAATTCACTTACTAGAAAATCAAAACGCTGTTGTTCCATGGTTTACATCATAAAAATCGTATAGTTTTATTGAATGGATCATAAAACCACACCAATTTAAATTTAATTAGAACGAAATACTTGAAATTAGGTGAACAATTTGGATATAACGAGAAATTTTAGATTAGATAAATTATTATAAAAGTTATCAAATAACTCATATAATTTTGAATTCTTATGGTAAAAAGCCTAGTTCTTTACGATAAAATTTATAACGTACCTAAAGAAAAAGATAAAAAAGAACTTTCAATTAGATACAGCAAATACCTAAACGAATTGACTCAAAGTTTTTCTAATACTAAAATCAGAATAAAAAAATTAAGGCAATTTGATAACAGGTTTGAAGTTTTGATCTCTGGCCCGGAAGAAATCTTTATTTTAAATATGCTAAAAAAAAAAGTTGGAACTATTGTTGAATTTGATAAAGTTGAGATAGGTGATGTATATAAAGGAGTTTTGGTAGATGTGGGTAAGGTAGGATTTGGTATTTTTGTAGATTGTGCCATCCTAAATCCTAATGTTGACGTATTGCTAAATCTTTACGATTTGAGAACCCAATTGTGTAAAGGTAGAAGCGTGCCAATGACAGAAATAATTAGTACCTACGATTTTATCGATCGGTTTCCAGTTTTTATAAAAATTTCTTCTATTGATAAAGAAAAAGAGAAAATTCAAGGACTTCTTGATAGGCAAACCTTAGAATTATATGAAAAATTAGTTAAGGAGAATCTTGAAGCGGTTTTTATGAGCGGCGAAACGAAGGGCCAATTAAAAAAAGCTCTTGTAAAAACAGGTCATTTTAGAGATATCGCTTCAATAGTTAGATATGGATTTTTGGAGAACATCGTAATTCTAAGAGAAAATACTACTGCTCCAGGAATAATTGCAGATATAGGGAGATACCTCAAAAATTGTAAATTAAATGCAATGAGACCTGAAAGAATTAAGAAATTATTTTGTTAATAAAAGAGAATGGTGGGCCCAGGGAGGTTTGAACTCCCGACCTTCTCGGTGTAAGCGAGACGTCATCACCACTAGACCATGGGCCCTTGCTTTTTCGAAGGTCATAAGAACGCAATCGGAGGGATTCGAACCCTCGCATCCGTTGGACACTGGATTAGCAATCCAGCGCTTTTGGCACGCTTTAACGTTCTACCAGGCTAAGCGACGATTGCTTATTCTTGATGTGATCTTCAAGTGGTATATTTTGTATATAAAAATTTAAAATTTTAATACTTTTTCATTGAGATGAGTAGCTTAAATTAAAGATAAATAAAGGAATAAAAAATATAAAATAGATATCGCGTTTTAATTTTGCTATGCTTCTTTTCTGGGTCTATTTTTTTTATGATTTAAATAATATTCTCTTAACTTGAAATCAATGAAATACCATAAAACTCCATAAGGAATACATATCGCCCAGTTAATGATTAAATATAAATAAATGGTTAAATCATAAGACCAATTAATCCCAAAAATACTTGCTCCGTAATGATCTCCATAAACTGAATAAACGACAGAAAAATACAATATTTGTGTTAGTAGAATGTGATAGGTAGATTTTCCTATCATAGAGATAGCTTTAGCAAACCAATTATCCCATCTCTTTGGCAGCACTTTGATTAATAATAAAACGAGAAATGCAGAATAAGGAAATATAAACATATGATAATCTCCCGCCATAAAAAAGATTCGATATTCATAAAATGAATTAGCAATAATATAGATAAAACTTAAAGGAGCAAGAATCCAGATAAGAATGTTCTGTTTTGCAAATATATTAGGATTTCTAGAAAACCACAAACCCAAACCAATAGCTGACAACATAGAAAACGGAATAATCGATATAGTAACACGATTGAATCGCCACGCATAATAATTAGGCCAACTTGTGAAAGGATCTTGATAAAATCCAATATAGAGATATAAATATGTAGCAAGTTCAATAAGAAAACATAGAAGAAGTGTAAGAATTCTCCAAATTAGTTTACCTGAAAATCCTTTATATAACAATGGCATGATTAGTATCGTTAAAAATATGACGGGCAAAAACCAATTCCCTGGTCCCCAGAAAGGTAAGATACCTAGAAATAGGTGTTCTGGAGCGAAATGGTCTTCATATTGACTCATAGCTCCAATACCATGAAGTAGATATCCAATTATTGAGGAAACAAGATAGAGTATAATAAAGGGATAGATATACCGCCAAAATTTTCTTTTGAAATATTTCCAGGAATATAAATTTCTTAATCTTTTATCTTCTAGCTTGCTAAATGATAATCCCATATTAAAACCCATAATCACTAAGAATACGGGAATTGAAATTCTTTCCCAAAGTGTAGCACCAATATCACTTTTAATTACCCAAGGAATTGTATGGTCGTAAATTACTAAGAATATCATAACTGCTTTGATAAAATCAACTTGAAAGAATCGTTTATCCTTAATCTCAATTTCTTCTGGTTTGATTAACATCTGGTTGTCAGTTTCCATAAATTTATCCCTTTATTCTTTTTTAGATTAAAATTAAAAACGAGGGTTTTTATATTGTTCAGAGTACGTATCAATATAAGCTTTACTCAACTTTAAAAATTAGAACAAAAGAGAAAAAAGAAATCCTTATTAAAAATACTCAGAATCATTCTTGGATTATCTCAAAGACCATCTTTTCAATCAGCGGTTTCTTTGTATACCGTTTGTCGTAGTACCAGCCTACTAAATGACCCACTAAATCCTTTTCTGGAATTTCAGGAATAATAATTATCATTACACCATTTGAGAGATATTTTAATATTCTTTTATCAATTTGATGCAATTTGTCGTTTCCTGAAGGATGCGTATGTGCTTGCCAGACTATGTCTACGTTAAGTTCCTGTTTAAACTTACGCATATTATAAATCTTCGATTTTTTATAACGCATCCAACTCCTTGGTTTTACGTGAGTTTTAGATTTTCTTAAATCTGGATTAACAATAAATTTATTAACGATTCCGAAGTTTTCTTTGCGATCGGCAAAAATCCAGTAGTGTTCGATATTTGGATAAACCTCTGCAGCTTTTTGAGTCAATTCTTTAAATAATCGATCTGGTATTAAATACCTAAAATTTTTTGCCGCACTCATTTTTACATCAGCTCAAATATGGGTCAATGTAGCATAAAATTTATATTTTTCTTTAATTTGTCGACTTAAGTTATGAAATACACGAAAAAAATATAAAAAAATTTATTTTATTAAAAATAATCTATTTTAATACTTATATTACAATTTAAAAAATTAGAATCAAGAAAATATAGGAAATCTCTTAAATACATATTATTCTACGATGTGTTATAATAAACACACTTTGTATAAAATCTGTAAATCCAGAGCACCTGTAGCCTAGTGGTAAGACGCTGGCCTTGAGTGTCTAATACAATCAAGTAAGCCAGTGCGCGAAAGCGCTCGGGGGTTCAAATCCCTCCAGGTGCGTTTTAAATTGTGAATATTGTATCATGGGCTATTAGCGCAGTCAGGTAGCGCATCCGGCTCTTAACCGGCAGGTCGGGGGTTCGATACACTCAATCGGAAACGATGAGTGCGAAATTCCCTCATAGCCCGCTACTTCTTTTTGATTTAGGTGAATTTAAATCTTCCTATAAATATTGAAATATAACTTCAAAATCAGAGAAATCGAATGGTTTTAAGATGTATCCATCAGCTTGACTTTCAACTAAGTTTTTTTCTACTTCAGAGCCTGGGATAGCTGTTAACAAATAAACTGCAATATTTCGAAGGTCTTTATTCGATTTAATCTGTTTACAGATGTTGTATCCACTGTAATCAGGTAAAATAATATCTAATAAAACCAATTTTGGAGGATTGTTAGCGAGTTCTTCTAAACCCTTTGTACCACTTACGACACCCTTACAAGTATAACCTTTGCTCTCGAAATAGCTCGTCAATAAGCGAATTGTTGCCAAATCATCTTCAATTAATAATATATCGTACTGCGTAGTTTCGGTTTCAATATTATCTAAAACATTGATGATCTTTTTCTCTAAGAGTAAGGATTGGTTGAAAATATTCTGAACAGTATTGAAAACCTCTTGATCCATCTCATCTTTGTAATTCTCGATTAATAGTTGGGAGAATCCTTTTATCGATGTTAACGGTTCCTTCAAAGCATGAGATATTTTAGTGAGGGTTTGATTATCTAGTATATTCAAATCATCGTTTGCTAAACTAGCTTTTTGCTGAATGAAGTAACTTACACTTTCTCTTATGAGTTTTGAGATGGTGTTATATTTATCTTTATGACTATGGATGAATTCGTTCCAGTCTTCTTTAGTTTTATCTGAAACATATAATGAGATACGTTCTTTCTCTCGATCGTATATTTTTTCTCCTTTTAACCATTTCATAAAACCTTCCGTTATATTTCCGCGCCAATTCGCATATTTATCTGTGGTTTCCTCATATTCCTTCATTAATTTTTTTGCTTTTTCACTCGTCAAATCAAGATTTTTGATTTCTCCATCAGATAATTTTGGACTCGAATCATCGTTTTTTCCGTTTGAATTAGTAATTTTTAACACCCTTTAACATTTTTACTACAATTTTGAAAAAAGCTGTAAATAACTTCTCTATATTATAGTAATTTTACACAAAAAATAAACTTTATTCATTTATTTAATTGGAAAGATCATAAAATTTTGAAATTTTGAATTCAATTAATTTGCTTTTCCATTTAAAATTTCAAAAATCACATCAAAATCAGAGAAATTAAAAGGTTTAAGAATATAACCATCTGCTCCATATTTTTGAAAATTTTTTTTAACTTCAGATTCTGAAATTGCAGTAAGAAAGTACACGGGTATTTTCTTAAAAAAATTGTCACTTTTAATCGTCTGACAAATGTCGTATCCACTTATGTCTGGTAAGATTATATCTAATAGAATTACTTTTGGAATAGTTCGCTTCAATTCTTCTAATCCTTTTGTTCCGCTCACTAATCCTTTACAAATATATTCTTTGTTTTCAAAATAATTTGTTATTAATCTAATTGTTGGTAAATCATCTTCAATTAATAGAATATCGTAGGGAGTACTTTCAGGTTTAATATTATCTAAGAAATTCTTAATAATGTTTTCAAGGATATTACTCTGAGCGAAGATATTTTTAATAGTTTCTTCGATGTGATTGCTCAGTTTACCCCTATACTCTTCACTTTCGAGCAATAATTGGGAATAGCCTTTAATAGATGTTAGTGGTTCTTTTAACGCGTGAGAAATATTCGATATTGTAGTGGGATTTAATTTTGATATATCATTTGAAACTCTGCTGGAATCCTCGATGAACGAATTGACGCTCTGCCTTATTAATTCGGAAAAAGTCGGAAAATCATCATTAACATTTATGAAATCTTGCCAATCATTTTTTACTTTATCCTCTACATATAATGAAATTCTCTCCTTTGCCCTAGTATAGATTTTTTCTCCTTTTAACCACTTTTTAAAGCTTTCTGTTACTGCCCCTCTCCAAATGGCATATTTATCAGTCTCTTCTTGGTAAATTCTCATATATCGCTTAATTTTTTCATCAGTTAATGTAAGATTTCTAATTTCTTCTTCACTCAATCTAGGACTTTCTTCATTTTTCTCTTTTCTCGAAATTGGGGCATCCTCCTCATAACCTGTTCCTTTTTCTTCTGATTTAGTTCGTTCTTGCGTGATGAATTTTTCACCTTAAGAGAAGATTTACATCGATATTTTGTTCAAAAAAGTAGTGATAAAAGTTTTATTTAAGATTATGGAAAAAGAAAATGACATCTAAATAACTCATTTCTGTTTTCAAGTTATACTCGAATAAAGTCGCAATCACCGTACAATTAAAACTAATGTTTAAGATTTTGAAATGGAGATTATTTTTATGAGTTTAACCAGCTATCTTGATCTGAAAAATTTTTTCTCAGAATACATATGTGGATAATACACTAGCGAAACATTTGGTTGATATATATACACATGATACTATTATTTTTAATTCAAATTAATAATTCTTATTTTATTACATTCAAAATCGTCTTTGGCACGTGAATTAGTTTACAAAAAAATTTAGTACAAGTAGTAAAAATAATTCGAGTGACCGTAATGTTTAAATATGTGACCAACTTTTGTTATAATAATTATTAAAAAAGTGTGTAAACAAATTTTTTTTTGTTTGTAAAAATATTCACGCGACAAATTCGACAAAAAAAATTTTTAATTTGTAAGGGAAGTGGTATGAAAAAATGGTCGTTGAAATAGATTCGATATCAAATTTATGCCCCGAATGCGGAGGAAGTACCGTAATTATTCAGGAAAGAGGAGAAACAGTCTGTCAACAATGTGGACTGGTCGTAGGGGAAAGAGGTTTAGATGTGTCTCACAGTGGAATAAGAGCCTATTCAAAGCACGAAAAAGATAGAAAGGAGCGAACAGGGTCTCCTATGTCTATCTTGATGCCAGACATAGGTTTAAGTACTGTTATAGATAGGACAAAAATCAAAAACCCCGACTTGAGGCGTGCTGCTAAGTGGAATACTCACTTATCTTGGGAAAAAAGAAATATGTTGATGGCTATAACCGAATTAAAAAGAATCGGTGGCAATTTAAACTTCCCTGAGCGAGTAAAAAAGTCAGCAGTACGATTATATAAAGAAGTATTTAAAAGACAACTTTTACGAGGTAGATCCATTAATGGTATGGTTGCAGCTTGTGCGTATTACGCATGTAAAGATGAAAAAGTTCCTATTACACTTCAAGAAATCTTAGAAGAAGCTTCTATAAACGATAATATTGTTAAAAAATGTTATAAAATATTAGTTCGGGAGCTAAATTTAAAAATCTCACATATCGATCCGGTTACCCTTATTCCACGATATTGTGCGGATTTAAACTTAGGGATTGAAGTAGAAAAGGAAGCAATGAGAGTGCTTCACAATTTCATTGTAAGAACTTCTATATCTGGTAAAGATCCTAAAGGATTATGTGCGGGTGCAATATACCTCGTATCTAAATTGAGAAATGTGAAGGTATCACAGAAAGACATCTCTCACGTAATAGGGGTCACGGAAGTCACATTACGCTCCAGATACAAAGAACTTCTTAAAAATATTAGTTTAAATTTTAATAGCTAAATTTCGTTTTTGTAGTCTTTATTATTTTATTTCATTTTTTTAAAGAAATTGAATCCTTCCTATCTATTTTTGTAAAAAAATAACTAAGTTATTTGATAGGAAATGTTTGAATCTAAAGAACTCGAGAACTAGTTAGAAGAACTATAATATAATCAGCAACTCCTTCAATAGAATCAGAGATAGCCTCCAGGATGTCGAATATATTTCCAACTGTAAATATTGTAAAGAAATTAACATCATATTTTGTTTCTTGAAGACTTTCCCTTAATTTTATATTAAGAAGGTCAACATCATGTTCAAGCTGGTTTACCATACTAGCGTAATCTTTCACTTTTGTTCTTTCTCCTACTAAATCAATCACAAGCTTATCTAAATATTCAACAGCCTTTACAGTTATCTCTATTATTTCTAAGATTAATTTTATAGATTCTTCACTACTTTGATCCCAAAACCTTGTTGGGATTGTTGTTACCCTACGAGCTACTCCAGTACTGCAATTTGCTACATCATCTAATCTTTTTATTAAATGTGATAAATTTAATCTTATACTAGGATTTAGCTCTCCCTTAGAAACGTCTTTAAGGACTTCTCGTCTTACTTTATCGGCTTCATCTTCTAAAAGATCAACTTTAAGGAAGTTTTTGCGGGATTTTTCGAGGTTTTCCTCCTTTAATAATACTTTAAGTCCTACTTCTAATTCTTTAACACAATTCTGAACGATCTGAGCATGTTTGATTGTTTTTTCTAACACATTTAAAGCTGTTTCACGTTTTAAAAATTCTATTAATGAACCCATTTTAATCACTCAATTTCCTTTCTTTTCTATTACTATATATTACTAATTAATTTTTATACTTTTTTAGGTTAATCCAAATAAATTAAACCCGAAATAAATAAATCCTGCAAGAATTGCAGCAACTGGAAATGTAAGAATCCAGTATATAGCCATTTTCCCTAAACCTTTATAATCCACTTCTTTTCTTTGAGCTAAACTCATCCCAATAATACAGAAGACTATAACGTGACTATGTGATATTGGTAAACTTAATAATGTTGCTATCATAAAGATTAAAGCCGAACTTAATTGGGTAATAAGACTTTCGCTTGGCCGAGAATCAATCATCTGAGAAGCTAGATTTCTTACAACATACCGTGCGGCAATATAAATTCCTAGACAAGAAGCGATTCCACAAAGGAGAGCATAAAATACATATGACCCTAGATTCAAGGAACCCTTATCTAATAATCCATAGAGAATTCCTAATGCTTCACCTGAGTTTGCACCAACCCATATCTCAGCGAAAATTACCGCAAATAACAATAGCCATTTAAAATTTTTTTCAGATTTCTCGATCTGATTCAAGCCTTTTAGTCGAGATAAATAGGTTTTAGCGAGAACCTTAAAAAGCACATATGTGATAATTAAGCCAAAGGTAGGAGATAAAAACCAACCTAATATAACATTATTTAATTTAGCCCAATTAAACGCTGTTTCAGGATTGACATCTCCTTGCGTTAACGCATATACAAACACTACTCCCACTATGCTTCCAACAAGCGAGTGAGTGCTACTTAAAGGGATTCCTGCGAAACTCCCAATTATTAACCAAAAAATGCTACTTATTAAAACAGTCAATAACATAATATCGGTATAGTTTAGAGCCTCTCCTAATAAATCAGCACCTACAGTTTTTGCCACAAAAGCAAAGGCAAAGGCGAACATCCCTAACCCAACTGCTATACCACCAATTATTAAAGCCAATTTAAATTTTATAACTCCTGCTCCAACTAAAGTAGATAAAGTTTCGTCATTTGCTCCTATTGAAAACGCGAGGGCTATTGCCAAGACAATTAAAACAATTACTAAAATTGAAATTATGTCAACTGCCATGTCAAATCGAATCTGATTATTAATCGAAGATTAAATATTTAGTTGCTAAAAATTGAATATACTCTGAAAAGCTCTTGATGTGGTCAGCCAACATCATAATATTTTCAATTAATTCTTTCAAGTATAAGAAAGTTCTTGATAGGTAATCCATATCATAATTGTACAACCGATCGAGTAAATTCCACTCCTCTTGTCTCATTTTCCTCCTTTCGTCTTTTATATTTTCGCAGATATCATGAGCTTCACCCAAATCTGATCCAACAGCTTTAATAGCATCGGTTAAATCATTAGAAATTTTTCGTAAAGATTTCAAGATACTTACGATTTGGAGTTTGAACATCCGTATCAAACAACCCTCTTAAACCACTAACCAAAAATTCATTATTTTCTTTTATCCATTTAGGAACACTAACTTGATGTTCTACCTTATTTCCTGCCACTAATCCGTTGGAAATTAATTCATAAAAAGCGCTTTTATTATTTATATAGAGATACATATTTCTTTCTAAACCAGTCGCTCCTTTTTTTTCTTTTTCCCAATATTCTTTAGGTGCGATATCAAAAATGGTTTTCATTAAATGTTTAACATACTCGATATATCTTTTCTCTTCTTCTCCATTGAATGAAATTTGTATTCGATAAAGTCTCTCATAAAGATTACCATCTCCTAACATAATCGTTATAAATTCTGCTAATTGTTCATTTTGATGTAATTTTTTTATAATCTTGTAAGCTTCCAAAATTTCGTATTTTATTTCTCTTCCAACCAAGCTTCTTAATTGAATAAAACCTTCGACACTCAATGAATTTGTATAACCATACAAATAATTCTTTATATTAATTCCAATTTTTTTACTTATTTGTTGCAAAGAGAGATTTTGATCTCGTTTTAATTCATTTATTATTTTTTTTAATTCTTCTTTTTCTATTGATATCCTATTATTTTCTTTCAAATCATGTAAACCAGTAGAAAGAATTGATTTTTCTTCCTTTAAAGCAGAGAGATTATAGTGACATGAACTATAATCCTGTATTTCATGCTTGTAATTGTTGAATTTTAACGAGAAAATCATTTCGCTTGGTTCATTATTTTTATTTGATTCTAAATATAATGTTTTAATCCAAGCTCCTTCAAATGTTATCTCACTATTTGTCAAAAGTCCAATATAATTTTTACTAAGCTTGAAATATTTATTTTTTATTTTTTTTAAAAATGATGTAAATTCCTTTAATTCTTTCTTTGAATTGGAATAGAAAATCTTTTCGTTTTTATGATATTTGAGCTGATAAGGTTCCTCTAAATCTTTTGTATGAGACAAAAATTTAGGAAATGAACTTAAAGATGGTCTAACGATAAGATTTAATTTTATAATTAACATTTCAACGATTATCATTAATCGTATTAGATATGTTTTGTATTTAATTCCAGATGGACTTAAATATGAATTAAAGTTAGAATTATCTTCAATTTTTTCTGGAATAGCAACTAAATCAGAATTTAAGCTCTTAATGAGAGAGAAAAAGTCGAATTTCTCTAAAATCCTTGAATTCAAGTTATGTATATATTTTTTGTTTAAATTTATACTATTAATGAGTTTTTGCAGTATTTTGGTATTTCTTATGAAATACTTCAAAAATTTAATAACCCAAATAAATTTTATAATGGTTCTCTCTAATTTTTGTTTATAGAAAATATAATAGAGCTGGTTGTATGGAATATATTCAGTAAGTTCATTAAATTTATTATTAGAGTATAGCGAAAACATATTCATTAAAAACCTATCGTTATGTATATTTTAACATATAAGTATTTAAAGAAAAAAGCTAAAAATAACTTTTAAATATTAAGAGCGCAATCGGAGGGATTTGAACCCTCGAGTCCGTTGGACACTGGATTAGCAATCCAGCGCTTTTGGCACGCTTTCGTGTTCTACCAAGCTAAGCGACGATTGCTTAATGTTGAAATAATCTTCAAGTGGTATATTTTGTATATAAAAATTTAAAATTTTAATACTTTTTCATTGAGATGAGTAGTTTAAATTAAAGATAAATAAAGGAATGAAAAATATAAAATAGATTTCGTGTTCAAAATTTGCTATCATTCTTTACTGACTCTATTTTTTTTAAGCCCCAAATAAAAATCTCTTAACTTAAAATCAACATAATACCAGAAAATTCCACAAGGAATACATATTGCCCAGTTAATGGTTAGGTATCCCAAAATGGTTAAAAAATCCATCATATTAAGAGGAAAAGCATATATTGGATTAATACCAAAGATACTTGCTCCGTAGTGATCTCCATAAATTGAATACACAACTGAAAAATACAATATCTGCGTTAATAGGATGTGATAGGTAGCTTTTCCTATTGTAGAGAAAATTTTAGTAAACCAATTATCCCAACTATTTGGTAGTAGTTTGATTCCCAATAGAACTAAAAACGCTGAATACGGAATGACAAATAAATTATAATCACCTCTAATAAAAACAAAGCGAAAATCAAAGAATTGGTATTGAATTAAGTAATAAAGGCTTAATGGGAAGAGAATCCACATGAAAAAGTTCTGTTTAGCAAAGAGATTCGGTCTTTTTGAAAACCACATTCCCAACCCGATAGCAGAAAGCATAAAAAACGGAGTAGTTATTATGAATAGATACCAATACATAAAATCGTAATACGCTTGCCAAGTTGGAAATGGAGTTGGAAAGATAATGAAAATTGCCAACTGAAGTGATATTTCTATAGCAAAACACAAAACAAGTGTGAAAATTCTCCAAATTAATTTACTAGAAAATCCTATAGATAATAAAGGTAAAAATAATAATGTACAGAACAATACTGGCAAAAACTGGTAAATACCTAAAACCCAGCATAACAAAATTCCAATAAGATTTAAGTTTATTAGAATTATTGTAATTAACAGCAGTATTTTTCCAGGATATCCTTTATATAACAATGGCATTAGTAATACCGTAATGAAAATTACTGGTAAAAACCAATTCCCTGGCCCCCAAAAAGGCAAAATTCAAATAAATAAATGATCAAATTCCCAATTTGCTTCTTCGTATTGGTTTAACGCGTTCCATTCGAAACCGTTGATAGCTAAGCCGATTAAAGAAGAAACTATCCATAAGACAATAAATGGATAGATATAACGCCAAAATTTTCTTTTAATATATCTCCAAGAATACATCTTTCTAAACCTTGTATCTTCCAATTTACTAAAAGATAGTCCCATATTAAAACCCATAATCACTAAGAATACGGGAATTGAAATTCTTTCCCAGAATGAAACGCCAATTTCTCTCTTAATTACCCATGGAATGGTGTGGTCGTAAATGACTAAGAATATCATAACTGCTTTGATGAAATCAACTTGAAAAAAGCGTTTATCCTTAATCTCAATTTCATCTGGT
>JAHQWP010000212.1 GCA_029856235.1 Promethearchaeia archaeon
GAACTTTTGAATTAAGATAATCTAATTCGATTTCCTCTGGATTCGAAATTTTCTTAAAGGCAATATTCCCTTTTACTTTAGTCGGAGCGTAAAACTTATACTCTTTTTCAAGTTCGCTATAGAGCTTCCCAATTTCGTTTTTTTTTAGTATTTTTTCGTCCATATATAACCACTCTTTTAATCTTCTTCTAACATAAACTCTTCAGCGTCTTCCATCTTAAAATCCACCATGGGCGGTAAAGTGTCAGGATCGAGACCTGAAGTAAAGTCAAAGCGTTCTTTCACTATTTTTTCTAACTTCCTGTTTATAAAATTAAGATCGATTCCCATCGGGCACACCAACGAGCACGCGCCGCAAGCTACGCACCTACCCGCCATGTGCATCGCACGAATCAAGTGATACACAATGATATCTGGTAAGTCCGTCGTCTTTCCGAACCAAATCGGTTTGTTTTGGTCCACAAAACAGAGATTACAATAACACATTGGACACGCCTCTCGGCACGCGTAGCACCTCGTACACACGCTTAAAGCGTCTGTAATATATTCCCATTTTTCTTGAGGAGAATTCGATTCGAACTCTTCGATGTCGGTAAACTCGTCTACTATATTCGAATATTCTTCGCATTCGCCAACGCACAATTCAGGATACTTAGATACTAAAGGAGGCTTTCTAATTTTACATTGTTTGCATAATTCATTCATGTACTCGTCGAACGGAAACTCCGTTTCGAAATCCTTTCCCTTAACGATAATATCACTACCTGATACGGAGATTTCAAGTATTTCCTTTTCACCGATTTCCATCTCAATCCGTTGCCGGTTCACAACTCCGTTGCATGGGATTCCTATTATCGTTATCTCGTTTAAATTAATTTTGTTTTCTGAAGCTAAGTGGATTATCGCCCTTCCGACGCACCCCTTAGCAACAACGCCAACCTTTAAGTTCCCCTTTTCGGGATCCACGAACTTTGGCACTCTTGGGACAAGATATTTGGCTAAATTTACATAGCACATATTGTTCCACAGTAATTTGTCTACATCTTCCTCGCTGTCGATTATAATAGGTTGTGTGAGCAAAGGTAACGAGCCTTTCTCGTAGCCTATAATCACGTCAACCTTCTTTTCTTTAAGTAAACCCCTTGCGATTTCTCTCAAGTTATTTTCTATATCTTTATTTTCGGTTTCAAGTCCCATAATCATCACCACTTCTTTTCAAATTTTTTGTTTGGACCGAGTTTTTTTACGATTGCGGTCGCTTTTCGAATTAACACGGCAAACCGTTCGCCTTCCGCGGCTGAGGCCCACATAAAGTTAACTCTTCCGGGTTCTATACCGAAAAATTCTAACAATTCTTTTAATATCGCAAATCTTCTTCTGGCAACCAGATTCCCGCTGATATAATGGCAATCGCCGGGATGGCATCCAGAAATGACGACGCCGTCCCAACCATCTGTTAGACTTTTTATAATAAAATAAGCGTTAATCCTTCCTGAGCAAGGAACTCTCACTATCCTAATGTTTGGGGGGTATTGAATTCTGCTTACTCCCGCTAAATCGGCTCCTGCGTAGGAACACCAATTACATAGAAAAGCAATAATCTTTGGCTCCCATTCTTTACTTTCAGACTTTTTCTCTACAGCTTGTTCTGTCATTATTATAACCTCCCTGTTATCATAGCATATATTTGTTCAGATGAAAATCCTGCAACATCTATTGCAGCACATCTACAATTTCCTGAGCAAGCACCACATCCTTTACATAGAGCAGAATTAATAATAGCAACGGTGCCAAATCGTCTATCTTCGATTAATTCTATAGCATTATATGCGCAATTATCAATACACATACCACAGCCACTACATCTGGAAGGATCAACAGAGGCAATTTTCCCCTCAGCTTCAATTTCATCTTTTGAAAGAATTGTACACGCTCGAGAAACTACCGCATTTGCTTGAGAAATAGAATCTTCAATTGGTTTAGGACAATGAGCTAAACCAGCAACAAAAACTCCTTCCGTAGCAAAATCAACTGGTCGAAGCTTTACATGAGCCTCCAAGAAAAAGTTATCGTCGTTTAAAGGTACTTTTAACAATTTGCCTATTTCCTCGTTTTCTTCTTTTTGGGCTACTATTCCAACACTTAACACTACTAAATCTGAGTTTATTTGAATATTGTCTTTTCTAGGTGAAACAACATTCACTCTTAATTTTGAGCCTTCTGGTATTACTTCTGGAGGATTATTTTCATCGTAACGAATAAAAACAATTCCTTCTTCACGTGCCATTCTATAGTATTTTTCTTTAAATCCATAAGTTCTGATATCTCTAAATAAAATAACAATCTCAGTGGAAGGACTCTTCCTCTTAGCAACTATTGCATTTTTTATTGCTTCCGCGCAACACATTTTGCTACAATAAGGATGTTCTTCGTTTCGAGATCCTACACATTGAATCATAACTATTGATTTTTTATCTTTAATATCATCAGTAGTATTTATATACTTCTCAAATTCAGACTGCGTAATCACATTATCGTTTTTACCATATAAATATTCATTCGGTTCATATTCTTTAGCACCTGTTGCTACAACTACAACCCCATGTTCAAATTCTACTTTATTCTTTTCTGGACCAAATAATATTGATGATTTGAAATTTCCAATATAACCATCAATGATTTCAATTTCAGCCTCAGTGAAAACATGTATCTTGGCGTGAGTTTTTACTTTTTCAATCAATTCTGTTAGGAAATCTTGCACATTTCCACCTTCAAGCGTTGTATAAATATTTCGGGCAAAACCTCCTAATTCTTTTTCCTTTTCGATTAGAAAAGTCTCATAATTTTGATCAGCAAAATTCAGAGCTGCAACCATCCCAGTAATACCTCCTCCTATAACTAGAGTTTTAGGAGTAACTCCTAATTTTATTCTCTCTAATGGTTGTATGTTTCTCGCCTTATTTACTGCCATTCTTACGAGGTCCTTTGCTTTTTCTGTAGCCTCCTCTGGTTGATTCATATGAACCCAACTACATTGATCGCGTATATTTGCCATTTGAAATAAGTATCTATTTAACCCCGCTTCTCTAATAGTTTCTTGAAACAATGGTTCGTGAGTTCTTGGGGTGCAAGAAGCGACGATAACTCTATTAAGGGTATAATCTTTAATCATATCCTTTATTATCGTTTGGGTGTCAGCTGAGCATGTATATAAGTTCTGATCTGCTAAAACTACATTTGGAAGCGAACTTGCATATTTTACTACTTCAGGAACATCAACATATCCTCCAATATTTACACCGCAATGACAGATAAATACTCCAATTCTCGGTGGTTGACCCGCGACAAATATTTCTGGCGGTAATGTTTTCTCTGTAATTAGTGTATCTCTCTGATCATATAACAGCGTATTTACGCAACCTGCAGCTGCGCTTGCTTGAGTGACTGTTTCAGGAATATCTTTTGGTGAGGAAAAAGCACCACAAACAAAAATACCTGGTTTAGTTGTCTGAACTGGGTTAAAAATATCCGTTTTAGCGAAATTAAATTCGTTCAATTCAATTCCAAATTTATCAGCTAAATATTTAGCATCATCTGGGGGATTTAGGCCAACTGAAAGTACTACCATCTCGAAATTTTCTTCAATGATTTCCCCATTTTCTGTTTCGTATTTTATTATTAGGTCCTTGGTTTCTGGATCCTCTTTAACTGAAGAAATACGACTACGAATATAGCGCACACCATATTCTTCTTGTGCACGAATAATATATTTATCAAAATCCTTCCCGTATGCCCTTACATCCATACTGAAAATTGTAGGTCTTATTTGATGCATATGTTCGTGAGCGATTACTGCTTCTTTTGCTGTATACATACAACACACTGAAGAACAATAAGGTTGACCATTTCCCGTAAAATCGCGAGATCCAATACACTGAAGAAACGCGACTTTTTCTGGGATATCTCCATCAGACGGGCGTAATACTTTTCCTGCATAAGGTCCACTCGCGCTTAATATTCGCTCGAATTCAATACTTGTAACCACATTTTTATACTTCCCATAACCATACATATTACCCTCAGGAGGGATATATTCATCGAAACCGGGGGCTAATACAATTCCACCTACATTTATTTCAACTATTTCATCCTCTAAATCATATTCTACAGCATTTGCTTTACAGACTCCTTTACAAATTCCACACCCTATACAGTAATCTTTATTTATCGCGTAAACAAGAGGGACTGCTTGTGGATACTTAACAGATGTTGCTGCAAATTTAGATAATTTCTCGTTGAAAACATCAATTGCCTCTACTGGACAAGCTCGACCACATACACCACAACCTGTGCATTTATCCGTATTCACGTATAATGTTTTCTTTAATAATTTAACTGTAAAATTACCTGCTTCTCCTGAAACATCCAAGACTTTACAATTTATACTCAGATCGATATTATGATGCCGACCAGTCTCTACAAGTTTAGGACTTACAATACACATAGCACAATCGTTAGTCGGAAAAGTCTTATCCAACTGTGCCATCACGCCACCTATGCTTGTGCTTGATTCAAGCAAGTATACTTTAAATCCAGCATCACCTAAATCTAGAGCCGTTTGAGATCCTCCAATTCCTGCTCCTACTACTAATACTGCTCCTACTTTTTCCATTTTTTTTACCTCTATATTCTCATATATAACGGAGTATTTCCGTCAATACTTTGATAATCTATTTCTCCTCTGCTCTTTAAAGTTAGCATGTTTTCTAAAATTTCACTGGGATCCAGTTTTAGCTCAGTAGCTAAATCTTTAACTGAAAGGACTTTATTACTTAATGAAAGTAAGATTCTTTGCCTAACAAATTCATCGTGAATTGCTTCATCAAAAATAGCGTTAAATTCATCCACAGGGATACGCTCTCCATATTCGTTTTCAGCTTCAGTAATCTTCCTCTGCCGCCCTACTAATGCTCTAATCCTATCGCTTGAAACAGCATTTTCCATAGCTTTTAGATTATTAAATAGCCCTTGATCGATGTTTTCTCCGCTAAGCGGAGATGGTCCTTGTTCTCGAATTGCTTCAATAAACTCAGTAACTACTTTACCAAATCTTGCTCCTTCAGAGGCAGAAACCCAATCCAATCGTATTCTCTTATCAAAATCGACCATTTTAAGAAATTTTTGAACCATGTTAAACTTCTTTTCAGCTTCGTAATTTCCCTCTAAATAATGGCAATCTCCAGGATGACACCCCAATACAAATACTCCATCTATTCCTGTTAAGAGAGCCTTAAAAATGAATACTGGATCAACTCTGCCACTGCACATCACCCGTATAACTCTCATGTTGGGGGGATACTGAATTCTACTAACTCCTGCTAAGTCTGCTCCAGCATAGGAACACCAGTTACACAAAAAACCTAATATTTTTGGTTCAAATGTCATTATACTACTTTACCTCCATAAGCGTATATTTCAGAAAGAATTTGTTCATCTGTATAATGTCTTATAATAATTGCGTGGTTGGTACATGTAGCACCACACAAACCACACCCTTTACACAATACTTGAGTTATTTCTATCTCGTCTTGATCATTCTTACTAATCGCGTTATATGGACAAACTTTTATACAAACCTCACAACCGGTGCATAAACTTTTGTTATATTCAGGTAAAAATGATGTAGCACCTTCAACTTCTATTGTATCGTGAGATATTATCCTACTAGCTCTCGCTGCTGCCGCATACCCTTGAGAAATGGATTCTGTAACATCCACTGGCCATTTTGCTGAGCCACAGACAAAAATTCCATCAGTAGCGAAATCCATTGGCCGTAATTTTACATGTGCTTCTAAAAAGAATCCATTTTCTTCTAATGGAACTTTAATCATTTGAGCTAGAGCTTTATTATCATTATTTGAAACTAAAGGTGTTGAAAGAACACAAAGATCATATGGGATGAGCATATCTTCTCCAAGATATTCATTGTGCACTTTAATTTGATGCTCTTTAACAGTTGGTATTTTTTCAAGAGAATATTCAATAAATAAAACCCCCGCTTCTCGAGCCCTTCTATAATAATCTTCGTAATGAGTACCTGGTGTATATAAATCTCTAAAAAGTATGGTAACATTTGTCTCCGGATTGTTCTCTTTTATAATGAGAGCATTTTTTAAAGCAGTCATACAACACACACTTGAACAATATACTCTCTCATCATTACGAGATCCAACACACTGTATCATTACTATATCTTTAGCTTTTACTTCCTTATTCTGTAATTTTCTTTCCAATTCATGTTGGGTAATTCTTATCTTACCATCATAACCGAAATATCCAGTTGGTGTCAAAAGTGAAGCCCCAACGGCCACAACAATAACACCAATAGATAGATCAATATTGCTCCCATTTTCCTCCACTCCTACTTCATAATTACCTATAAAACCTTCAATGTTTTTTACTTGTGCTGAAGTATGGACTTTCAGATTTTTATTACCGTTAATACTTTTCTTAAGACTATCTAACAAAACTTGAGAGTCTTGGTCATTAGGGAAAAGCTTAAATAGTGTTTTTAGCCTTCCACCTAATTCATTTTCTCTTTCAACTAAATGTGTTTCAAAACCTTGATTAGCTAAGCTAAGAGCAGCAGTCATCCCTGAAACTCCTCCACCAATTACTAACGCAGTAGGAGTTGCATCAACTATAATATTTTCGAGTGCTTCAAGCTTAGCTGCTCTTGCTACACCCATACCAATTAAATCTTTCGCCTTTTCAAACGCTTCCTTGGGATATTTCTGATGACACCAAGTGTTTTGATCCCTTATGTTCACAAAATCAAAGAGATACTCATTAACGCCTTCTTTTTCAACACAATCTCGGAATAAAGGCTCGTGGGTTCTTGGAGTACATGATGCTACAATTACTCTATTCAAATTATGGTTTTTAATCCCATTTTTAATTTGAGTTAATCCCGTTTCTGAGCATGTATAGAGATTATCTTCAGTAAACACTACATTCGGCAGAGTTTTAGCATATTCAGCAAGAGCTTTAACATCTATAAGCCCTCCAATATTAGTTCCACAAGAACAGACAAAAACTCCAATTCTAGTTTCTTCTTCTTTATCAGACAAATCTTTTTAACCTCCCTTAATTACTTCTGCCGCTCTTGCTGCCGCTCCACTTGCCTCAGCAACAGAACGAGGTATATCCATCGGTTCCCGAGCGCAACCGCAAGTATAAATTCCTTCAACACTTGTTTCAACTGGCAAAAATGGATTTGTTTTCACAAAATCATAGTGATCTAAATCAATACCTAACAAATCTGCTAAATTATTAATCCCTCTCGATGGGATTATACAGGTTGCTAGAACAACTAAATCCACTGTTAATTGTTTTATTTCAGATGTTTCGTAATCTTCATATGTAATTATTGGATTATCACTCTCATCCACTTCAATGTGAGAGATTTTACTCTTTATATACTTGATATTATACTCATCAGCGCCCCTATGAAGAAACTTTTGAAACCCTTTTCCTCCCGCCCTCATATCAATGTAAAAAACAAAAGTTTCTAACTCATTGTCGTGTTCATATGCAATCATGGCTTCCTTTGTTGTATACATACAGCAAACAGAAGAACAATACATTTGACCTTGCTGAGAACGCGAATCAATACATTGTAAGAAAGCGATTTTTTTTGGGTGCTTCCCGTCGGTTAACCTACTCAAATGACCTGCTTGTGGACCTGAAGCACAGATTAATCGTTCAAGTTCCATTGCTGTTACAACATTATCATATTTTTGATAACCATAGATATTTAAAGTATGGATATCTTCTGCTAAATCTAAACCAGTAGCAACAATAATTGCTCCAACATTGTCTAAGCTAAGTACTGAGTCTTTTTGCGTGAAATCAATTGCATCCGCACCACAATTTTGATAGCACAATCCACATATTTCATAATTTAAATATAAACACTTGCTTGGATCAATACGATAAGCAGCGGGGACTGCAGCTGGAAAAGCTATTTGGGCTGCTGCTTGAGTAGCCAAATTCGCATCAAAAAAGTTAGTAATTCCTCTAACAGGACATATAGATCCGCAATCACCGCAATTAGTACACACATCCTCTTTAACATACCGAGCATGTTTTAAAACATCAACAGCAAAATTACCTACTGATCCTTCAATCTTTTGGACCTCTGAAAGAGTATGCAGCGTAATATTAGAGTGTCTATAACATTCTGATAGTTTTGGAGCAAGGATACAAATTGAACAATCAAGTGTGGGGAAGGTTTTATCTAATTGAGCCATTCTTCCTCCAATACAAGGCTGTTTCTCAACCAGATGTACATTTATTCCCATGTCACCCAAATCTAAAGCAGCTTGGATACCGGCGATTCCTGCTCCAATTATTACCACTGATTTTAAATTATCTCCCAAAATTTTCACCTTTTAAGATTTTTTTATTTTATTATTTGTCATTCTCCTAAGCAAATCAATTTTACTGGCTTTCCAATCCTTAATCGTAGATTTTTTAGGAGTAAATTTATCAATATATCCAGCAACTGTGACATCTCTGATGAGTTGTTCACCAATTTCTGTTCGCACTATTATCATTGAATTTTGTTGAACGGCTCCAGAACCACCAAAGCTAATATCAGCAAACCGGCTTGTGAATTCATCACAGTCATGGCAATGATTCCTTACAGCATCGTCAAATTTTTTGAGTTCGACTTCATAAACTTTGTTTTCTTTATTAGTTATGAAAAAATTCTTTTTAATATTCATTTTAGTTATGTTTGTAGGATCCTCGTTAGTCTCCTTTTTAACTAGCTCGAATAATTTCTTATAATCAAAATTTTCCATACAAAATAAACCAAATACATATTTAATAACATGAGCGGGGCTTATATTTAAAAGCTGCATTTTTCTAACCGCTCTACACTGACAAGGAGTTCCAACAAAAGCTATTCGAATTTGATTTATATCATATATTTGATGATATTTTTCAACGATTTCTTCCGCAATGCTATAAAGATCTTTTAATGCTAAAATATTTGATGATATAGAATATCGGGTCCCCGAAGATTTCAACAGATCTTCTTTGTTGTATATGATTTTTGGAAATGGGTGTAATTTTTCGTCATATTCTGAAACTATAGCAGCATCAATTTTATTTTTATCGAATAAGTATGTTAAGAGTGTAGTTACTAAGCCCCCATCTTGCCCCATTTCTTTAATTTTATCATCTGTTGTTTTAGCAGCAACAATATCTTGAATAAACCCCATCTCATCTTTAATTCGATAATTCTCATTTAAAATTTTCATTAATGGTTCTGTTTGAGGGCAGATGTAATAGCACAATCCGCACTCCTTACAATTGTCAACATTCGCATCTGAAATGAATTGGGGTGTATATCTTTCCATTTTAATAACATCAAACATCTGACTCGAACAGTAAGCAACGCACGCCCCACAAGCACAACATTTATTCGTCTTGATTATTTCCTCTTCAAGATCTTTGAATATTTTAACATCCTTTAATACTGTTTTTTTTGGTAATACATCTGCCATAATAAATCAATTCCTCTAATATAGTTCTAATTTTTTTTTACTGTGAATTTCAAACTGTGAAGTTAATACTTTCAAATAAATTGCTTGGTTTACTTCTGTGAAACTTAAATCCTAAATCATCAGGCTTGAAACCAAAAGCTAACGCAATTAATTCTGAGAGATAAAATATTGGAAAATTGTAGTCTGTGTTGTTTTTTTTGTTAAGTTCTCTCTGGTTAAACTCGAATTGTTGATAGCAGGCAGGACACACGACAACAACACAATTAGCCCCTGATTTTTTGATTGCTTTTAACTTGTTATCTATCATTTGCAAAGCTAAATCCTTATCTGATTTTTCGACAGGATTTCCACAACATTCCATCTTTAGGTCGTAGTCAACACTTTCAGCTCCAAGACTTCTAACAATTTCATCTAGAGTAACTGGTTCGAAAGGATCGTCCCATTCAATGATTTCTGAAGGTCTTAAATAATGACAACCGTAATGTACCGCGACTTTAAAACCTTCCAAAGGTTTTTCAACATTATCATTAACTTTATCGAGATTTTCGTATAAAACTTGTGCAAAATGTTTTACACCTACTTTACCGTCATAAGTTTTTCCTACTTTTTTTAAGTAGCTATTTATTTCTTTCTTAACTTTATCATCTTTATTCAGACCATAATTAACGCCCTTCAATGTTTCAACACAACCAGAACAAAACGATAGTATCCCGCCATTGCTGTTGCTCAAACTTAAATTTCGCGCACCTAATGTTAGCCATGTTTTGTGATCAATCTGCTCAATCCCTGTAGGATCAGGACAACAACTGAAGCCATCAACATCGTGCAATTCAATACCAAGTTTTTCAAAAATCTTCCTTGAAGATACTTCTAAATAAGGTAATCTTGCTGGTATAACGCACCCCAGAAATAAATCATATCCCATTTTATTTAGTTCCCTCCAAAATGTTTTTTTCGAAATTGGTTGCCTTCATTAAGGTTTTAATCTCCTTAATAGCCGCAGTTTTAATTTCAGGGAGATTTAGACTTTTCCTCCTAGCAAATATCGCATTTGAATATGGAATCGCGATGCCATTTTCATATACGGAGAGACCTTGCGTATAAAATGCTTCAGGATACTTATGGGTTTCAAAACATTTGTTTTTAATCAGGGTGAAAATCTCTGTCAATTCTACTTTTTGAGGACAAAGCTCAACACATTTCTGGCATGTTGAACATAGCCAAGGGTTAGGATCTTGTCTCTCTACTAATTTATCATGTAACCCTAATATCGCTTCTTCAATTATTTTTCTTGGATTATACTTTCCATTGGTTAGCAAAGCGATAGGACATCCTCCAGAACAAGTTGAACATTGATAACAATAACTTAAAGATGCGTTATGCTTGAGGACTTCATTCCTAAATTCAAAATTGATGACACTCATATCAATACCATTTTTTTCTTTTCTTGTGTTTTGTAATTATATATTTAATATAAATTTTAACGGGAGTTTTACATTTTTATCCAAATTTTATTGCGGGATTATAAAACCTGTCCTTGATGCGTTTTCTTTACTCGAGATGCTTTTTAAGATCGATATAAATTGGGAGCTCTTCACCCTTAGTTTCTATTACCACCCTTAAAAGACTACCTTCGATAGAAGAACTAATAAGTTTAAAATCTCCTTCAGAAACCTTTGAAGTAGTCTTCTCCTCAAGATGTTTTGTTTTGGTTAACAAACATGTATGAGTTTCGTTATAAAGAAAACAGTGGGAGCAACAAAAACCAATTGGGAGGTAGCCTACTATAGAGCATCTATCATAACCGTCGCAATTACAGTTATTACACATTTTTTTAAGTTTTTACTTCTCCTATTTTTAATTATGAAGTTATTCTCACTATTTTTTTACATACATTGACTAACAATTAATGGCGAATTATAAAGATTGATGTTATCAAGATCAATCAAATTAGCCTAAACTGATTATGAAAGATCGAAAAAGAAAATTTCGCAATAAAAAGCAGTTTTAAATCCTTATTTTTTATTTTGAAATTTTGGTTTCTCAATTTCACAACCTTGTGAACAATTTGATATATCGATATATCGATTTTCGTAATTTATTTAAATTATTTTTGCATATTTTGATCATATTATTTGATTAAATAATAAAAAAATAAAACTATGTGATAAGGTATATTAAAATGAGGACTGTAGATCCGATAGATCTTAAAATATTAGAAGAATTAAAAAAAGATGGCAGAAAGTCATTCAACGAGATAAGTGAAATTATTGAAAAAACAGAAGCAACGGTCAGAAGAAGAGTATCTAAGATGCAGGAGGAAGGGACTATAAAACGTTTTACTGTGGAATATGAGCTCGATACGAAACCAAAAACATCCGCAACTATAAAGGTGGAGCCAGATTTTAAAGAAATTAAACGAATTCTAGTTGAATTAAAGAAAATAGATGAAATTACAGCCATTTGGAGGTTATCAGGAGATTGTGGGCTTTTTATGAAAGTGGATATTGAATCAATAGAGCAATTCAATCCTCTCATAGAAGATAAAATCTCGCAGATCGCAGGAATAAAAATTGTAGAAACTTGTTTTATTACCGATATCATAAAATAATAAAAATTTATTTTTATAAATAAGGTTCTTCTTCTTGTTTTAACTTAATAAAGTAAAATTATACCTATCTTGGATTTAAATCACAAAACTTTGTTAAGAGCCAAGGAATAAGAAAGAAATTAAAAATTTCTCGCACTCAGCTTTTTTTAATTATTTTTTGATAGTATAACGGACATAAGAAATTATATTTTTCTTTAACAAAGGACAAAAAATTGGCATAAATTATGATAACCGAACTAAATTTTAACATCGAAAAGAACATTTTGTCGTGCCCTTTTACATATAAATGTATACTTCCTAAGGCTGAAAACTTGTGTAATTTTCCCGAATATAAAATTTGTCCAGATTACGACTCGAATTTAAAAAGACTGAAAGCTTCTATAAAAGTTTTGCACTAAGGCCTTTTCATTACTTATCCTATAACATAAACTATGAAAATATCTTACACATACTCTATAGTAGCTGGAGGTTTGGGGGTTACATCCACATATACCATTTTAGATTCAGATATTTGTAGAATTTTATCTTTTATCTCCTTTAATAGCTCGATTGGAAGTTTTGTTACCTTTGCAGTTCTTGCGTCTCTGCTATTAATGGAACGAATAACAACATCATACTTACCTTCTGATTTACCTCCCAATTCAAAAAGCATCCTAGCATATCCTGAAATCTGAGATGCTTTCTGGACCAGTTTATCATGATCCCACTCCCCTTTTTCACATAGGGGAAGGTCATAAGTTCTTTTTCCATCTAACAAACCGGTAACTTTAGTGTTAAGGAAATCCTCACTGATCGCTGCGAAAACCTGGAATGGTTCTTGCTCTCCATCATTATTGATGATCATAAATTTTCCGTGTGTATCTTTGTAGTAGTCCTCAACTGAAGATTCAACTAAATCGTGAACTTTCTTCTCGAATTGAAGATTGTCTTGAGAAACAGGACCAATAATTCTAGCTGCGAGAGCGGGTCCTGGAAAAGCTTTCCGATAAACCAACTCTAAAGGTTGTTCCAAATATTCTAGTACATTTCGGACTTCGTTCTTGGTGAGGCTGGCTACTGGTTGAATAGTTGCCTCAACTTCATATTCAATATCTAAGTTATGTTGACTTTTTACAAAGCCTGTTTTATTCTTTTCCAATAGGGCAGCCTCTTCTTCGAGACTCATAGTTTCTTTTAAGTCTGTTATTTTGCACCCAAAACTCTCTTCTATATCCGGAAGTATAGTTCCATCCGAGAGAAGATCACAATTTTCTTCTTTTATTACTCTACTTATAGTTTCTGAATATGCAGCCTTGAAAAGTTTCCTTTTTCCCTCTGCATCACCTTCACCGAAAATCTTTGGAAGAAACGTATCCCTTATGTCTAATACAACGACATCCGGAAAAATCTTTTTAATGTACTCCCGTTCTTCAACGCCCCTTATTATCCTCATTAGGCCATGATCGATAAAAACTGGAATCGTATTAATTTTTGCTTTTTTCAGTAAAAGATAGGTTAAGGAGCTATCTATACCTCCAGAAAATGCACAGAACACTTTTTTATTTATCGCATGTTTTTGTAAAAATTGAACTGCCTTTTGGACAAACTTTTCGGGTTCACGGGGTGGATCAATTAATCTATGATTTAACATAAAAATAATTAAGCGTGTTCATAAAAAAAGTGTATTTATTAATTGGTTATGATTCGCCTAATTTTTTATAAGAATTATGAGATCCTATGAAGAATAAACTGACTTTTTGTTTTTTTCATGGTACTTTTGATGATAATCCTCTGCTTTATAATACTCCGCAGCGGGAACGATCTCAGTAACAATAGGTTTTCTATATTTTCCAGATTTATCTAATTCTTCCTTTAATTTTATAGCTGATAAGCGTTGTTCCTCATCTTTATAAAACACAGCTGATCTATATTGAGTTCCAACATCCCAACCTTGGCGATTAAGCGTAGTAGGATTGTG